>CAIKDP010000209.1 GCA_903826205.1 Akkermansiaceae bacterium
GACTCGTGCCTCGCGTTGCTGCGGGCCATAGCCCACGCGGAAAACCTGTCGATCGGGGGAAGCGGCACGGGACGGACGCAGACATCAAGCAGTGGCTCGGGAAGTAATGTTAGATCGTCTGCGTTGCGGGGCCAGCCGTTCTCGACACCTCCACCATCCAAGCACCTATCGCCCACTTCAAAAATTTCCCGAAGCAAGGTCAAGCCATTGCCGTGGATTATCGCCGCGTGCGTTGTCGGCGCATGGGCGATGGTTGCGGCCTACAGAAAACCGGAAGTGAACACCGTTAGGATTGTGGATGAGGCCGTCGTACAACGCGAGCGCGACAAGGCGGAAGCAGCCACGGCCCAAGCCAAGGAAGCAGAACAACGCGCCGCCAAGGCTGAACAGGAGAAGCAAACACTCGCCACACAAGCTATGGCGCAAGAAGAGGCAGCCAAGCAGGAAAAGCAAGCACTTGCTGAGCAAGCCAAGGCGCAGGAAGAGACCGCCAAACAAGCGGTTGAGCAACAACGCGCGGCGGATTTGGCCAAGGAGGAGGCATCGAATATCATCAAGACTGCGAAGGACCAACCTTTTGTGAACAGCCTTGGGATGAAGTTTGTGCCGGTGCCAGGTACGAAAGCGCTGTTCTCGATCTGGGATACACGGGTGAAGGACTTTGAGGCGTTTGTGAAGTCAACTGGTTTCGATGCAACTGGTGGAATGGTTTCGCTGCACAAGGGTAAGCCTGCGCAGAATGGCGCGACATGGAAGAACCCCGGTTTTCTACAAACGCCGGATCACCCTGTGGTAGGAGTGAGCTGGGAGGATGCAAAAGCGTTTTGCAAATGGCTGACAGAAAAGGAGCGAAAATCGGCGAGAATAGAAGTAGAACAGGAGTATCGCTTACCGACCGATATGGAGTGGAACGCAGCGGTGGGAGGTGGCAAGTATCCATGGGGCAACCTATGGCCGCCGCCGAAAGCGGCTGGGAACTATGCCGGGCGCGAGGCGAAAGATGAGGACTGGCCTGATAAAATGTCCGTGATCGAAGGCTATCGGGATGACTATGCCCGAACTAGTCCCGTGGGGAGCTTTATCGCGAATGAATATGGCTTGTTTGATATGGGCGGTAATGTTTGTCAATGGTGCGAAGATTGGTATCGAGCGGAGATCCAGCCGAAAGAATTATTGGATAAATATACATTTTTGAAACAAGACGATGGCGGCAAGAAATACCGTGTAGTTCGCGGCGCATCTTGGAACATCAGTGATCCAGATAGTATATCGTCCTCGATCCGCGACTACGTCACTCCCGACAGTCGCAGTGATCGTGGCGGATTTCGTTGTGTGCTGGTGATCGGGGCGGATTTGGCCAAGGAGGGTCGCAAACTGGAAGATGCACCTGAACTGACAAGAGCGACGTGGGATGTCAAAATTATCGGTGGCGATGACTATGTCTCCGTAGGGAGCATCAAGCAGTTTTACCACTTCACCAAGCTGACCCGCAATGGGCCCACAAACACCTTGGAAAATGCCAAAATCATGGTGAATCTCAACGTCGGTTCCACCGAGTGCATAATGAACAAGGTGAAGTTTGTCCTTAGCAAGCCGGTGGGAGAAATTGACTCCAATGCCTATGTTTCACGCACGGATTTGGCCAAATTGATCGATCCGGTCTTGCGGCCGAATTTCATCAAGAACGCCGGAAACTTCAAAACCGTGATACTCGATGCCGGTCATGGTGGCAAGGATCGTGGCATCACCAGCGCCTACGGCACCGAGGCCGATTACACTCTCAAGGTTGCATACCTCATCAAGGAACAGCTCATAGCGAAGGGTTACAAAGTCTTCATGACCCGCGACGGCGACCGCACTGTTTCGGAACAGGCACGGGTGAAAGCGGCCAACGCCATCAAGGAAGACGCCATCTTCATCAGCATCCACTTTGGCTCAGGTGGGCAGGATATACGCGGAATTGAGACCTTCAGTCTTTCGCCCCCTGGTGTGCCAGACTATGGCAAAGGGATAACTGACGCGGATAAATACCTACGCGCTGGCAATGAACACGACTCTGCCAACGTCGCCCTTGCCACCGCCGTGCATGGCCTCGAACTGCGCGCGCTGGGCACCAATACCGTTGACCGTGGCATCAAGCGTGCCCGCTTTGACGTGCTCTCCGGGCTCGACCATCCGGCCATCTTGCTGAATGGCGGTTTCATAACCCACCCCTATGAAGCCCGCTTGATCCATAACGAAAAATATCAGGCCGCCCTGGCCAGTGGTATCGCGGCGGCAGTGGAAAAATACCGCGCTGCGGTCTCCCGGGCTAGGGTTAATGCAAGCGAATGACAACAAAGCGAGGCGGAGGAGGATAATGGCAATGGTTTTTTTCCTGGAACTTGTGAACGACGAAGGTGCAAGTGCAGCGAGTTAAGCAGGGCTCGGCGAAGCAACCCGAGGTCATGGCAGTGGCACAATTTTCCAGCCATCGCTCTGGGTGAATTCGCGGGCGGCGAAACACCAGATGATGACCTTCTTCTTGGTGAGGAATCCGGGGTCCTTGCGCGCCTTGCGGTATAGGTTCACGCGTGCCGCTGTGGCTCCACTACCACGCACGGCGATCACCTCGGGGACGCTTCCCAATTCCACGCCGAGGTGATCAGCCAGACCTCCGGCCTTGGCGAGCATGTCGCCGCCGGAGTGGAAGATGAGGCAATGGCTGTCACCTAACAATATAACCGGTGAGTCTGGATCCGGTGCCGGGGGGTCGGTGGCACCAACCGCCTTCAACACAACTTGGAACGCCAGTTCCTCGGTGGTGCCGGGAGCTGCCAGATCGCCTTGAATAGTGAGTTGGGTTGGCGGGCCTGGAAGCGGACCATCCGCCGATTTTCTAACCACCTCGGGGAGGATTTCGCGAAGGTGGGAGGCGATGGCGCGAGCCAGCACGGCCGTCGTCCGCGGTGTGAAATGGGAGTCGGTCTTGCAGTAGACTGGATCGCCGCCGGCGGCCGCGCGGGCAACCTCGGCTGCCAGCACGGGGCTGACGTCCATGACATCCACGCCGTTTTGCCTGAGGGCTTCGATGAACCTGCCGCTGGCCTTGGCATAGCCAGCAGCAGCGGCCACGGCGGCGGGAGGAAACAATTGGTCGGCGCGGATCAGGGATTTTTCGGGGACGGGCAGGATCACCAGGCGGACGCCTTTGGCAGTCAGAGATTGTTGGAAATTGATAATGGCCGGCAGCGGATCGTTGTCACCGGTTAGAGCGGGAGCATCCGCCGCGGTGGCCAGATGGCGAATTTCGGCGGGTAGGAAAAGCCATCCGTCGCGGCCGGGCACGGCGCGCGCAGCGGCGTCCGCCAGCGCCGGCAAAGCTGGCAAGGCAGCCGTGGCCGTCTGCTGCGCTGGCGCGGGGGATGCAGCGCCGAGAATCGCCGCGGCTATGGGGAAAATAATACGTTCCGCGAGATTTGTCGGGTTGCGTTTGGAATTCATGAATGAGTGCATGACCGGATATAATTGGGGGCTAATCTTCAACGGCAAATTCCGCCAGCCAGTTCACAGGTTGGGTGATCAGGCCACCGGTCGGCTCGCAGCGGTGGTGGCGGGCGAATTCATCTTCCGCAGACGTCCATGACCGCAGGTTGGCCCGGATGTGTTGACCGGGTCTCAAGTTCGCCAAAGCCGTCCATTGGTGGTCCTTCATGACCAGTCCATAAACGACCGCCTTGTGGCCGGTGAGCGCATGCCCTAAGACCGGCTTCAAATCCTCCAGCACAAGATAGCCTACGAACTCCTTGTAAACCGTCGCGCTCGGATGCGGAACCGCGCCGATTTCAGCCACCGTAGCGGACACCTGCTCGGAATCCTCATCCGCAACTTCCACAAACTGGCCGTCAGACGCAGGTGGTTTGACAAGCTCATACGGATAGGAGAGCCAGCGGCCCTCAGTGAGTTGTGAGGCGGCGAATTCCCAGACGACCACCCGTTTACCCGCGAGGCGGTCTTTGCCAGTTGCCAACTCCCGTGCCAATAGGGAGCGGGTGGCGGAGGCACCATCGCCATTGCGCAAGATGGCATCAACCGGCATGCCGAGTTCTGCGCCCAGGTGTTCCGCAAATCCAGCGTCCTGTCCCCAACCCATGCTGGCCAGGCTGAAAATGTTGCAAAAGCTATCTCCTAGCAATAACACCGGAGACTCGCGGTTGCACAGCCAGCGGATGCCCTTGTCGCCGCGCACCTCAGAGATTTCAACTTGCTCCGGCGGATACTGACGGGATCCTGACGGCAGCTTGAGCATGCGGGCCAGATCTCCCTCGTTGGTGATCGCGCGCGGTACCCGCGTCGCTTTTGCAGTGCCGGGTCTGACCAGTCCACGGTTAGTTAGAAAGCGTGCCAAATCCGCGGCGCATGTCTGCATGGCCACTGGATTCCAGTGGCTGTCGGTTTTGAGATAGGCCATGCCACCGTGTGCGGTCTTGGCATCCATGAGCGAGTGGGCCGGATCAAAAACCACCACTCCAGCCTGCTCCAATGCCTCACGCCATGCCGAGAACTCCGCAGGTTTCAAAACCTCAAATTGGCGATAAGCTGGGCCGCCCAGAAATTCGGGGTGGACGCTCAACTTCGGCCATGCTGGCACTAACACCAAACTGATTCCGCGCTCCCTCAGGGCCTGTGCAAAATGCGTAACCGCCGCCAGCGATGCATGGTAGCCCGCAGCCTCGGACGGTTCACTGCGCGCTGCAACGGCTCCAGGTCGTGCGGAACGCTCCGCGCGGCGTGTCAGAAAACGGAATGATGGCCGATAGAACAGCCAGCCATCCTTGCCAGTCAGCACCTCGGTGCCGCCCTCGCCGCAAGCGGCCAAAACACTTTGCACGGCGGGTTGGACTGCCCGCACGAAGGGAGAATGCTCGTCCACCTGACGCTCGGTGGCCTTGATCCAGTTGAGGATTTTGCGGTTTTCATTGAATAGTGGGTTGCTCCACTGTGGTAGTATGGACGCCATGGGGGTTGCCGAGGATGGCGACACTGGTGGTGCCGCTGCGGTTGCGCCGGCGATGCTCGGAACTCCTCGCAGCACGGGAAGATCCCACAAGAACACACCATACAGAAAGGCGATAAACAGTCCGACAAAGATCACCGCATGAGTCTTGCGGATCTCGGTGCGACCGATTTCCTCCATCGCCATGCGCTCGCCCCTACCTATCATGGGTGAGGAGTTAACAGCGGCAGTTGCTGAGCGGTGCGGATCCATAGGTTAGAAGATAAAATAGATGAATGGATTGTAACTTTGGCTCGACAGCGTCATAGTGCCGATCACCAGCAGGCCCAACAGGGCACCAAGTTTCAACGGGTGAAGTTGGCGGGTGAAATACCATGATTGAATGCCGAAAAATGCAATTACTGCCGCCAGCAGAAGGCTGGTCATGAGGTAAGGCGTGCGGGTGGCCGCGCTCACCAGTGACAGATCCGTCCCGCGTCCTGGCCACAGGCTGCCGAAATACCGCAGGGCTGTTGGCAGGTCGGCTGCGCGGAATGGAATCCATAACAATGAAACCCCGAGAAATGTCAGCGGACATTGCAGCCATACGGGTGGTCTGATTTTGAAGTTTCGCGTCCAAAATCGCTCGATGGCCAGCCATGTCCCATGGGCGCCGCCCCAGATGACGAAGTTCCAACTGGCGCCGTGCCATAGTCCTCCAAGCAACATGACAACAATCAGATTGACATAAGTGCGACCGGTGCCCTTGCGGTTTCCACCCAGCGGAATATAGAGATAATCGCGCAACCATGTCGAAAGACTGATGTGCCAACGTTGCCAGAAATCTGTCAGTCCGCAGGAGCGATACGGCGAATCGAAATTCTTAATGAACACAAAACCCAACATCAGGCCCAGGCCCACCGCCATGTCCGAATAGCCACTGAAATCGAAATAGATTTGAAAGGTGTAGGCGAACATGCCGGTCCAGGCGTCCAGCGCGCTCAATACCCCGCTATCGAAGACGGTATCCGCGATGCGTCCGCAGGGATTGGCAAACAACACCTTCTTGCCCATGCCGAGCGAGAAAAAGGCCACTCCTCGGGAGAATTTGGCGAGGGTATGGGTGCGATACAGCAATTGGTCCGCGACGTCCTGATAACGGTTGATCGGCCCTGCGATCAATTGTGGGAATAGCGAGATGAAGCAGGCGAAATCAAGGAAGCTGCGCAGGGGTTTGGCATGACCGCGATACACGTCGATGGCATAACTCATCGACTGGAACGTGTAGAAACTGATGCCCAGCGGCAGCACCAGATGGAGAAAATGCACCTGCCCGGCGCCCGTCCAACCCAGGGCCACGAACAAGCGCGCGAAATACTCAGCACCGAAATCGAAGTACTTAAAAAAACCTAACATTGTAAGGTTGCTCGTCATGCTCACCACCAGTGCGAGTGTTTGTCCGCGGGTGCGCGTGCCACCCTCTATAAGCGTGAAGTATTCGCTGCCGCGGTTACGGTGATCGCCGCGCGCGATAGCCCGTCCTGCAAAAAAGTCAATGGCCGTTGACGTCAACATCAACACCACGAACAAGGGGTTAGCCCAGCCGTAGAACGCGTAACTGAACGCCGTCAGCAACACCGAGCGTCCGCCACGCGGGCACGCGTAATAGGCCAACAACACAAGCGGCAAAAAAACAAACAGGAATATGTGAGAGCTAAAGACCATCGCCGAACATCCCTAATTCTTAACCCTATGTCTGGTGAAGGTTGTATCCAGCATGCGGATGACCGGCGCGGCCCATGAGGCTGCCGCAGCATCGTTATAGTGGACGCCGTCCGACCCTGTTTTGCCAGCCACATAGTGAGTGTAGCGCCGGGACAAGAAGGTGTAAAAGCCATAGCGCTGGTTGGTGCTTGTGATCAAATGATCCACTTCATCTTCCACCCATTTCGGGAATTTGGAAGAGTCCGGCGGCGTAATCCAGATCACCATTCGAGTCGACCCGCCCGGGCTATACACGGCGTTGGCGAAAGCCTCATAAATCGCCGCCAATTGCGGCAAAGAATTTTTGCCATCCTTAAGCAGGCTGTCATAATGGTTGGTGCCGAGTTGCACGATGACGATTTGAGGGCGATACCTTGCCATCAAGGTCTCGATTTTCGGAGTGCTAACAGGAGCGGGGCGGTGACCGTGCTGGTATTCTTCCAAGATATGGCGCTGCGTGGTCGTCTCGCGGTAGCCGCAGGAAGAGATGAAATTCTTGTGAGATGAGAGCCAATGCTCTGGCGAAGAGCCGCAGGCAGCGTAAACAGCCACTCGGTTCGGCCCAAGGTTTTGCAGGAGCCAGGCCTCAATCTGATCCCCAAATGGCCCGACCGTTAGGGAATCTCCGATCATCAATACCTTTGATGCGCGGTTCAAAGGGCCTGCTGTGATCGGTTTATAGGAATAAGTGGTCCTGCCATCGGAAAACGGTGGGACACCCTGACTCTGCGCCGCGGAATTTGGCTCATTGACGGAAGCAGAGCTGCCATCCGATAATGGCGCACCCTGTGCCGTTTGATTTGGATTGTAGGTGGAAGCAGGCCTGTCATCCGAGAGCGGCGGCGGCACACTCTGGTTATGCGCTGGATTCAGTGTATAGAGGGAAGAGCAACTGCCGCAGCAAGCCGCCATTAGCAATGCCAAGGGAATCCGAAACGGTTTGAGATGTCGAGAGAGCTTATTCATTTTAGGTCACTTTATCGGTTGCAATCAGCGCATTCCGAGCTGTCAGGATGCCGTCCGATGTCTTCATTTATCATGTAGGGAAACAAATCCGGCGCACCGACGTCGTCCCGGCGATGGACGGGTGCCCATAGTGAGTCTTCCAGTATTTCCGATACCGTAAGGTCAAATTCCTTTCCTGTCCGATAGCGAGATAGATCCTGCTTCAGATGTTTGATGTATGCCGGGTGCATCATCAGCAATTCCTTGTTTTCGTATTTGCCGGTCCGCACCTTAACCACGTCATACAAATACCCTACTAGAAATTCTCCGTAGGGGGCAAAGGATTCCGGGGCGGGTACTTTCGTCATCGATTTCAAGCGCAACCGCAGCGAGACGTCGCCCTCTTTCGCCTTTGCCACCGGGTCCGCAAGTTCTAGGTTCCGCTTGGTGAGGACTAGAGCGGCGTTGATGTCATTGGCAATCAGGTCCTCTGCAATCAAACGGAAGATGTCGTCACCCCAATCCAGCGCCGCCTTCCCCCAGAAGTGCATTTTGTCCCTATCCTGATTCTTGTATGGGTAACTGGTGATTTTCCGACTATCAAGCATGACGCCTATTCTTGTCGCCTCGGTGCCGATGCGATCAAAGACGAATTGCTGGACGTCAGGCGTCACGTTGCCAGCCTGCGGTGATCCAACCCAATAAAACTTCCTGACACTGGAGCCGTTTGTAGCGAGCCACCGGATCAGGGGCGTGACATGTGCCCGAATCAGCTTGCCGTGCGTATCCTCAATAATGACTCGCCCTTGCTTGAAGATATCGAAAAAGTTGTTGCCATTCTGGAATACCACGATGTCAGGCTTCACCCGCTCCATCAAATCCTCGATTTTGGGCACCCGGTGTGCCGCCGGCTTGTGCCCTTTGGTCATTCCGTAGAAGTCTTTTTCCTCTTCGGGCATTTTCTTGCCGGCAACCGATTCGATTCGCAAGAACCCGCAACGCGTTGAGGCCTTGCCATACGGTGGCATTTTCATCCAGCTCAGCGGATTGGTCCCGCAGGCCACAATTGTATGCACTGCGGCCACGCCCGGGCAAGATCGGAAGCAGGCATCTAACTCGGATGCAAAACCGCCGAGTCCCATCGAGTCCGATAAGATCAGCACCCGCAGCCCTTTTTCCGCAGGCGTTGTCAAACAAGTCGCCCCGGTGTTATTGGCGATTTCTAATCCCCTTGGAACAAGCGCCGTAGTTGCGCCGCATGCGAAAGCACCGCAAAACGCCATGCATGCCAATACTCCAACCACCCGGCCCAGCAAATATCGGCTCATGGGCAGCGTGGCTGGGGTGTCGAGTGCGGAAACATGGTGTGTTCGATAGAAAATGTTAGCCACAGGTTAGGAACCGCCATGGAAAGGGCAAGCAATATTTTGCATTGGAAGCACTGGTAGAAGGAAGGCTGGCTCATTTGACGTCAACACCGAAGGCAACCAGCTTCCAAGCCGAGCCTTCACAGATGAATTTTTGCTCAAAGTGAACTTGATTGGGTTTGGTAGGGTAATGTCCCCTGAGAACAAGGGTTCCTCTTTTGCCACGTATTGGCTCGCCTTCAAAGGTGGGTTCGCGCTGCTCCAACACCGTTAGGTCGATCTCTTTCTCGATAAACGGGGCGAATGCTTGCTTCAACTCCTCGCTGGTAACTTGATTTTGCCAGTACTGCGAGATTTCCCGGTGAAAATGTCCCATGTCTTTGCGGTTCACGCTGGTGGCGAAATTCTGCATGGATTGCTTGATGAGGGATGCTTGAGCGGTCTTTCCGGGCAAGGCACCAGGCGACTCGGAGACCGATTTCCCGTTAGCGAGAGCAATGGCTCGTTGATGCGTGATGATGACGGCAATGGCAGGCACGAGAGCGACGAGGACGGCAGTGATGACGAGCATTTTACGCTTAGAGCGGAACGCGCGCCCCATAGACACTTGAGGGATGGCGGGCGTGGCTGGCTTGTTGCGAGGAGGCACCATTGTTGGTTGGTGTGACTTGTCCGCAGTGGTGTGGCGCGTGGAATTCTCGCGTCTAGGGCGGACATTTTCGCCGGCAGCGCTTTTGGCATCGGCAGCTTGCCGGGCTTGCGCATTGGTTTGCAGGTGTGCCTGTTCGGCCGCCACGCATTTCACGATTTTCTCTTCGGTTGTGGGATTTGTCGTGGCCGTGTGGTGCTTGATTTCGGCAACTTGTTCGCGGCGCGCCGCCGGGACGGTCTGTGATGCTTGCTTGGAGGGGGTGGATGGTTGGCTGACGTTGCTCCCGGCGAGGATCGAAATGGCCGATGGAGTAGGGGATGCCTTGCCGCTTTCGAGATCGGTGGCGGTGGGTGGTCCAACCAGGGGCGTGAGTTTGGCTAAAGGAAGCGATTCCAGACGGGCAAGTTTTTGGACAAGGTGACAGGCAGGGGCTTGGGTATCCGTGGCACAGAGGGTGTTGGCGAGCAACGCGTTGCCGCCCTCCGAAAGTCCGCGCGCGGCCATGTAGCCGCTGGTGGTAAAGAAGGCGGAATACAAGACGTTCCTGCCGGTAAGCACGCGATAGATTAATGCGGCAAATTGGGCTAAAGGCACCACATCACGGTTCAATGGCGATAATGTGGAAGTGTCGGAGGACGCCCGATCAGCACTTGAGTGAAACAAAGGCAGGCTGCCTGCCGCATAAGGATCCAGGTCTGACCAAGCATGAAAGTGCTTCAGCTCGGAGCCTCCATCACGGGTCCGTAACAATATCTCGTCAGAGTTCACCTGAATGCCGAAGCTGGTCCACGCCTGGCTGGCGTCGAAACATCGCGCCAGATGGGCGAAAAATGGGAGCAGATCCGAAAAGCCGGCAGGCCCCAATTTTGTCAGAATGGTTCGGAGGCTGCAGCCCACGGGCTTGGAAAGGACAAACACATCGTCGCCGGCGGAGATACACCAATCGCGGAATGCATAGGTTCCCATATTCAGCTTGCGACTGGCGGCGACACGCAGGCCAGAGAGTGTGTCCGGGGTCAGCGAGCAGTGTGCCACGACCGCCACCAGGGGTTGGCTGGTGAGGAGATGGGTGCACTGGTAAAGCTTGGCCTGCTTGAAAGCGCCAAGGAGGACGCCTAACGAATAGCAATTCTCCAATGCGGGAGGAGTGGGCAATGGCAATGGAGCTATACGACTTTCGTCTGGTCCGGAGATGTTCGGAGTAGCGCTTGATCCAAGCCGCTCCATCACCTCACCGGCGGTGGCGATGCGTTTACTGGCGTCTTTTTCAAGCAGCCCATCAAGCAGGTCTCGGGCCTCGGGATCGAGATCCGCAGGCAAGGAGGAGGCATAGGAAGCGGGTCCCAGACGATCGGCGACCATTGCGCCTGCCTTCATCCCGCTAAATGGGTTTTTACCGAGCAGCAGCCACCAGAGCGAAATGCCGAGGGAAAACAGATCACTGCTCGGGTAGAGCGGCATTTCGCGAAGTTGCTCGGGACTGGCTGTGGCCAAATTGCCGCGGAATTTTCTCCGATTATCGTTGCGGAAGGTGATCGACGACTCGCTTTCGCAGGCAAAATCCTTGGCGAGGCCGAAATCGATGAGCTTGATTTGGCGCAAATCGCCTTCGCCGTGAAGCATGATGTTGCTTGGCTTGATATCGCGGTGAAGGAGGCCGCTGGCATGCGCGTAGGCCAACGCGGAGGCAAGTTGCAGGGAGATTTGGCGGACCTCGGGCCATGGCAGCGGCCCGTGGTGCCTGCACCAATGCTTGAGGGTGCCGCCATCGCAATACTCCATTGCATAGTAGAAAACTCCGTTATCCAACCCGCAGTCATGGACCACCGCGATGCCCGGATGATGGAGGTTGCCGGCAGCGCGGGCCTCTTTCAAGAAGCGCTCGGTTTCCTCCTGATCCTGCTTATTGCTATGATTGAGCAGGTCCTTGCGGATGAGTTTGAGCACATTGATGCGTCCCAACAGCATATGGCGGGCCTTGTAGGTGACCCCAAAACAGCCCTGGCCGAGAATGCACGGAGAGCGGTCGGGGTTTTGCAAAACCTCGTATGAGCCGTATCTCAGTTTTTCCGGTGAAGTCATCATCTGTCTCTACTGCGCGGCTTTCGGGGCGACGGGGGGGGGAGGATCGCATCAAGCACCGCCACGCCCACCGTTAGTTTGCTACCACGTCGGTGGCAGTGGCGGTCGAGGGGCCGCCTCACCCTTGATCACGGATCCGTCGTTGAGTTTCAGGCTCGTTGGCTCCGCTTGGACAAGGCCACTCGCGATGAAAAACAAGAAAAGGAAACGGACGAGCTCGTTCATAACGCTGGCTCTATCAGACACAGCCCGATCAAGTCAAGGAAAAATCCACAGAGAAATGTGCCATGGGCACGTGAGGGAAGCAGGTGTTCGAGGACGGCTGTTCTAAAGGCATTGAGTGCTTGAATTCCCTGTCCGCCGTGTCCAGCATCCGCCATGCTGCTGCTTCGCAATCTTTTCCTGGTGCTCGTGTGCCTTGTTCTGCCGTGCCGTGGCAACCCCGTGGCCAACAAAGATCCGGCCGTCTTGCTCCAGTCGTTGATCGATCCGGCCAAGCTGGCGACCCTGGGTGTGCGCGGAGCCAATTCGCGGGTGCAAAAAGCCACGGTGATTCTCTGGCAGGCGAAGAGCGAGGGTAAGGACCCGGCAAAAGTGGCGGACAAGGCCGTCGCGCTCATCGGTTGGGCGGGGCAGGCGAGAGGCCTGCTCACGGCCGCCGCCATGCTGCGCAACGTCACGATCATCGAGCGGCTTGGCTGCACGACGCCCGAGGATTGTGAGAAAATGAGCCGCGGACGCGCCCCCACCGTGCGCAAGGGGCCGTATGCCGGCGACATTGTCTCAGTGGACCACATCGTTCCACGGGCGGTCGCTCCTGAGTTGGACAACGTGATAGCTAATCTGGAACTCATGCCACTCAAGCTGAACGAAGGAAAGAAAGATAGCATCGGTGAGCGGCAAATATCGATGGCCAAGGCATTCCAAGCCGCCGGGTTGTTGTCAGATGCAGGTTTGAAGCGTGTGATAGGAGAAAGGTAGGCGGGGGATCGCCGAATGACAAGGCTAACGAGCTAACGCGAAATTCCGCCTTGCTTGTCGCGCTGTGATGCATTGGACTCATCCATTCTCAAGCACGCCCATGATTCCTAATGGATTATCTCGCATCCTGCCGCTCCTTGCGGCCATTCCGATGATTGTTGGCTCGGTACTAGCAGGGGAATTGACACTTTTGAAGACCTGCAAGCTGATGCCGACGGAGTGGGCGGATGGAGACAGTTTCCTGATCCAGACGGCGGACGGCGCCAGCCACACCATCCGCCTTTACGGCGCCGACTGCATCGAATGGCACGTGACCGATGAAACTGATGCGCGGCGGCTTCGGGCGCAGCGGCGATATTTCGGAATTTCAGAGTTTGGAGGGTCACCCCAAGCATCGATTGATGCCGCCAAGGGACTGGGTAAGGCAGCAGCAGAGGAGGTTGTTGCGGTGCTCGCCAAGCCCTTCACGGTGCATACCGCGTTTACCGATGCCCGCGGCGACGGGAAACACAAGCGGATCTACGGGTTTGTGACCACTGCCGATGGCGAAGACCTTGCCGAACGACTGGTTCGGTTGGGTCTGGCGCGGGCCTTCGGGGTCTATCGGGAAACCCCAACAAAAATGTCAGCTGGTGATTACCGAGCTTTCCTCCAAGACGTCGAACTTCAGGCTGCCAAACGAGGGATGGGTGTCTGGGCGAAAACCAATTGGGATCGACTGCCCAGTGAGCGGCAGGCGGAGCGGGAGGAAGATGCCGACTTGAATCTGGCGACAGCCCGCCCCAAACGTGCTTCTGGAACCAGGATCAATCCCAACACCGCCTCTCGTGACGAGCTTATGAAGCTGCCAGGGGTCGGCGAGGCGACTGTCAATCGGATCATTGAAGCTCGACCATTCAAGAAGTCTCAGGACCTGCTGAACGTCGAGGGAATAGGTCCCAAGACCCTCCTACGACTCACTCCATTCCTGCAAATTCCACAGGGAGATGGCCCATGAGCGAATCCGCCCACAAAATCACTCCGAAGTTCTGGCTGGCGGAAGCTGTGATCGTGATTCTGGCAGTTGTCGCGCTTTACCAACCCGATTTTAAGGGCAGCGTCTTGGAGCTGAGGTGAACTCTCCCGCTGCGCCAGCAGCTATGGCAAGTTCTCGACTTGGATATCGGGAGGTGGTGGAACCATCTTGAGCTATGGCGAACCAGTACTGGCTTTCCTTCTTTGTATCAAGCCCATATCCGATCCTTCCCCATGTTTGAAGACGCTCAGTTGGTTGCGCGGATTTTCTTTCTACTGGATTAAGGTCTGGAGACGAGTGCCCGATTCCTACCGCTGCCTGTGGTATCGCCTTTGACACCACCTTTGGCACCGCCTGTGGGGTTTCAGGATTCACTGTCTTCACTGTTATCGGTTTGGCTTTCGACTTGTCGATTTCCACCCTCAGTTTGTCGATTTCCGCTTTCAGTCGGTCCTGCTCGGATTGTGCATTCTTTTCAAGCTCATCAACTTTCGATTGATTGGCCGCTAATTCCCGTCCATGAGCGGCATTTTGTTCTTCCTGTTTTCCTTGAATTCCCTTAATTTCTTCTTCTTTCAGTTTGATATCGGCATTCAGCTTTTTAAGTTCCCCCGCCTGCCTCGCCTGCTCGGACCGCGATGCGGTTTCTAAAGCCTGTAGTTTTCCCTTCGATTCTGTTTGCAAGTCACTCACTTCCTTAGCGTTAGCCTTTTCCATGGCCTCCACTTTGGCGCGAATCAATTCGACAATTGGCCCGTTCCCGGACTGCAAATCGGATTCTGATGGAATCGGGTATCGGCTGTAAAAGGCATATGCTGCTCCACCCATGGATACTGCGGCTAAGGCAGCCAAACCATATACCAAAGGGCCAGTCCGGGGCTTCCCAGCACTTATGTCCTTTGGCGGAATCACCCTCTCCGGGGGAGAAACCGCCCCTCCTCCCTGAGTTCTTTGCGGGGGCCTAACGGGCACAGAGCCGGTGGGCAGTTCTCCATCGTTTCCGGATTCTGAGACTACACTTGTCTTCAAAGGCATTTGAGCGTCAATATTTTCTTCAGACATGCTTTGATTTAGAAATCCTTGACGTCAGCGTCAAGAAAAATACCAGTTAATTGGCAGGAAGATACGAGGAGCGACTACTCGCACCTAGCGACAACGGCCGGATCCTTAATACGTAGTTTCATGGACGAGATCACGGCTGCAAACAGCGCGCAGGCCGATGCCGAAAGAAGGGCAATGAGCCACTGGCTAAAGCCCAATTTGCACACAACCTCGCCATTTGCCAGGCCATTCCCCAGTGCGCTCTCAAGCAATTCCGAGCCACAGAGATAAAGTACAAAGGACACCAAAGCCCCACAAATGACGAGCAATAGCCCCTGAATAATTGTAGCAGCCAATACGTAAATTGTTGGAATTCCAAGAATTTGAAGCACGGCGAACTGCCTTTTCGAGCGCTCAATGCTAAGATAGAGACTTGTGAACAAGGCGCCGAATCCGCCAATTAGGCCGGCGAAGGCAATGAAAAGAAATAGTTTCCCGAGTGACCGGTCAAGGGATAGGACTTGTGCAATACGATCTTCTTGGGTTGATAGTTCAACTCCATCCTGGGCACAGCGGATACGAAGTGGTTTGACATCTTCGAGGTTCTTGGCGTAAAGGCGTAGCCCGAGGTATTCCGTTCGCAGTGGCCTGAGGTCGTTTCTAGAGCCAAGAAACTCCACTGGCCTTCTCCGGGCAATACCTAGAACGCCAGACTCCAGGGGGCCCAACACAATTGTGCCTGAATCATTGGGCGCATCAGGAAGCATCAGCTCCAAACGAGAATCAAGTCCATCGTGACCGTCCACTCGAAACCTATAATTGCCAGCGTCAGGGTTTGGTTTGCCTGCGCTTGAAAAAAGTTCCGAAACTTCATCCGGCCTTAACCAAGTTTCGTCAGACGATTTGAGCCAAACATTCTTTATCTCCCGTCCTTGACCTTGTTCCAACGATGCCTTCACCTGATCGACGTGTAGGTTCACTAACAGTTCCTTAAAGGGCAATTCTCGAAGGAACAGGTTCACCGCATCTTTTCCAAACCCATCTATCTCAGGCTTAAATTCCAGAAACCCAATTGAATCAGCCCCGACTTGATTGGCTGGTTCCACGAGTTTCATGCGTTGGGTAAAATCACGAATCGATTTGCAAAACTCTTCCCACCGTGCCGGATCAATGGGTTTAATCCGCACTGAATCATATTGTTCGAGCGAAGAGGAGCCTCCCTGCTTCCAACCAAATATTCCGACTTTCCTTCCATCCTTATAATTTTCAATACGTTCGATCACAGGGAGGGGTAGAAACACCACATTGGAATTAGAAACCGAAGCAGGGGCCACTTTCCGGATAACAGCCTTAAAGGAAGCTGTTGCAACACTTCCGTTTTCAGTGCGCGTTTGTTCGAGTATGATTTCGCTCCCTTCACCTATGGAGAGATTCTCGGCCACGCTTGAGGTGATCATGCATTGAACGGGGAGACAAGATGCGAGATAGCCGTCTATGTTCCACTCGCCCAGAGGATCACCTTGCGCTGTGGGTAGATAAGCTACTTCGAGCTTGGTATTGCGCTTTTCTACGCCAGAGGCATTTCCATATAGGCTGATTTGCCTGACGCAGGGAACGATAAACCCTACCTGAGAATTTGAGCGCATTTTCTCAAACCACTGCACTGAAATGGTCCTTCCCTCTATCAGTGACAATTCACGGATTCTAGGGTCTTTCAGCAAACGATTTCTAAGCGCATCGACCACGCCAGTCTTGGCCCCCCACAGTAGCATTGTTGGGGTGAGAACAGAACATACAGCAAGAGCGACTCCACAGCCAAATAGCCATTCACTGCGCAATTCAGATAGCGCATAGCGAAGCGGCCAAAAAAGTTTACCTAACATTCGATTTAGCAAATGGTCATCCTGTAAGCACCGGGGTCAGCAAACATTCCAAATACGATCCGCAAATTTTGAGGCGATTTCCTGATTGTGAGTCACCATTACCACGGATGAACCTAATTCCCTTGAAGCATCCCGCAGCGCGCCGCATACATCCATTGACAATTTGTAGTCAACCGCAGCCGTTGGCTCGTCCGCCAATACAACCGACGGGCTATGAACCAACGACCGCGCGATAGCAACACGCTGCCTTTGTCCACCAGATAGGTCTCGCGGCTTTCTGTCGAGAAGCGATCCAATATCTAGAATGTCAATCAGGGAACAGAATCTAGTCCTGTCCAGCCGCCGGTTTGAAAATCGCACTGAAAGCATAATGTTTTCTCTAACCGACATACTCTGGATCAATCCTCCAGACTGGAGAATGTATCCAAAATGACACCTGCGGATTTTCATCAATTCCGAGGTGCCAAGTCGGTGCACTTGCCGGATCGTCATGCGATCTTCAATCTGGAGCTCAAACACCTCAGCTGAAACAGGTCGAAAAACGAGCCCCAGCATATCGAGCAGCGTACTCTTCCCACAGCCGCTTGGTCCGAGTAGACAAAGAAATTCTCCCTTTTTAAGCGTGAGATCGGAGACGTTCATTGAAAAACCATCCTCCGCGGTCCCTCTCCTAAGCAGAGCGTTTTTGATGTTGAATACCATCGGTTAACCCAGAGGGGGCTTAGAGCAATTGGCCTAACGGGATTGCCGTGACGTAGTCTCCCGCTTCTGCATCCTTATTCAGCGGTTTCCACATGGAAGGATCTTCGTTTATTGCCCGGTAGTATGCTAGTTTCGCCTCCAGAGACTTGATAAACTCACCCTGTTGTTCTGCAGTCCTGGAACCCCACCAGTCAGCGGATTTCTCCATTAGATCACTTTTGTATGGCAGCCCCTTGATGAATTTTGGGAGTCTGTCCACGAGTGTTTTCGAACGTCCTCCGCTCGCCGATTCTGCGACAGCTCCCATCACCTGTGTAAAAAAGTCCCCCCCAAGGATCACATTTTTCTTGGCCTCTGCAAGGATCGAGCTCGCCACGGATTGTAGGCTGCTCAACTCGTTCTTCGTAATCAGCAACTTTGGTTCAAGGGAGGGAATCGCCGGATTGAGAAGATCCCTGTCAACAACCCACGCAGTGATGTCACGAGGGGCAACGACCTGCCCTTGTTTGTTGACGGTTTCGGATACCACTTCCACTTTGGCGGCAGCAAGCAATCCCCGAGCGATGTCCCGAGCCGGGTCGTCCGACGGCTCGCTTTCAGAAGAATTCTTAGGTGGCGGTTGCAGAGCCAACTCCTCTGTCAAGACATCGAGGATCCTTTTGAAAGGAGTTGTATCCTCAGAAGAAATACTTAGGAGTGCGGGAGGTCTGTTGCCGTTCTTAGCAAGAACCGTGAACTGTTCCTCGGCACGCGTGTTGAATTTTTTGTGGGCAGGGGTGTTGCCTGGAACCTTGATAACAATGGAGACGATCTTGACATTCGCATCCGTAGCCAACTGACGGACCTGGGGAGCGTCCAGATTGGAGGCGGCGCCTTCCTTAATGGAGGTATGGCCCGGAGCGTCGCCGATGAGGACCAGAATGCGGGAACTGGCACGCCACTTGGTCCGCTTGATCGCATCGGTTACACCGGCAAAGACGTCTTCTGGCCACGAATCATTGGTGAGGGCATTCACCTTGATGCTGGCAAGCTGGTCCGAAAACCCCTTGGGGGACAATAATGACGGCGTGAAGTTTCGCGTCCGATATTGAATGTTGCTGAGCCCTGGGTCATCTTGATATCCCCAGAATCCAAGCTTCATACGTCCGGCCACCGTTGGATTTTTATCAATTTTCTGGGCGAGATCCCTAATGGCTGCAAGGGCACCGTTAACCCATGGTTGCATGCTGCCGGTCATGTCCATCACAAACACCAAGTCAATATCGACGCCCTCCAAGGCGGCAACACCGCTACGCTTCTGAGCGGTTTGCTGAACATAGACCTTATCCTGGAGCGTTGTTGCGCCTCGATCTAGACCCGCAGCGGTCACCTTTAGAAGTCGGGCGGGATGACCTGCAATCTCAGTCTCCTTTGATTCGAGCACTGGCATGATGCGGAGATCCTTGATCTTATAGGGAGGTTCAATGGACAGTACCGGATAGTCGCTCTGAAAAACAGATCCGGTTGCGCCCTTGTCTTCGATTTCCTTGTAAGAATTCCCGGCATCAGATGCCAAGCTTTCACTATCCAGTAAATTTTGAAGTCCAGATGCATCTCTGAAAAACAGAACCGGCTTGCGGTTGTCAGGGGGGGTGTATTCAACCACCATCGAATGCGGCCAATCCACAGCATCCTCATCAGCAATCCAGCCGAGCGAGGACTTCAGGTCCTTGCCGACCCGAAGCCAACCTTCCTTCTTTTCGAAAACAAAGAGTCTCTCAAAGTTCTGTGGTTTTTGCGGCAGTTTCTGCTCCTTGGAGGCAGTCGCATAGAGTGCTGACTTGGGACGAGTTAAAATCTGGCTCACCAGACCCGTCCGTTCATCGGTCAGGGGCCCTATCGGCTTCTGTGGCGGGGTCTTGGCCGTCGTCTCCGGCCTAGGCGTTGTCTCCGGCCTAGGCGTAGGCTTCGCAGGCGGGGTGAGCATTTTCACGAGGATTAAGAGCGTTAGCAACGCTGCCCCACCCAACAGTATGGGCTTGAGCATCCCCCTTATAGCACTAGGCGGCTTGGCCTGCAAACCGACATCAGAGCCACATTCGGGACATGCAAAAGTCCGCCCCTCTGCTATAAGTATTTGATCCTTAGCATCCGCCTTTGCGCATGCACCGTAGTTCTGGCACCTCCATTGAGTCATAATTTCTGCAGCCATAGGACTTCCTTTCAAATGTCTGATTCTCTCAAGATCACCGGGAGACCTGCAGAAACTCGCTTTCTGCACACTCCGCAAAGTGATGAAGCTTTCTTAACCGGTCATCATTGCCGGCGCTCAGGGTTCGGGCCAAGAGCCTCATTTCGTCGGAAATCCGTTGAAGCAACTCTTTGTTGCCCGCTCCTGCCTTGACTGCTGCGCTATTTAATTGTTGCAGGTTATCGAGATCGTTGCGATTGCTACAAATCATCATGGATCCGTCAAAACCATTCCCAAGATCCTTTTGCGGAATGTCATTTGCATTGACCATGACTAGTGGGCCATCCCAGCCAAGGCTCTCCCCGTTGTTGCTTTTCGGTCGTACTACACCCAGTTGCATGGCCAAGAGCAGTGACGGGCCTACAAGCTCCTCCACAGGAGGCACGAACAGAGCCGGATAGTCCTTCGCGGCCCCCTCTGTGTGTAACTCAATTGTGCGTCTGCGTTGATCCCCATCCCTCAGGCGTGCTTCATACGTTGCCTTGAGTGTCGCAAGAACTTCGATATATCGCACAGGGAACAATTGGACAAAGCGCAGAATGGTGATTTCATGTCTGCGGGTCGATCCGGTGTCGATGAAGGCAACCGAGGAGCCATCGGGGACGGAGAGCCGCAAGGTCTCCCGAAGTTGGCTGGCAAACCCCTCTTCAGCCTCAGCATCCGGCATTAAAATAATCAAATTAACCTTCAGGTTCTGATTTGAATGCTCAGTGCCAGGCCCCTTCTTCTCATGCTCGGCGAGGTTGAATGGCAGGAGACTGCCGGCTTTCTTGAGGAATTCGTTGAGTTCCTTCCTCATTCTGTCGCTGTCACCGCTGTATCTCTCCTCAAGTTTGTCGATAATACTAACCGATAGCAAGCGATTAAATGCACCAAATTCCGGTAATGCCTGATTCGCGCTCGCGTCATAATCTTTCAACGTGGCATGAGAGGACCTGGCAAGGATATCGTGGATCGCACCCGACTCCTTGGAGGTGGGCAATGCCCTCAAGCTGAACTGCCCCATCATCAACTGTTCATGGAGTTCATTCCTGGCACGGCGCGACTGAAGATTTTGGAATTCTCGATTGGAAATAAGAGCATCGACGAATCGCGTCACTTCGTCACCGTTGTACAGCCGGAGACAAACCTTTTCCGTTTCCATGGACTTCTCTTCAGGAGTATGGGATATGACACTCTCCTCGCAATGCAACACAGCATCCTTCATTGCCGTGATTGATTTCTTCACGTGGTCATAGGTCCGCAGAAGTTCATTCTGCAAAGATCGCGACAAGAGTTGCGAGAATTCCCAGGCCACGACCTTGGTTGAGAGACTGAAGAAAATGATCATACCCTCCTTCCCGGCTTCAAAAATCTTTTGCTTGTTGGCAGGAAACATGCGGGCCAGCGGACCTAAGTCCTCAAAGCGCTGCATATTGTCCATCCACCGTATCTTTTCTTTTGCTGCTTGTTTGGCCTGGGTCTCGGTTTGGCGTTGCAAATCCGCCTCCTGCCGTTTCAGGTGTTCACAAAGCGCAAGCAGAATTGCCTCGACTTCGAGTAGGGAGCGTCGCCCGTCAAGCAGGTCCGCGCACAAACTTGTCTCGATAGCTGCGGAGATGTCACGGGCATACTCGCTGATCCTGTCTTTTTTCCAGTTGAAGTAATCAACGACTCCCTTTTCATTCCGGAATTTTGAGCCATACCGTTCCTCACAATGCCGCCTGAGAACGGCGAGCCAATTTCCTTCATTTGTTTCGACAATGTCATCGGAAATCTTACCAATGTAAGTCTTCCATTCATCATCAATCGGCTTCCACGACTGTTGATCGTTCTCCGTCTCCGAGCTTGAAAAGCGCTTTTCCAGAAAGAAAGTGGCTCGATCCACATTGAGTTTGGCCTGATTCTCGGCAGATCCCACAAAACCTTCGATAACTACAGAGGCTGGTTCGTTTAGAAAGCCCTGTGCCCAATTGTTGTAAAGCATCTGCCGGAGCGTTTGTCTTGAGAGGGAATAGCCAATATAATCACGGATTTCCTCTTCCGGATAGGAAATCTTCTTGATGCCGAAGGATGCGAAGAGCCTGCTCCGTTCCGCGGTGACAACGCCACCCTTCATGCTCCCCTCGTGAGAGATTTCCATGTTTTCCCATTCCTGAATGCGACCGATGGTCTGGCCCATGCCTTGGACTTCTGCTAGAAGCTTCTGATAAATCATTTCTGCCATCAGATCGGGGATCTCCTTGTCCACGTCGAACTTCAGACCATTGCTGTTGTGATCGGTGACCAGGTAACAGATCTTGAACGGGTCAGAAAGGGATGTCAGCCTCTCGCCGCCACCAATCAAATTGTATGGCTTATAGGCACCAACGCTTAAAGCGTTTAGCTCCATTAATGCAGCATATCCATTCGCATGATAGTTGCCAGTGTCCCATCCTTGCTTCGGATGCTCGTCCGGCAAGAGAAGATACAAGATGACCGGAAACTTCGTTGAATCCTTATATTCCTTACGGATCAGGGAAATTACATCGATAAGAGCACCGCTTCCCGTTCCACCAGCTAGGCCGCTGACAATATGAATCGCAACTTTGGCCATGGCATTGACCGTCAGGTCACCAATCTTCTGATTGAGCCGGTTCTTAAATTCGGCAGCTTGGCTGGCAAAGAGAAATCTTCCGAGACGGCGCTTTTGTCCACCCAAAACCTTGGCCCCTCCCTTTCCCAGATTTAGAATCGCGTTCCAATCCTGCGGATCGCCAATCCAAGGAGCAACTGCCGGATAGCTGTGAATGTCCTCCAAGCGTGCGCCAAGGTCCGCACCCTTGAGTAAAATTTGATCGGGTGGGTTCAGTTGCAGATTCTGTCCCAGAACTTTCCAATCGGGATCATTGACTCCCATCAGTTCAGGGCTGGAGTCGATATAAAGGTAGTCGATTTTGGTTCCTTTGGGTGACTGGGAGCGACAATCCCGGTAGATCGTCTTGCGAAGATTGCGGATAACCTTTCCGCCGGTACCGCCAAGGCCAATGATCAGATGATTCTCACTCATATTTTAATCTTTCAGTTAGGGTGTATTGATGAATCCTTCAGGTTTAGAGAGCCGGGCGATTTGATCTATGCGCGAACCATCCGATAGCTCCAAAAACCAACAGTTGGGTGATGATGAACAGAGCGAGACTGAGCCTGCGAGTATAAGATGCAACGGGTTCCACCTGCTTCCCGGCAATGTCCTGAAGCATCTTTACCACGACTTCAACACCCCTGGGTGCCATATAGGGTTCCCCTGGATGTCCTGTGAACCAGACTAGGATGTCTTGCTTAAGAATATCACCTGGAATTTCTCCAGGTGGAGCCAGAATGCTGGCCAGATAGGGGTTTTGAGTGGTAAATTGCACCAAGGCCGAGTGCGCATAGACAGTTGCGATGGTATTCTTCGTTGTGGGGTTGGTCATCGGGAGAGTGTGAATACTTGAGTCTGTCCTTGGACTTGGCGAGAGGGTTACCCCTTCTTCCAGGCCGGTTTTTGCTACTGCGTCCCATGCATCCTTGAAGGCATCATCCTGCCATTTTTGTTCGGTCATGGCTTTCTCTTGCCAGACTGTCAGTCGATTTTTGACAGCCTCCGCAGTATTTTTGGTCGATGCGAAAGTCAGCGCATAAACAACACTGAGCAATGCTGCGAGTCCACACAGGATCTGAAGGCCAAGCTTTAAATAGAAGCGCTTGTTCCAGAGGCGTGCTGAATACGCGGCGAGCATCCAGCAGATAACGCCTGCGAATGCGCCTAATACGACCGAGATTGGAAACACGAGAGACCTATCCTTCATGGTGGCGGCGAGGCTTGCCCACCAGAGTTCGAGCAGTTCAACTGTATATTGCATTGGTTGTTATTGGTTGATTCAAAGAATATTTAGAAAATAATCAATTTCCAGTCCAATCCGCTGGAACGGAGATTGCGACCCTGAAACCGAGTTCCTCTTGTCGAAATTCCCCAATGCCAGAGGGCATCATCGCCGGAATGGATACCTTGAGAGCTGGGGTAAGGCCGCTTTCAGAAACCGATATATCTCCACCGCGCATCCAGTCCTCCTTATGGCCAGAGGATTCCACCAAGGTCATCTCCCTTACGTTTCCAAGCATGTCAGTTAGACCTAGTCGGTTAGGGGGCAGGAGCGCAACTTGCCGCACCTTTCCTTGGGATGACTGAGGACCGGCAAACCACTCAAATTGCGCGATTTTACCTGAAGGATATGCTCCAAAGCGATCATTCCAAGTTGCTCTTCCCAGTGTTTCGCAGCCTCCGCGAGCCGCATATTCCCATTCAGCGCTTGCCGGCAACCGTATTTGCCCGAACTTGCCGGTTTCACTCTTCGGCAGAATCGCATTTTGCCCCAGCCAGATGGAGAACTTTTTGCAGAAATTCTCTGCATCCTCAACCGTTACCAATCGAACGGGCAAAGCTGCATCAGCTTCTATCGATTTTTCCGGTGCCATGAATTGACTGTACTGCCCAACCGTGACCTCTGTCTTGCCCATCAAAAAGTAGCTCCGGCCGCCATCATCCTTGAATGGAGCGCGAATCTTGGACTCCGATTGGTCATACTCTTTGAATTTCACATGACCCATGTCTTGGCCAAGGTAGATTTTCCGGAATAGCATGGAGTATCCATTTGGCATAGGGTAAGATACATCTCCGGCAGACGGCTTGCCTCCACATGCAGCCTCCGAATATGGTAACGGATGCAAATCACCGCGGAAGGGTGCCTTGCCATTAAAATACCAGAGCAGGCACGGCGCACCGACAAATGTCATGAATCCAAGTGCTAGAAATACCGGTAATTTACCAGAAGAAGTCTCCTCAATCCTGATTCCACTGAGACGTTCAATTGCTTCGTCCATTCGCTCTTTGTACGGAAGAAGTGTGGAATCCTCGACCGCGAGGGTTTCAAGCTCGCCTTTCGCTTGCATGATTTCCTCCAGCAATGCACGGCGTTCGCGATCCTTCTTTATGACGGGTGCGGTGGACCGCATAAGAAGCGTTTCGCAGCCCAGCAAACGCGTGGTTTTCCCAACGTATTGACTCAAGCCAGGCTCATAGATTGCTGCCTGCGAAGATCCCGCCAATTGCCGCAGATTATCAAGTGTCACCTGCGCAGCCTGCCAATTGCTCTTCTGAAGTTCAGTTTGGACCTTTGCAACCAGTTCGATAATCTGCACCATCATGCCGTCAGCGGCGGCAGTTGGTTCCCCGAGTTTGGCCCAAAGTTCCAAGGCGTCCGGTATACATGAGGTTTTTAGATGCGCGGCCACGGCAGAGACCTTCTCCTTGAGCAATGGATTTTCACGATCCTCCATCCCATTCTTTGCCATTAACAGCACGGGCACGTCCCCGGTAAATGCCCTCCAATGGGGCAACTGGTTATCCAGTTCTGTCCGGATAACCTCGACTTCTATACCGTTCGCCAGCCGCTCGCGGATGAATCCTGATCTCGACTCATAAGATGCAACCTCAAACGAAACACCACTGACCAAAGTTTTCAGATTATCTTTGGCATCCTGATCGCTGGCGAGAGACACCAATTGGCCCAGCAAATGTCTGGCTTCGCCCTTTCTCTTGGTTAGCAAAGCAGCCCTCACCTGTCCCCTAAGTAATTCGAGGTGTGCGGATGCTGGACTGGAGATGGATTCCGACGGACTCATTGCTACCTCCGATCTGTCCTTTCGCTTTGCGACTTGTCGATTTTTAGAGTGCTACAAATTCCATCATGATAAACGCAACCTAGAAATACGCCAAGGGCCAAGGCAACAATTCCCATAATTGTAAGCAATTGCCACGAATACTGTGATTGAGCCGGAGCGTGCGTTTGGCGCCATAGAGTCGGCCTGCTATTGGTGATAGTGGGTTTTCTATATAGAGCGTCAATAATCTTATCCTTGCCTCGCAATTCTTCAGCATGTGTTGCAATCTGTTTTCCTTTTTCTTCAGATGCCTTTGACAATTCACTGGCGATCTTTGACACGGCATAATATAAAACCGTAGCTCGGAACCTCTCTTCTAATATGCGTATGTCGCTCCTATATTGCTGAATATCAGAAACTATCAATTTATCGAAGCATGGCTGATTAGTCCCGGACTCCGCCGATTTTAGGAGACCTGTCATTGATCTATGTTTACGCGTATATTCTTCATTAGTCGCATTTGTTGTATATTCAGCCTTATTAATTGCATTCCCAAATTCAGATTTCGATTTATTAATGTATTCTAGGCGGTCCTTGAGAACATTTTCACAGTCAATCATTTGCAAGGCTGTATCAAACCCCTCAGCAGGTTCCTTATGCTCAATACATGCACGATCCAGCTTCGAGAAAATCTCTTCAATAGTGGCTCTTAATTCGGTGCGGCATTCCTCAATCTTTGCATCTTGAATTTGCCTTAACTCTCCCAATAGGCGGCAAATTCCCTCCGTTGCCCATTCCTCAGGGTTTTTAGACCTGGCCACAAGGAGGGATCCGATAGGTTCTCCAATGCGTTGTGTAATTATTGAATCATCCAGTGACTGCCATTCGGTTATGTCAAGGGTTTCAATATTTCCTGGGCTTTCACCTGTGAGGACTACCCATTGATAAGGATCTGGCCGCTCATTTCGGAGATTCGTGGTAAAAGTGCAATCCCAAGCGTCTGCCAACGAGGAATCAGGTTCGTCAAGATGGTCCCGATACTTGTTCTCCCCACGCCAGGGATCCAGTGCGATCCATGCCTGATGGAAAAGACACAGCATGTCAGCGGACTTGAGTTTTCCGGTTTTCCACGTCAGAAGCTTGGCTTGGGGGCTGCTGCCCCTTGGGTAGTCGAAGGCGAGAAGCGGAGCTGATGCGCTGCATTCCAAAGGAATCGGTGCTTTCAACAAATAGCTAGATATATCCCAGCAGATCTCCTCGTCCTCATCTTCCTTAATCCAGCGAGGTTTTCCGACCCATTTATCCTTCCATTCAAACCCGAGCATGAACTCGAATGGTGAGATTATACGGCCAGGATGCTGATCCATCCACAGTTTCAGATCTGTTAAACGTAGCGCGATTGTGTGTGAGACATAACTTGTACGGCCTGTGAAATCGGTTGCCGGAACAGTCCTATTCATGACAGCCCATTTTCCATCGGGATCTTCTATGTGTCTGAATGAGAAAATCGGATCGCCATCGGCATTAGAGTAATAACCCCAATCACGTGCTTGTTTCTTAATGGGGTCCGGCATGGTGCAGGAGCATTCGACCAATCCTAAGCCCTGTCGGCTTTCCAAGGTTTCAATGCTGCTGGTGACTATGGCTTGAAGGAGTTTCATGAGCTTAAAACGAATATTCTAATCAAACAGCGAAGGCTCTGCTTGTGAAAGCATCCATAGGAATGGAGCTTCTACAAGATAGGGACATAACTTCATTGGATCGGGGCCCAATTGAACTTCTTTATCTGAACTCTTGATTCCTACAAGCTCTATTGCGTGGCTTCCGAAGGCGCTCGCTGGGAAATACATCACGCGGTTGGAAATGGTCTCAGCGGCACCCACAATGTCGGGGCAGTATGCCCGCAAGAACGATCGGGTGACCTCCGAATTAGATTCGATGGCCCCAGAAGAAAGTTTTCCCCCCGGACAAACATCCAAAGTGAGATTCTCAAGTGGGAGGTGATTAGTCAGTAGGTCATGCTTCCCCACTACAAACGCCAACGGTACGTCACGGGCCTGTCCCAAGGACAACTGAAGCCATGCCTGAAGGCGATCTGCTATTTCCGCAAGAATCACATCCTGGTCAAACCTCAAGCCGGTTCCCTTTTTCATTTTTCTCACCTGAGGATCCATCTCATCGCTCATCAATACCAGCAGATCGCGGTGCTGCAGAGGATCAAAGAGAAATAGGATACCAGAGGCCCAAGCAAGGTGTTCAGTGGTGTTGGATTTGTCGCGTTCCAAGTTGCCTGGCCGAAAATGCTCTCCAGCATTGTCGTAAAACACGATGGTGGAGTTTCCCCGGCTTCTGGAAACCAGATTGTATGTGAAAGGCTTCGGGAGAAATGCCCTGACTCCGTGGCGTTCAAACTGTCGGTAGGTGTCACCTGCAAGATAGGTTTTAGCAATGAAGCTTTCTTCTGGCTTCTGGGAGGGATTGAAGAGTTTTGAGATCATTGCTGATAGAACGTCATTTCCCCCCGGATCCGCATCTGTCAAATTGATATTGAACTTGCTTGGAAGGACTCGTTTCAACTGTCTCACGGCGACGGTGAGGAAATAAGACTTTCCGGCCATACTGTCGCCGACGATCGAAAGCATGTGTGGAGCCTTCTCGATGAAGTGTGGAGGGAGTTCTCCACGGCAATGCGGGCAAGCAAGGCGGCTACAGGGTACTCCGTCTGCAGTGATTGGAATGCCATCGGCCCCGAAGTTTTTTGGAATGAATCGTTTCAACTCGGTTGGACCGAGAACTTCATCGCCGTACTCTGAAGGATGGATTGTGAGAACATTTGTGGTATTGAAACGCCTCCAGCAACGTGGGCACCTGTGATTTCCGGCATCCGGCAAGGCAGCTGGCTGAGCCAGAGTTTTGAATTGTGTGGCGAAAAATCCGGCTCTTGCGTCGTCACGATAGACCACCCCCTTCTGCGGGCCCCATGTACGTCTCCCCACCTCATCGACTACCTCCAGAATGGTCATCGAGGACATCACCAGCATCTTCGAATGGTTAATTGGACAATCGAGTTTTTTCCAAGCATCAAAATCTGCTTCCGTTTCAAAAATGCTGATCGACCAGGATTTTTGTCTGCTCGCCTCTAGCTTCTGAGCCCAAGCCTTTGATGTTTCGCCAACCTTAATGAGGAAGAAAGCGATTTGGTCGATCACAAGGGAGCATTCCTCAAGTTTTGGTAATAATCCGCCTTTGAACACGGTCCCATCAATTTGCAGAACCGGATTGCCCGCAGTCACTGTAAGTTGTATGCGGCCTTCCGAGCGACTTAATTGGACGCTCCCACCGCTGAAGCCATAAGAGCCAAGCTGAATATCACATTTCGAATCGGCTCCGAAAACCAAGGGGGACTTGCCGAGCATGTAGGTCCGACCGGAGAGACAGTCAAACACAGCAACCCCAGCGCTTGGTAGAGGAGGGGGGGGGGCTGGCTTCGCTGTGGCAATAGCGGTTTCAGCAGAATTGCTTGAACGTTTACTGAGCATTTTGACTGTGTTGGAGCTATTTGAGATTGGATGTCAATACCTTGCAGAGAACAAGGACGCTAAGGTGCCTGGTGTTATGTCGAAATTTCAGCAAGGATGATTGAAGACAATTCATTGTTAGGAAACACCTATCGACACGGCTGCCCAACCGCAATGAAAAAAATCGGAAAAATAACGGAGACAGCGCGGTTAGGGTCACTATTCGGAGAGGTTCCTTGGCGCGTGGGGAATAGGTAAGAAAGAATTAAATATCCTGCTATAACGAAGCAGATCGACAGCCTGCCAAGCATTTTGAGCGGCTATTGTGCGCTATGCTGACAAGCCAGCGTGCCTCCGGCACTCCCTACCAAGTTGGAATGGGAGGAAGCACAGAGGCTGGGAGGCTGGGGAGCCTCACGGGAAAACTGCGACTGGTAAGCAGCGGCTGGGCGCAAGTGAGACTTTCGCCATTGTCAGCTTCAATTTCCCACCACGGGCACCTTGTCCGACCAACTTAGGAGCGGCGGACGGCTCCCTTGTTGCACGATGACCTTCTTTTCAACAGGATCGGAAATCCTCATGATCCAACCGCCAAAACTGGAGCCGCTCACAAAGCGCAGGCCCAGCGCGGCTAGTTTCAGATCCCGGCTGGAATAGACCATGGGCACTCGGACTTTCTGTGTTGCCCTGGCGGCCAAAACCAACTCCTTCCGGATGACCCCCATGACGCCCCGCACGTTTCCGTGACCATCGTCGGCCAGCCAAAGCGCCTCCACGACCACTGTACGATCTGTGTCAGAAGAACTACGGACCGAGACCTCCACCACCCTTTTGTTATCGATGGTTTTGTCATAAGACCCCCAATAGGTCTGCCAATTGGTGGATTCGTTCCTTTCCGTGGCCACCGTCCGCGCCAAAAGCACCGGCAGCGCGTGGTCGGCCCCGGCGGCATTTCTCTCAGTCTTGTTTGCCAGATCTTGAGCCACCGCCCACTCACCATCGGCCAGCACGTCTTTTTTTAGCACGGTCTCTTTGCCGGTGGCCAGCTTGACCCGGACCCCGTCGCCCTCAAGAGCCACGAAGTCAGCCGACACAGTGCGCCCGCTCACATCCTTCCACTCCCTGGCGGGTGATGACTCCACGCCATAAAATAATGCAATCAGGCTCACGGGAATGGCGGAGAAAACGAGGAATGGCTTCATAGGAATAATAGTTGGTGGGGGAGATGTTCCAATCCGTGCCATGCTGGCGGATAGAACGACCTCTAGCAAGCCGGAAAGACCGGAATAGTCGCTCATGTCATTTTCCGAGCGTTTTGAGGCCTTCACGGCCTCAGAGGAAGACTGCGGCGGGACGCGCGCAGCTACGGCCTGCGGCGGGACGCGCGCAGCTACGCGGGAGATGTCACGGCTTGGGCGTGAAGGCGGGGCCGACGAGGGTTTGACCTTCGGAGGTGATCATTGCGGGGACGCGGTATTTGTCCACAGCGACGGCATCCGCTGCGGCAAAGCGGCCATTTCTGACATACCATTTGTGTTGGACTCCGCCACTGTATCCGGTGGCCCGCACCTGGCTGCCTACCACCGTCAGATCGACGTCGTAAAGCTCGACATTGAAGTCGGGGCCGGTGGCATAGTCGTCGGTGACGGCAGGGGGGCGGACGATGTCGGATCCCCACGTCTGGGTGAGGAAGTCAATTTGATAGGCATCGCCCGCGGTGACGGACCACTGGACCCTGGCCACCTCCATGGCGCGCTCATACGGGGTGAGGGGTGGGTCCAAAGCCACATAAGGATTTTTGAGCACCATGCGCGCGGCACCATCACTGTAGATGCACAGGACCTGATACTCGGTGCCCGCCTCATAATCGGTTAGTTGCCAGTATGGCAATGAGGATAACGGCACGGCATCGAGTGTGGGCTCGGTGGCGTGGAGGATTTCCGTCGGGGTCTCGGCATGCGGCCAGACGACGGAGCCTGGACCGCAATAGAGACGCCCTTCGGGTCCGTCAAACTTGACGCGGAAGCGGCAGGTGGGGTCGGATGCGGTTAGATCGACATAGACGAGCATGGAATCGGCGCCGGGCGGAACGGAGCCGCCATGGGCGAGCAGACCGATGGCCAACTGGCCGGTGCCCTTGGCGAAATTGTCACCGGGATTGCCCATGACCATGCCATTGACGGGGATGGCCCCGGTGACGCGCACGGGCACCTTGCCCGCATAGGCGACATGCATGGTGACATGGCCGGGAGTGGCGACCGGCGGATCGCCTACCGTCGGGCCATCAGTTACCGCGGGAGTGGCGACCACGACGCCCCCAAAGACGCCGCCATGCTTGGCAGGGGCTCCGGTGTGATCGAGCCAGACGAGATGGCCCGCCTTCCAACCGCCCGCGGGAGCGGCGGCACCCGCCATGTCCACCACCCTGCGCGAGGACGAGTGCTCGGAACCCACGGGCTTTTCATAGACATCGGTGAATGTGGTGTGGGTGCGGGAGCGGGGGGATGTTTGGCCAGCCCGTTCCAGATTGGCAAGGGTTCGATACTGGCGGATTTCCCGCTTGAGGGCATCCTGGCCGGTGAAGAGTTCGTCGGTGCGCTGGATGCGTTGCAAGGTGCGCTCGGCAAAGGCAACGGACGAGGCACGGGCCTTCGTGAAATCGACCCGCTCGGTGACGCCGCCACCAAAGGTGATAGACACGCTGATGCGGTCGATAACGGGACTGAGCGCGGTGCCGGCCACGCCATTGCGGGTGAAGCCGCCACTGTGCTGGACGGCGGATAGAGTGAGGATGGGACCGGCGACGGCATCGGCCTTGGCAATGGCCCCCACGCCATCCTGATAGAGGATTTCCTTGAACTGTGCCTCATTGACGGCGGGCAGCCGGACATCGGCGTCGTCGAAATTGACGACGCCCGCATCATCGAGGGTGACGTTTTCATCGACCTCGCAGAGGTGGAGATCCAAACCACTGGCGGAGACAACACCCCGGCGCGGACCCTTGCCGTAATCCCGATAGAACCTGCCGAAGAGGAAACAAAAGGCGGCTTTGACATTGGCGGGAAGTATGGCGAAATCGGGGTTGGGGACGGCGACATCGAGGTAGTCACTATCCGCCCCGAGTGATGATGATAGATCGGTGCCGCCCACCTCGCCACGGTTTTCCATGATGTAGAGGGAAGTGCCTGCCTCCGGGTCGCCATCAATGAAGGTGGGGACATTGAAACGGATGGACTTGCCGATGGGATCGACCTCGAAGGGCGGGGCGTCCGTCCAGGTGTCGCGGTAGCTGGTGGAGGCGTTGCGATAGAAGAGTTGTATATCGCGGGCGGATAGAAGGTCCAGCGGCTGGCCCTGACAAATGGCTTGCGACTGGACGCCGGGATAGTATTGCAAGGGATCGGTGGCGTAGTCCTGCTTGTCGAGATTGTCCTCGCCCTCACCGATTTTGGTGGAGCACAACAGGCTGTCGGCAAACTCCAACGAGGCAAGCGGCACGCCATACAACACATAATCCTCCGGGATGCGATAGGAACGATAGACCAGCTCGCGGATATAAACCCACACCGGCAGGGAGTTGCGGGCGATTTTTCCGAACGGTCGGGAGTCTAACATGGATGGCGAATTCCATTGCTTGGCAAACCCGGCAAGCGTCACCTGCCGGGCGAAGGCCGCCAGTTCCGCCTGATCGGACTTGGTGGCGGTGGGCATTGCAAAGACGTCGGCGACTTGACGCAGCCAGGCGAGTTCGTCGATCCAGAGTTCGTAGCGAGGGTTCCAGTCGGGCTCCAACTCGATATTGAGTTTCTGGATGCGCATGCGTTCGCCTACGACGCGCAGCTTGGTATCGGCAGAGGTGAGGGCATAACCGGTGGTGAGCGGCGTGCACGAGCCATCGGGGACGGGAAGGGCACCGACACCCTTGACGCCCCATTTCAACATGCGGGTGCCGGATAGATAGACTTCCAGCCCGGTCTTGGAATTGATCTCGGCAATGAGGTTGGAGAGCTTGGTGCCGGCGGAGTGATCGAGGCCGGTGACAATGGAGGTGGAGAGGGACGCGTGATAATCACGGGTGAAACGGAAATCCCCCCAGGCGTGATTGAACGCGGATTCGAGCACCTGAAGCGCAGTGTATGGCTCGTCGGTGAAGGTCCAGACGCCGCTCTCCCAATGTTGGGGAAGCAGATGCCGGAACCGGCGACGCACCGCCCACGGGGCTTCCGCAGGCGTGGCCGCCGGTGGCGTGGCTGCCGGGATGCGGGATTCCAACCGGGACGCTCCATCGACGCCATCCGCGCCATTCTGCACGCTGATTTCCGCGTCATCGGGATCGGCCTTGGGACGCGGCAGGAACTTGGCATAGGTATCGTCTTCAATGTTCCATGCCCCAAACACCATTTGCCAACCCAGACGCACACGGTTGTCCACGACCTGGAATGTTTGGATGTGACCGGAACCAAACTCCGTGGCTTCGCTCACCTCGCTGACCACGCCGGGGAAGCTGGCGACCGAGCCGAATGAATATGTCACGTAGTCGCCAACACTCAGGCCGAAGACCGTCTCGCCGCCGCCCACAATGTCCATGATGACCTTGCCGGTGGCGGCAGCAGGGTTGATGCCCCATGCCTTGGAGAAATTGAATTCGCTGATAATGCCGCCGCCGATCATGGGAGTGAGGGAGTGGGGGTGACACCGTGGCCGCGCCACGCGAACAAACGTCGAGTGTGGGAGCCGTCCATCCGTGAGAGGCGCGCCAGCGGCGTGGACGGGTCAGTGAAGGAATCTGCCGATGGGGTGAGGTTCACAATCTCCAGGCGGGCATCGACCGTGATATATTCGCCGGGCTGCAAGAGCACGTTGTCGGCAAAGGGACCATCGGCGATACCGGTGACGGTTTGTTCTTCGCCCGCGGCCAACGCCATGGGCCCGAACCCGTAACACGCGATCATGGATTCCTGTGTGACCGCGACGGCAGAGAATCCAACAGGCGAGGTGAAGGGCGCGTCAAGCGACTTGACGCGGAACCGGGCCGTGCCACGGGAGGTGTCGCGTAGCGTGGTATCGAGCCACGGGTCGGACTCCGTTGCACGCCACTGTGCCTCGACCACACATCCGGCAATCTCGGGATGGAAGATGACACGCGGGGAGCGCGACACACCCTCGCGCCACGCGAGGTAGGGCAGGGGATGGTCCCCGACAATGCGCCAGCGCCAATGCCAGGATGTCTGTTCCGAGTGTTCTACGTGGAACAACAGAGCGGCAACACCATTCACCTTGGGGACTAAATGAAGCACGGCGGAATAGTATAGGGCAGGCGCGGAAAATCAACAATTTTACGTTGTGCAAGACAATACTCTTGCGCAACTTGGCGGATAGTCGCTATTTTGGCGTTTCACTTACGACATGAACACCAACAAGAAGAACTTGCTCTCCGCGTGTGGCATCGCCAAGGAATTGAGGCGTTCGGCACAAGGCGTGCGCGATGCGATCGGTCGCCTGGGGATTCGTCCGGAATTCGAGGTTGCCAACGGCAACTACTACGCACCCGCCGTGGTGGAAACGCTGCGCAAGGAGATGCGGGCGAGAACCGGCGAGGGAACCAGGAGCCGTCAACAAGCCCGACGCTGACACGGCCATGGACAAGGAAGCACTGCGCCGAGCATTCGGTGAGGCGGTCGAGGCGGCGAAGCATTCACCGCAAGGGATGCTGCCGCGCTTGATGTCAGCCTATGCCATCGAGCTCAACGGCAAGGGCTATGCGCCACGTTGCCCGTGGTGCCAGAAGAAGGACACTTTCAATATCAATAACAAGAAGGGGGTGTGGCTGTTCGGTTGCTTCTACGACAAGTGTGAGGCCCACAGGGGAGGGGACGAGGTGGGATTCATCGCATTGAAGGAGGGACTCACCCGACGCGATGCGGCGAAGAGATTGTTGGAAATCGCGGGGATAGAAAATCCCTTCGATGGGGTGAGGGGGAAGAAGACGGAAGACAACAAGACTCAAGACGCAAGAGAAGAGGCTGACGAGGCTGACAGGTCTGAGAATGGGAACGAAGACGGCGAACCGGATTGGGAGGAATTGCGCGGGGGGAGGGGAGTGGAGGATGCGGTGGCAGCGGGGAAGTCGGGGGAGGGGGAGGGGCTGCGGTATTTGAAAATCCCTGAGAGCGGGAGGAATGCGTATGAGGCTTTCTGGGTGGAGATGCGATTGAGTCAGGCACATCGGCAGGAACTCAAGTGGAAGCGCGGACAGAACGACAGGTGGATTGACGCGCTGGGATTTGTGACGGCCACGCGCGGGAACTTGGCGCGGTTGACGCAGTTGATAGAAAAATTTCCGGAGAAGGAGTTGCTGAAATGCGGGCTGGTCCAGAGGAACAACTACACGCGCAAATTGGAAGTGGCCGGGATGCTGTGGGGCCACGTGTGGGATAAGGTGGCCAAGGAATACCGTGATGAGGATATTATCATCATCCCCTACCTCGACCGCGCGGGAAGGATCACCGGCCTGCGTCCGCATAAGCGCGGGTTGAGCACAAGCGACCACAGGAAGGAGGAAGTCGCCGAGTTCTATAACAAAACCAACGAAAACCTGCGGACGATCTACGGCGAGCAATTTTTGTTGGATCGGCCCAAGGAGTTCGAGCATAGCTGCTTGATATGTGAGGGGGAATTCAAGGCGGTGGCACCGGCGATGTGCGGCATCCCGGCGATCGGCTTTCAAGGGATCGAATATTTTCTCCAGAACAAGGCCAGCCAGCAGGCGATCCAAACCACGGTGGACTTGCTCAAGCGGAATAAGATCCGCGAGGTGATCGTGGTGTTTGACTCGGAGGCCAAGCTCGACAAGCCGTTTTCCGAGCGATTCAATGCGGAGATCTGGGCCAGATTCACGGCCTTGGTGCTGGAGGATCATGGGTTCAAGGCGCTCTTCGCCGTGTTGCCGGATGAGTGGAGGGTCGATGGCAAGGCGGATTGGGACGGACGCCTGGCATGGCATGTTAGAAATGCCAAGTCCCACGCGGCGGGGCTGAAGGCGGCGCAAGCGGAGTTTCATAAATTCCTGCGCCACCGGACCGGTGAGCGGCCGTCGGTGCGCAAGCCGCCACGCCAGATGGACTGGATGTGTGATCTGAAGGAAGACGTGATCATGCAAGCGCTCAACAAGCTGCGGCATGTCCCGAAGATTTTCACCGGCGGCGCGTATGAGCTGGACCTGGCGACGGAATTCACGAACTGGTGCCACCCGGACTACAGGGACAAGCTGGCGATTTCCAAACTGACCGCCGCGTTGCGTGAGACGTATGGTGGGTATTACAAGCCGAAACCGCCGAGCGAGGCGTTGGAGAAGCGGGCGCTGGACGCACTCAAGGAGGTCGAGGAGGTTTTGAAGAAGCATGATGAGGAAATGAACCTCAGCGAGGAGCAACTGCGACAATACCGTGCTGTGAAGAGCGCGGCGCTGACCACGCTCTACCGCTACCCCAAGGCGTTCACGGACTTCACGGCGGAGAGCAAATACAAGGTGCTTTGCCACGAACCGGATGGCAGCACGCGATTGGACCGGCTGATCGTTTTCAAGGATAAGAACGGCAGAAGATCGAAACCTATCCAGATGGCAGGCGACAAACTCAACTCGTCACAGGAGCTGAGGAAGTTTTTTCCGAAGGTGGGCAGCTACCATTGGTGGGGAAACCAGGAGGAATGCGACTACTGGCTCCAGGAGCTCGATGTGCAAAACTACCAGCGCACGATCACCGAGATCGATACCTATGGCTGGAACCGCGAGGTGGGACTCTATATCATGGGGGATTGCGCCGTGGGTTCTAACGGGAAATTCATTTTCCCGGACAAGCACGGGATCATTTGGCATAAGGATTTGGGCTACAAAAACTCGGAAGGCGTGGAATCCGGCACCGCGTTTTGCCACAAGCCCCCCATGCTCTTTCCCAATATGGCAGACGCTAGGAAAGCCCACGATGAAATCGATTGGCTCACCGAGCAACGGGAAGTGGGAAAGATCTGGCGCACGTTGCAGAAGGATTTTGTGGATGCCTTCGGCGGTATCGCGGGCTACGCGGCCATCGGTGCGATGCTCCAATACATGGCCCACCCGGAACTCATGCGCTCTATCAGCGGCAAGCCGGGCTTCTGGGTGCAGGGCCGCAAGGGGTCGGGTAAAACCAAAACCGTGGAGGCGGGTATGCGGATTTTCGGCTTCCCGCGCAACTATGAGATCGTGGCGCTGGGTTCAACCAAAGTCGGCATCGAGCGCAACCTATCGCAGTTTTGCGGGCTGCCGGTGCATATCGACGAGTGGCGCAACCGCCGCGCAGACGACAATACCGTGGGTTTCATCACCAACGCCTTCAATGAGATAGGGATTTCCAAAGGAACCATGGTGGGCACCAAGTCCACCCGCAAGTCCCGTGCCTCGACCATCCCCATTGTCACCGGCGAGGATGGGGCCACCGACCCCGCGCTGCGCTCCCGTTACCTGCGGCTTGTGATGTCATCCGCCCAACGTCAGGGCACACCCCAGGAGCAACGCCAGCGGTATTTCCAAATGTTGGAGAATGCTGATAGCTATCATCGCGTGGGGCGCTTCCTGTTCAGGCACAGGGACGCCTTCGCCGCCCGCATCGTGCAGATGACCCGTGATTTCATCGCCGCCCCTGAGACCGGCAAGCGGATTCCGGGGGATCGCGAACAGGAAGTGGCTGGGATCTGTTTGTCCGCCGTACTCGCGGCCCAGGAATTCATCGACCCTGAGGGCATGGAGCTGATTGAAACGCCACAGATCAAGGAGTTCATGCTTAAGCACATGGCGGAATCCTGCTCCGATACGACCAATGATATTTTCATGGTCAATTTTTTTGCCGACGCCGTGAACATGATCAATCGCGGTGTCCCGCATGTGGATAAATACCTGCGCATTTGCCGCGGCATGGTCGATGATGTCACCGGCCGCATCAATATCATCCCTGACGTGACGGCGATGAATGGCCGGGTCATCGTCCTCATTGCCTACCGCGAGCTCTACGACGAATTTATGGCCGACAAGGGCAAGCTGCGCGAAGTAGCCTCCATCGCCCGCTCCAATATCCAGGCGGAACTCAAGGCCGAGGACGCATGGGTCCAAATGACCGCCCGTCCCGGAGTCCATCGCTACCGGTTGCCATGGAAGAATGGGGCCAGAGACATTCTCCGCACCTACTGGGCACTTGATTACGAAAAGTGCCCGCCCGAACTCAGGGATGTCTTCCGCTCGATCTATGAGCGGGAACTGGAAGAGGTGGATTATGCGCTGAACGATAAGGACGAAGTCGTCCACCAGTCCGAAATGAACTGCGCTGAGGAGGACTGAGTCGGGAGTGCGGGCGTGTTTGCTACACGGGTGCTACATGGATTGCTACACGCCTTCTGGCTCTGTAACTCATGTTGTTTCAATCAGTTATTTTTCAATAATTCATTCTGTGTAGCAAATGTAGCGAATGTAGCAGTTTTCCATGCCTGCCACGCATGAGGATTTGCCGATCCGTTTCCAGCTCGCTCAAATCGCCGCTGGCTCAGGCACCATGCCCGTGCCCTGATGCTAAGAGCATGTGGCATTCCAAAATGCTACATTCGCTACATTGCTACATGGAGGCTCGTAAACCGTTGATTTACATGGTCACTGTTGCGTGTAGCAAAACAGTTGGCGCTACACAGATGCAGCGGTTTGCTACACGGATTTGAACGGCTCTCCCCGTGCCCCGAATTTGGTGCCTTTGTGTTGCGACATGCAGAGCAGGTTCGTCACGAAAGTCCCGCGCCCCAGCCTGGGAGGCCGATTTATTGATATTTTGGCGGTTTTCCATGCAAAACGTCTTGACGAGTTTTGGCAGAGGTGCTATTTGCCGACGGACATGAACACTCACCCCACCAAACCGGAAGAAGCCAAGCCAACCCGCCGCCGAATAGTCAAGCGGGTTGAGCCGTTCTCACCGTGGCAGGTCCTCATTCAGGACCGCTGCACTGAACTCGGCCTCAGTTCCCGCGCCCTGGCTGCCAAAATCGCCACCAAACGCCGCGAATACGAACACACCACCGTCTGGGCCTGGCTCCGCTCGCCGGAGGGCGCTCCTCCCGGTAACACCTATACCCAGGATCTCAACCGCAGACTCGCCGCTGCCATCGGCGTGAGTCCTGACGTGCTCGCTGAGGCGTTCGAGGAGTCCCGCCGCAAGTTCATGATCACCAGCAATCCGACGCAGCAGGGGCCCCTCACCGTGCTCCGCATGCTCTTCGCCGAATCCAAGCGGGAATCTTGGAAAACCGCCGAGATTCTCAAGATCATCGACGACATTCGCGGCAACTGACCGCCGGCTTCGGCGCGATCTGAAAATCGCATGTGTCTCCGCCTCCTGCCCCCGATTATGGGTTGGCGGGGGGCGGCAACTTTTCCCCCTCCCCCCGTCATCTTGAAGCGGGTAAAGGTGCTTACCGCCCGCGCTCGGTGGGTGCGTCGTCCGCGGCCATCCGCGCAAGGTGCGCGTGAATGGCTCACGGCTGGCGGGTCCATCCGCCGCCCGTCCACCGCGAAAAGATCGGTTCGGAAAAATGCGCTTTCGCGGGTGGCGCGATTGGTGAAAACAAATCTTGCATGTCGGCATCCTTTTAGATTGTGTAGTGCATGCCGCAACGATGGCGGCACACAAGACAATGAAAGCAAAGCAAAATAGAAAGTCGGGCGCGCTCACAAGTTGCGCAAAGTCAATAAGATATAACTTCCAACGGGCACGGGCGCGGGCGTCTGTCAACGTGATGTTCGGCCTAGTCACTGCGGGGGAGGCGGGGCAATCTCCGCCCCTTGTTAGACAAGCGGCGCGTGGCTGGTCCGATTCGCCGGCGTGGATCCCCTCGGCCATCCATCGGGCGGGCGCGGGGGCTGCGGCTGAGCGGCGCGGATTTGCTGCGGCCGCGTCGGCTGCTGCGGCGATGGTGGCGACAGATCAGCAAGCGGCGCGTGATTGTGCGACGCGGGCGCGGGATGCGATAGCGGCGGCGGTGGCGCGGGCGGCTGGTAACGGTGCGGCGATTGCCCGGCTTCATCGTCTGGCGGAGTTGGGCGGCGCGGGGGTCGAGTTGCGCAAGGGTGCGCTTGTGGTGGCTCCGGTCATGGGGGCTGCGGCAATGGTGGCGGCGTCTTGTGCGGCTATCGGGGCACCTGATAGCGGGCGGCGGGCGGCCATCTTTCAAGCGCAAGCGGCGGCCAAGCGTGCGATTGGCAAGGGGTGGCATTCCAGCGAGTCGGCGCGTGAGCAAGTCCGCTTGCGTTCATTGTTGGCGGCGGAGACTCTAGCGAGGGGCGCGCGGCTGCTCCGCTCTGGGCTTCTCGGTCGGGCGTCGGCACGGGCGGCGCGGATTGGCTGGGCGATGGGGCGGCGGTGGCTGCGGGGCAACTCTCGGCGCGAAGCTCTGGCGGTGGCTGAGATTGGAGCGGCTGCGGGCGTGGATGACAAACAAGCGGGCGATGACTGGGCGGCGGAGTTGCAAGCCATTGCGGGCGCGGTTCATTTGCGGGCTGCTGCTTATGGGGTGGCGATGGTTGCGGCTCCTCTTCCGGCTTGTTCTGCCATCGTGGCGAGGGGCTATTCTGGCGGGCTGGTTTCCTCTCTTCGCTCCGCTGTGTTAGGGCGGGGGCGGCGTGTGGATGGCTTGCCCGTAGTCGAGTGGTCAGACAAAGGGCGGCAAGTTGCGGCGGATTCCATTGGCACCATCGGGCGGGGTTGCGTGTGGCTTTGGGCGGCACGCATCGCAGGGCGTGAAATGCATACGGCGCGGTATGGGCGCGGGGGGCGTGATGGGCGCGAAGTTGCGGCGGATTGGTCTATCCTTGGTTCTGTCAGGGTTCGGCCCTTTATGGTGGCGCCTTCGCGCCGCCCGTCTGTTGTGGTCGCCGTGCGTGACGAGTTGGCGCTCCGTCTCTGGTCAGCTCGGCGCGGTGTTGAGGTGGCACGGCGGGCGGCATTGGCGGCGGTGGGTCCGGTGGCTCGCCTGGCGGCTGGGTCGATGCTTGGTGCGGCGCGGATGGCGTTAGATTCCGCCACAGATACCGCGCATTTGATAGGGCGGGCGATGGCTGGGCGCTCGGTGCCTTCTCATCAGTTGGCGCGGTGGGTTGAGTCTGACGCCGACGGTGTGCGGCTCACGCCTGCGGGGCGGACTGCCGCAAAACGGCTGCGCAAGTCACTATCGGCGCGTTTGCCGCTGTTGGTGCCAGTGCGGCGGGTGGCTGTGATGGCTGGGGCATTGGCGGGGGATGAGTTGGCGGATGAGACCAGCGCGCCGCTTTCGGTCTAGGGTGGCGCGGACGTATCGCGCGGGCGGGGTCATTCCCGCCCGCGCTTTTTTGTGCTTTGATACCAAGGCGAAAAACACGGGCGGGCGGGGTGCTATGTCACGGGCTGGCCGCTCATGTTTGATGGCTGGCCGCTGGCCGCTTTGCTTCGCTCCTGCGGGGCTGGGGGTGCCATGTCACGGGCTGGCCGCTCATGTTTGAGGGCTGGCCGCTGGCCGCTCTGCTTCGCTCCTGCGGGGCTGGGGGTGCCATGTCACGGGCTGGCCGCTCATGTTTGAGGGCTGACCGCTGGCCGCTCCGCCCCACAATCCCCCAGAAAATCCGGGGACAGGGAAAGGCGATGCCGCCGATCCCACGACCGCCTTCCGCTCTGAATGTCATGTCTGAACATTCAGGCAATCCACTGAACGTCTGAACATTCAGACACTCCCCTTGTGAATAGCCGCGCCGCTTATCCAAGGAATTATTCACGGCGCTACCCTAGAAAAAACATGAAATTGTATAACACACTGTTGGGCTTGTCGAAAGACGAGCGGAATGATGACATGAAATCCTCTTTCAATCGTGCCGTTGTTCTAACGGATGCGAAGGCGGAGCTTCAAAAACACGTCGCGAAGCTCTTCGTGGCGATGATTGCGGCTGGCGATTGCAAGCCGGGTGAAATGCGCAAGCACGGTATCCTTATCACGGGTGAGGACATTCGCGAAAAGCTGCAAGACATCTACGGTCTTGTGAATGTCTTTCAGGCCGTGGTCGATGGCACCATTGAAATCACTGAAGACGAGTTCGACAAGATGGATAGCTCGAAGCTCGCCTTGCTTTCACCATTCCTCACGAAGGACGAGCTGAAAGACAAGCTCGCCGATGCCGTCAAAGCGGCGAAAACCGGCACCGCGAAGGACATCCGCGCCCTCAAGCCCAAGGCGGACAAGGAACCGGAAACAGAAAAGCCGAAAGGCACGGAAATCCCCATCGGTTTCGTGGCCACAGACATCGCGCCAGGTGACCCGTTGGTGAACTCGAAACAATTCCGTGGCCGCCTCATGGCCGACTTCGCAAAGGCCATCGAAACGGGAAACGAAACCAGCCTCATGGCGATGATCGAGCTTTTCGGCAAGGCGTATTACTCCGCCTGCGAGTCGCTCGGCGAAGACCCGCTCGATTTCATCGCGGAATTGGCTGGCAAGTATGCCAAGCCCGTCGATGCCGCGGTGGTCGCGCCCCCAGCCATCGAAGCCGAAGCCGTCGCCGCCTAGTCTGAACATTCAGACTCCCGCCTGAAGATGGCCCCGTTGCAAGGGCCGAAACGCCGTGAGGCGTCGCGGAAGCAAGCTGTTTCCGCTGCCAGGGGTCGCCGTGCGTCCGGTTTTGTGCTTTCCGGGCGCACGGCGATACCAGCTATGCCCGAAGCCCAACCGATGCAAACCACCATTTCTGAACGTTCACACAACCTAACAAACAAATGAAATACAAGCTCTGTGAGTGGGAGGACAACGGCTATCACGACTCATACTTCTACGGTGTTTATTACGACACCGACGACGGCCTCATGCACTCATGCGGCCTCGGTGCCACCGCCTATGGCGGAGGTGTCTCACCCGCATGGCAGGAATGCCAATACCCGTCACTTGAGATTGTCGAACGCGCCAGACTGCTCCTTGCAGATCACATCTTTACCGTCATCCGCGCCGCCGAGCATAGCGATGTGATGGATCCCGAGGATGCCAAGGTAGGCGAAGTCCTGCAACTCCTTGTCCCACACACTCGCCAGCTCAAGAAAGTCATTCCATGCCACCGCTGCATGGGAAAATGTTACTGGCAGAATCCCCGCGATCCAAAGGACCGACGGAAATGCTTCGCCTGCGATGGCACAGGTGCCTTTGCCAAAGGCGATGCAATCCGCGATGCCAATGGAAAAATCTCCCGCGAAACGATTCCTGAGGGAACCCGTCTTACCACGCTCAAGGTAATTGCCTATGGCTCGTTCTATCGGAAAGGCTACAACAAGCCTGGCCGCGAGAACCGCACTGTAACGGGCCGCACCGATGCCGGCGATGTCATTTCCATCCCACTCAAGAAACTCCGCCTCGCCCGCGACCCCATGTCCGATTCCGAGTTGCGCGAGAGAGCCGCGACCCTGAGCCACGACCACCAATACGGTGCCATGTTCGGATGCCGGGCATGGCTCTCCGATAATTACGCTGCTGCCGCCGTGGCCAAAGCCAAGGCCGCTGCCTGAATGTTCAGACTTGTCCTTGCTCAGCGCCCCGCACCGCACCGCCCCGCCCGCCCCTGGATGACTCCGGGCGCGGGCGTTTTCATTCTCCCCTAACAAAACAATGAAACCGAACACCATAACACTGCCCAAGCGGCTCCTCGATGCCGCATCCACCGAAACCACCCGCACCATGCTCCACGGCGCACTCGTCGATGCCGAGCATCGCTGTGTTGTCGTTTGCAATGGCCGCTGTCTGGCCATCCATCCCATCCCCGGCGATGCCACCATCAAGCCCGGCTACATCACGCCGGCGAAATGGAAATCTGCCAAGGCCAACAACTCCAAGGAGATGATCCTTGATTTTGTGGCCGGCACGATCAACGGCGAAGCCCTCGATGCGCCCGATGTGAACGGCAACTACCCGGCATACCGCCAAGTCATCCCGGAATTCAAGCCCTGTTACCGCACGGTCCTCAAGCCCCCGCTCATTGCCGCGATTGCCAATGCGCTTGGCTATACCGACGGCAATCTGGATGGCCTCGTCTTCGAGTTCGACAGCAGCGAGAAATCCCCCGTCCGCATCACCTACAAGGATACCCAGGCCGTTCTCATGCCCATGGGTGGCAGGGGCGAGGGCGGCTTGCTGGTTGCCGATGGCGAGTCCATCGCGGACCTCAACAAGGAGATTGCGCAACTCAAGGCTGCCCTGTCTGAACGTTCAGACATCTCATCCGGCACTGACTCGGAGGATGCAGCGCTCATTGAAACACTCAAGACAGCCCTTCATGAAACGCGGGCACGGGTGAGCCAGTTAGAGGCCTACATCGACGCCAATCCACATGGCACCGCCCCCCGCCAGCCCGTCAAGCCACTTGACGCCAAGCCAGCCGGAAAGGCGAGCCCGCATGCCCCCAAGGCCAAGCGTGAAAAAACCGTGGTGCTGCCAGCCACCGAGCGCCCCACCGTCACCCGCAATGCCGCTCGCGACGGCATTGAGTTGCGCTTCAATGGCAAGCCCGACGATGCCACGCGCCTCGCCATGAAGAAGCGCGGCTGGCGCTGGCTGCCAAGTCAGCCCGGCCAACCCTGGGCCGTCAAGTATCACGAGGAAGAATGGATCTTCGCTCAATCCCTCGCCACCGGTTCGCCCTTCACCCCGATGCCGGACACGGAACCCACGGCGCAAGAACCCGTCACGCCGCAGTCCTGCGACATGGCTTCCGCCACTCCCGAGGCAGTCATCTCCTCATCACGGGTCCGCCGCATCACCCTCCCGGACTTCTGATCAGGCACAAGACTTCAAGACGCAAGACGAAGCAAGAGCAAGAGGTGCCAGTCCATCTCTTCTCTTGGGTCTTGCGTCTTGTTGTCTTCCCACCCCCAACCAATCACTCTTATGAAACTCGCCACATCACGCCGAAAGCATCCGAATGCATGCCCCCGTTTTGTCACCACCTCTGTGGTGTCGGATGGGTCTTTGCTCTATCAGAAAGGCACGGCCATGGATTCACCGGAGAAATGCTCGGAATTCTGGTCCTCCTGCATCGCCATTCAGCCCGACCACGAACCGGACAAGGAATCGGTGGTGGTGGTGCTTCTCAACACCCGCCTGATTCCTTACGGGTGGAACAGGGTGTCCTTGGGCACCGTCAACGAATCCAACGCGCATCCCCGTGAAGTCCTGCGGCCTGTGATTGCCGGTGCTGCTTATGGCTTTGTGCTCATGCACAATCATCCTTCTGGCGATCCAAGCCCCAGCCGCAGCGATGAGCAGACCACCCGGCGCATGATAGAGGCCGCCAGTTTGATGCAGATCCGCTTCATCGACCACGTTATCACCGGGAAAAAGGAACCGGGGCGTTCCCCCTACTACTCATTCCGGGAAGCAGGCATCATTCCCTGATGTCACTGTCTGAACGTTCACACATTCTAACACAAACACCATGAATGCCATCACCCCGTCCTCACTCCACCGCCTCAGTGATGCCGCCAGGGGGCCGATCCGCCACTTCGAGCGTGAAAGGAACCGTTGTCTTGCCTACACCAACTCGCTCTATGGTGCTGCCATCAGTCCTATGGAAGAAGCGATGCAGCGCTACGCGGAGGCCCTACGCCAAGTCATCGCCACCACCCACCGCATCGCGGACTGTCGGGTTTCCAGCAACTACATTACGGTCACGTTCCCATCTATCACGCTTCCCGGAAGACCGTATGCGCCTTCGGGTGAAATCACCGTATTTCTGCCACGCAGCCGCGACGAATGGGCACCCAGCCACGGAAAGGCAGGCGGCCATCGTGCATGCCCACGCGTCACCATCCGTCGTCCCGGCGATCCCGACGGCCACCGCCGCTATCAACTCCGACCCAACGAAACACCGGAGCAAATCTGGTCCCGTTGTGTCCGCTTCTTCGCCGTCCATGCCATCGACAGCAACGCCATCGCCTTGTCCCGGCCCCAGGCCGCCTAATTTGTCTGAAACCCACACCATGCCGCCATGGTCCGCTATGTCACTCGCTATGTTTCGCCTCGCACCCGGCCCCTAACAGCCGCTGAGACGCTTATCCGCCAGACAGCCTACGATCTGAAGGTTCCAACGCATTCCGCCATCGAAATTGCGGTGCCGCTCATAGTGTCCCTGCTGGAACCAGCGCCTTGCTGGCTTATCCCGGTGCCTTCGTCATCCGGTAACACCGATGCGAATCTGGCAATTTGCCACGCCATCAAGAGTCTCAATCCCGCTGCCAGAATCATTATAGGAATCCGCCGCACGCATGCTGTGGAATCGTCATGTTCCCGCCGCCGCCGCGGCTTGAAAGGACTCAATGTGAAGCAACACGCATTCCAGCGGTGTTGCGGCCCGCTCCACCGGATGCCGGTCTGGTTTGTCGATAATGTCGTCACCACCGGCAACACCCTGCAAGCCGCACACCTCGCATTCGGCACAGGTGATGGCCTCGTTTATGCCGATGCCTCATCCTATTCCATTTTTCGCCGGGATGTCTGAACATTCAGACATCGTCTTCCCTCTTCCCAATAACCTCTAACTCTTAACCTATAACTCACCCACTCCATGCCCACCACCACCCCAACCGTAGCCCAGCGCATCGCCTCCGGCCTTGCCTCGCTTACCCGCATCAAAGCCTTCATCGGCAAAGATCAAACCACCGTCGTCCGTTCCATGATTCGCAACTCCGAGGAGCGCGACTTCTTCATCGACAAGATGATTGCACTCGAGGCCCTGATTGCTGCCATGTCCGTCACATACGAGCAGGATGGCAAGGGTGATGCAGCCGTCGCCTATCTCCACTACTTCACTGCCGGCTGCGACTTCTACATCACCGAGAAAGACAAGGGTGATGCCGATGACTCACCAGAAGACGCCCAATCCCAAGCCTACGGCTACACCATCCTCAATGGCGATGATGACATGGCTGAGATGGGCTACATCTCCCTCCCGGATATCCTCTCCTGCCGCGCCGAGCTCGACTTCTATTTCAAACCCACACCCCTAGGTGAAATCAAGGCCAGGAGAGCGGCCTAGAATTCAAACTCCTAATTACCATGTCCCTTACCCTCCACAACTCATCACTCCCATTCGACCCATGCGTCCCGTCAGTCCCATTCTCTTCCACTAAATCACCGGTCCACCGAAATGCCGAACCACTGGCCTCCTTCACCGTTTTCTGTCAGGAGCGCACTGGCGAAGGCACCATTCACATCTGCTGTGTAAAGTCGCTTGACGCGGCAGCAGCCATCATCGCCGGAAAGCAGCAGTGCATGGATGATTGGAACGCCAGTCCCAAGTGCGCTTCGGGCGAACCCTTTTACACCGTGCAAAACATCCACTGCCTCGGCGTCGCCAAGGGCGATGTGGAAATCCTCGACTGGCAGGACATCTGCAATGTCTGAACGTTCAGACGCCTCTTATCAATGACCATTGACCAATGACCACTGACCCATGACCACTGACCCATGACCCCTCCCATGCACCAACAAGGCAACTCCATCCATCCCGGCAACATCCAGCATTTCGCCGACTCCGCAAAGAACGCCATCCAGTTAGGCCAGCGCCAGTTCTTCACCCCGCCCGATCTCGCCGCCGCCCTTTGTAGCGTCTTCAAGGCCACCCAAGCCGGCATTGCCACTGATTTGATGGCGGGTGACCTCGCCCTGCTCAAAGCCGCCAAGCGCGCACACTCTTGCGGAATCGACGTTGACGAGCGCATCTCTTCACTTCATCCACAATCCGCTAATCCACGATCCCCCTCAGTCTATCAGGCCGACGTCACCCGTTTCTATCCGCTCGCTCATGCCGCCGGGCTCAAGCACGATCTGCTCCTGCTCAATCCACCCTTCTCGCTCCAGTGGTGGCTATCACGCCTCGCTCCTCTCGCCCTTTCCACGGTCACCGGGGTCAAGGAAACCTACGCTGCCGCCCTCGTCAAGGGCGACACCATGGATTCCACTCTTGCCACACTCCTCATCGCCTTGGACAGCCTTTCCACCTATGGCGAGGGTTTTCTAATTTGCAATGGTAACACCGCCCGCCGCCTTATCGGCGACCCACAAGAGGGGATCGCGGATGGTGGATCGCGGGTAGCAGATAGGGAAAGGCGCGAGCGCACCTCTTCATCCACAGTCCACAATCCGCAATCCGTTATCTCTTCCCTTCTCATGCGCAACATCTGGTGTTGGCTCGACATCCCAGGCGCCATTTTCGATGGCCAGGCCAGCGCCTTCCCCACCGCGGTCCTCTACTTCTCCGCCAGTCATGGCAACGCTGCCCCGCATGATAGCGGTCCGCTTTACCTCCGCTCGCCTTCCGCCGATCCCGGCACCGTCACCGCCACGCTGGCCACCGCCATCTCCGCCCGCCCCTTCGCCTTTTGCGGCCGTTCCATAGCCCACGAATACCAAGCCCAGAATTGGAAGGACAATTTTCTCCCCGTCTGGAATGCCGTGCGCGAAGAATACCACCAACTTCACCACGGGGCCAAGCCCGTTTGGAACCTCTCACTGCACCAAGACGGCACCATCCGCACCTTCCTCGATCCATTCCGTCGCGCCGCCTATGTGCACAACCGCGACCTTCTAACCGCTTTCCGTTCCATGTCCGGCGAGTCGCCTGCCGGGTTGGTCGTCCAGCAAGCCAGTCGGGCCGCCCTCAAGCACGCCATGGTTTCCGGGTCCTGGCGCGTCCAACCGGAACTCATTGCCGCTGTGGATGCTGCCATCGCTGCTTATGAAAGCGTTAGAGCACCCTTCTATACCCCGAATGAAGTCCAGTCCCTCGGTTGGCTCGACGAGGAAAGCCTCATCACCTGTCACAAACCCGGCATCCCAGGGTTTGTTCCCGGTCAAGCCTATCCGCTTCGCACCTGGATCGAGGACACCGCATGGCATGACAAGAAAACCAACCTCGCCGGCCACGAGGAAGACCTTGCCCTCTCCGGCCGCGAACTCGTCGTTGAAGTCACTGACTCCGACGACCAGCCCCACCGCTTCCACGTCCGCCGTGCCGATACCGACGATGCTCCCAAGCCCAAGGGCGTCCGCATGAGCCGCTCCACCATCCATTCCGAGCGCGGCCACCACCATCACATCCAATCTCTCATCGACCACTTCCAAATCCCCATTCCCCGTGACGTCGCCCAAGTCAACCCCACCGCCTATCAAGCCAACCTCGCCCGTCTCGACCAGCTCCAAGCCCTGGTCTCCGCCGCATGATTGATGGGTGGCGCACGCTTCCAGCGTGCCGCCTGCCGCATCCTGCGGCAGGTTCTTTTCTCCTTGCAATTGCCCTGCAAACCCGCATCCTAACGCAGCTCGTGTAACATCATGCACTCCCTCCATCAAATCAAACTCGTCATCCCTGGCGACGTGAAAGCCTGGGACACGCTCCGGCAGGAATTTGTCTCACCCAAAGGTCACGAATCCGAGTCCATGACGTGGGATGCGCTGCTGGTCAACTGGCCCAAGGCGCAGGCCGAAGCGGAAGAATGGTCCGCCAACTGGTCCCCCACCGATCTCTTGGTGGAGTCATCCCTCATTCTTCCCAAAGACATTCCGGACTCCCTCGCCGCCGCCATCAACGATCACGCGTCCGTTGCCTGACACTTACTTACTTCACTTACTCACCTACTTACCGTCTTCCCATCGCCCGCCCTCACCGGCGGGCTTTTTTTGTCTCGAATCTCCACAACACAACACAACCAACAACCCCAACACCACAAACACCATGACCACCACCACCGCCCCGAAACCCGCCGCCTCCGGCATCCAAATGCTCGACATCCTTGGCGATCTCGCCAAGCCCGCCGCCACCAAGTCATCTGCCAAGACCTATCCTCCCATTCCCGATCCGGATGGTAGCGTCGGCCAGCTCGCCGACCAACTCGCCAACGACCTCGATGAATGGAAAGCGCTTGACGCCTCGGTCACCACTGGCAAAGCCGAGCTCACCGCTCTTGGCCGACAGGCATTCTACACCGCCAACCGCGGACTCAAGGAACCTGCTTCCTCCGTCGTTGCACGCGGCAAAAAGTCGGAGATTCTCGTAACCTTCCAGAACCGCTACACCGGTTCCGCCGATCCTGCGGCCGTCACCGCCCTCATTGGTGCCGATGATGCCGGCCGCTTCTTCTATCAGAGCTTTGAACTCAAGATCGACGGCGACTCGATCCCCGCCGACAAAGCCCCCGCGATCATCGCTGAAATCCGCGAAGTGCTCGCCCGTCACGATTGCCCGGCGGCTCTATCCGCCGCCGCCAAGGTCAAGCCCACCAAGGAATACCACGCCGCCCGCCATGCCTGGAGCCCCGAAATTAACCTCGGCCTCGACCGCCTGGTCCCTCCCGTCGCCGTCGTCAAAGTCAAGTCATAGGGGCCTTCCATCGGTGGCGCACCCTTCCAGGGTGCATCCTCCCGCATCCTGCGGGAGGTCTTCCTCTCTCCAGTCTCCTCCTCTAACTCCTCCCATGTTCCCCTCAACCCCCGCCGAATATGAGGACTACCTCGCCGTCCTCCGCCACTGCCATGAACACCCTCTATCCGAACTATCCGACCTATCCGGCCCGTCCAATCAACGGCGGTCCGCCCCGACTTGCCCGGCCCAAGCCCGGTCATTGGATCACGCAACCGAAGTTCAACGGTTGGCGAGCCCTCGTCCATCTGGCCGGCGACGCCACGCCTATCTGGAACCGACACGGTGAACGCTTCACCATCGCCGATGACTTCACCGAGGCTCTCACCGCCGCCGCCCACGCATTCCCTAGCGGCACCTGGCTCGATTGCGAGGCTTTGCAACGCCGCGGGTCCATCCGCAACACCCTCGTCATCCTCGACATCGTCGTGCCCGATCTTCCATGGACCGCGCGCAAGCAACTCCTAGCAGCTTCCGGCGTGCCGGTCCTGCCGTGGGACTACATGCCCGCCAAGGACTACGGCTTTCCCCATGGCCGCCTCGTCGTTACGGATGAAATCCCCGCCGATTACACCCTGCGCGCCGCCTGCGAGTTCTTCGCCCTCGTCAACACCGACATGGACGAGACCGTCTACGAGGGTGTCGTGATGAAAAAGGCTGATTCCGTCTATCCGATTCAAACCCGTTCCCCGGACACCCGCTTCCCCTACTGGGTCAAACACCGCTTCATCGGATGACCACTGCATCCCGGCCCGCCGCAGGGTGGCGACCTCCAATGCCTGCCCCTCGTGGCTTCAAAATCAACGGCGGGCCGGTTGCATGGTCAAAGCAATCGATTCCATCATGGCTTCGCTGTCAGATCCATGCGAAGAACGTAAGCCAGCAGAGCCAACAAAGCCCTCCCGAAATGCCAAGAAGGGAAATTACGGTGCCAATCTCGAACACTCGGTAGGCAGACAGAAGACCCCAACACCAACGGACATGCCCGAAAAGCCCGACGCTCGTGTAAGTCACACCAAGCGCCATCGCCGCTTGCCCATGCTCAACGATGGCACCGGAATGGCGATAGTAGCAGATTGCCTCTTCGGTGATCCAGGCACGAATCCCGAAATAAGCGACGATCAGAGGCAGTAGGATGCCCAGAAGAACCAGCTTAACGCGACCTCCGTTAGGCGGGTTGAGAATGTCTTCAAAATCAAGTGACATGGACTTTGCCTGTTTTTGTGAAAATTGTCTGAGCGAACGTCACTTCTCTGGCGCGGCGCTTGCGACGTCGCCATCAGAAGTTGGTTGTGCCTCCGTCTTATTCTTGAAGAGTCCCTTCGGGTGCGCCAAGAATCCAGCAATCATCATAGCCGCCATTCCGAGAATCGGTGCAATGACAATGTAGAAGTCCCAAAGCATCCCCCTCGGCGCATCGCTCATGTTGGCGTAAGAGACGTCAGTCTCAATGGCCATCCATGATGTCACGCCGCACGCCGCGATGCAGCCGAGTCGACGCGCGAGTCCTTCTCGTGCTGAGTATTCGTTCTTCAACAACCAGTGCCGCACAAAAAGGAAACCGAAGAGGGCCGTTGGTCCGAAAAAGGCGAGAAGCATGGAGAGGCCATAGGCAATACCCGAGATCGGGCCAAGAAGCCAGCACAGAACAAACCACACTCCGAGCATGATTGCATATGCGCGACCGCCGGTGAGTCGCCATATCCGCCATTGTGTTACCGTTTCAATCATCGTCTATTCCTATGGGATGTCTGTGAAATCCAATTTTACTTCGCGACTGGCGGCTCATTCCTTGACTTCGTTCAAGTGGAACGGCGTCGGACTGACCTCCCATCCGGGGGAACCGTCTTTGGATCGCATTTCCGGATAGTGATGGCAGAGGAAAGGATAGACCAGATGGTAGGAACTGAGGCTGGTGTCCGAGAATTGTCGTGTGGGATTCGGGCCGTTGTACCACCAATGTGACGGATCGTCGTTCCACCAGACGCGTCCATCCGGATATGTTACCCCCGTCCACCTCGCCCCACCGTAATAGGATTTCCACGTCCTGTCGGGCACGGCCAACTTTCTATTATCCGCTTCGGGGCTTGATTCGAGAAGCCGCTTGACCAGCCATGGTTGGTCCACCGCATATGTCAGGGCCATGAGAAATCGGTCTGCCTCTTCCACTGTGAATCCATGCCATGACTCATGCTGGAACGGGCTGCGAGTGGCCGTACTGAAGCTCCGAATCAGCGCTGCCGAGTCCTTCTTCCTCTCCATACGGATGATTTCTTGCTGGACGCCACCATAATCTCCGGTTCGGAATCGGATCTCGAAATGCCATTCAGGAGGGATCAGGATTTTGTAGTCAGGGCAATGGATTGGCGCATCCCCAACAAGAAGCTTCCACGCCTCCGGGCTGCGTCGGCCCTCCATTTCCACGCGGCGGAAATAATCCTCGCCCACTCCCTCCCACCACTTCCGGTAGGCGCGGGCCCGCAGACTGTCGGTTTCGTGCTGTCTGTTGAACGACATCCGCGTCAAGCATTCGAGTTGGGAGAATGGTATGCCTCCCTCGTCCCCTTTCTTCTCCAGATAGGTGATCACAGAAGGTATAGCTTCAGGCTTGGGGAGCGATTTCACATGAGGGTAATCGCTCTTGATATCATAAGTGTATTTCATCCATTTGGTGAAATCCCCCCACTCACCCTGGCGGGGAGTCTCTGTGGCATCGACCACCGCCTGCCGACTGGCCCGCCGCATCTTCACAGATGGATAATCCGCCCGGTCCTTCGGATTGGCCGGATCAGATAGACGGAAGAATCCCTCGCGAACGGTGAAATTATTGGGCTTTAATTTCCCTTTCCGGCGGTCATTATCTGCAATGTATCCCTCGATGAGGAGCACACGCAATTGACTCCCTGGGGCGGGAGCAAAGAGGTTCCACTCTCGGCCGTAGAGGGTTTTCCTGTCTTTGTCATCCGGCATGCTGAGCAGGAGCGGCCATAACCGGATCAGGATCTCCGAGGCCTTTGCGGGATCTTTGAGATCATCGATAGCGGGAAGCCCGTCATAAAAGATGATCTCGTCGCTGAGCGAGCGATGATCGGACGGCGATAAAGCGACCTTGCCAGGGTGTTCTTGCACGGGACCAATGATGTCGAACCGGACCGGCCCGGCCAAATTTGCGTATTCGTTAGGCGGCGAGCCGATGACGGTTTTCATTTCCCCGACCCAGTGCCGGCGGAGTTCCCATTCACCATCCGCGTTCCGGGCCATCCCCCCGGATTTCTCGACCAACGCGCGTGCACCGGTCAAGGATAGGATCGCGGTTTCGCCCGATTTTTCGTCAGCTTGCGCCATAGGAGCCACCGCAGCAAGCAAGATGGCGGCAAGTATGGATGGTGTCTTCATGGCTGTAGGATGGTAATGAATCGTTTTCATATACCGAAATGCCAACGTTAGATGTGGAGGCTCCGGCGGGACAAGCTCCGAATTCAACTAGGGACGTCTTCGCCGGTTTCCTCGCATGACTTGTTGTGCCTTTGGTAACGTGATCGTCAGTTTTCCTTCGGTTGCTGAAATGACGATGTAGGATTTACCCTCCTTATCAATCGCCATCTTCACCCCTCCCGTCGTCGGTCTATCCCGTTCAATATGATCGCCTGACCAGAATGAATCTTGGTAGAAGATGACGCGATGCTTATCCGGGGCAGCCTTCTCGGAAACAGTGATGATTCGGGTGCAGTTCTTCTCGTAAAGAGTTGATGTCAGTATCATGCCTCCAGCTAATTCAATCGATTTCTGGGCAGCATACGGCTTCGATGGTGGCTCCGAGTGATACCAAATGATTCGACCGTCTTTGATTCCGTCGGGAACATTCTCCTTCAGAAAATCATTTGTTTGTTCCTCTGTGGTAATTGGCGACTGCGTTCCATCACGAGCGACGTAGAAGATGTTCGCAGTCGGTTCAGCAGTAGCGATCCCAAGAAGAAACGGAATGCATAGGACACCAGGAAAGAATATTTTGATAGGTCTCATTATTTGGCACAACATTATTGCTCAATGACTCTCAGCATTTGTCTTGGATAAGCCGCCGTTGGTGCAACAGAGCGCAAATGCCGCTCGCCACGCCAGGCATCGTCCATTGATGCTAAAAGGAATCGTTTTCACAAACAGTCGTCTATCACGACAAACCCCGCCCCACAAGCGAATTCCCCAGTATCTTCCCCGGCCGCCCGCCTTATCACCCGGCGGGCTTTTTCAATGCTTCAGTCTGAACGTTCACACACGCTTCTCCGCATCCTCCCTTCAGCCTTCTAATCCAACAATTCTCATCTCCCCAATCTTCCTGCCCCTAATCTTCCCGCCTAACGTCTTCCTCTTCATTTCAGTATTTCAGCATTTACCCCAAACCACCCCATGTCCACACGCTCCGCCATCATCACCACCACCCCCACCGGCTATGCCGGGATTTACAGCCATTCTGATGGCTACCTCTCATGGACGGGAAACATCCTGTTCCATCGCATCACCACTCACGAACAGGCCGCCGCCCTCGTTGCCCTCGGCTCCATCCGGGGTCTCGACTGTCTCGGCGAGGCGGAAGCCTACGTCCGCGATTGCGGCGAAACCCCGTCCGATGCCAATGCCACCGTCATCGGCAAAACCGCCGCCGCCGTCGCCAAGCAAATCGGTCACGACGGCCACGTCTATCTCTTCGAGAACGGCGAATGGTCCCACAATGGCAAGCCCCTCATCGAAGTCATCACCCGTCCGGACATTGCCGCCGAGATTGCCAGACTCATTTCCCAATACCCGGACCTCCCACCGCCACTTGGGGTCAATGGTCATCGGTCATTGGTCAATGGGAAAGAGGCTCCGCCACCCTCTGCACCAATGACTATTGACCAATCAACCAGTGACGGCGGCAGCGCCGCCCATGCACGCTTCGCCTTCCGCTCCTACCAACGCGAAGACCTCGCCCGTTCCGCCGTTCACGATGGCGCCATCATTGCATGGGATCCAGGTCTTGGCAAAACCATGGCCATTTTCGCCTGGCCCTTTCTCAAGCATGCCAAGCGCGTTCTCATCGTCGCCCCGGCCTCCTTGCACGATCAAATCAAGAGGGAAGGGGAGTCCAAGTTCGGCACCAGCGTCACCCCCATCCCCGATCAGGAAACCGCCCTTTCCCTCATGCGATCTGGGAAGCTGCCGCTTCCCGGTCATCAGTCAATGGTCATTGGTCATTGGGAAGACAAGAACCGGGCCTTCTCTTCACCAGTGACCTATGACCAGTCAACCAATGACGGCGGCGCAGCCGCCTCTTCCTCTTCACCAGTGACTAGTGACCAGTCAACCAGTGACAACGCGGCTCTTCCGCGTTTCTTCATCACCGACTACCGCTGGCTCGGCTACAATGGCGGCGACGAATGGTCCGATGGGGAAGGGGACATCACCGATGTCATTCGTCGCCGGCGCATGGCGGTCATTGCCCGCCACTTCGGCATGCCAGCCAGTGCCGTTGGCAATGCCGAAAAGGCCCTCTCTAACTGCAACAAAGCCTGCCCCGCCCATATTCTCCTCAGCGTGGCGGTCGATGCACCGCGCTCCGCCATCAAGGCCGCCTATCGGGAACTCGCGCGTCTCTCCCATCCCGACCTTCACCCCGAGGACCCCACCGCCACTGCCCGCATGCAGCGTCTCAATGCCGCCCTCGAGTCCATGCTCAAGGGCCACGCCACCCAAATCGTCAAGGGACTTGACGATGAAGTCGCCGAAGCCGCCCCCACCATCGCCGCCCTCATGGCCGGTATCGGAGAAGAGAGATCGTGGATAGTGGATAATGGATCGCAGGTGAAAGATCAAGAACAGCGCGAACGCGCTTCTTCATCTACTATCGACAATCCACAATCTGCTATCTCTTCCACCCACTCCATCAAATGCCTCTTCACCCCCACGCTCTCCACCCTCCTCGCCGATTGTTTCGATTGCGTCGTCTGCGATGAAGCCGTCCGTCTCAAGAGCGGCGTCACCTACATTGCCAGTGGCGTCCTCGGCTTGCGGTCCAGGTATCGACTCGCCCTCACCGGTACACCTATCAAGAACCGCCTTCCCGACATCTTCTTCCTCGCCTCATGGGTTTGCGGCAACTCCACCGAGCCCACCGCCCGCTGGCCCTATGGCAACACCACCGCCAACCGTGCCGCCTTCGCCAACAACCACCTCGTCATGGAGCAAAACCTAACCAAGGAGGAAAAATCCCGCGACGAGGGGAACTTCAAATCCTATCGCAAGCAGACCAACAAGATCACCAACGTCCATCGCCTCTGGAAACTCCTCGGTCCCATCGTCGCCCGACGCCGCAAAGACCAGATCGGCAACGACATCGTCAACAAGCTCATCCATCCCATCCGCGTCCAGCCCGGCACCGAACAACAGGCCGTCTATAAATGGCACCTCAGCAATCCGCCGGTCTGTGCCACTCCCATCGCCGCCCTCGGCGCGCAACTCCAATGCCTTCGCCAGGCCGCCCTCTGTCCGTGGTCCGCATCCCTTGCCCGCCACGGCCATTCCGGTGCCAAGTCCGCCATCAAGTGGTCGCCCAAAATGCTCGCTATTCTCCACCTCGCCGCCGATCTCATGGCCAAAGGCGAGCAACTCGTCGTCTTCTCGCCCTTCCAGGAATTTTCCACTGCCCTTAAAGCCGCGCTCATGGATGCCTCCGTCCCGTCACTTCTTTTGGATGGCCGCGTAAAAAACACACTCCGTGGTCCGCTCGCCGCCGATTTCAAGGCCCGCAAGTATCCCGTCCTCATTGCCGGCATTGATGCCATGGGCGAGGGGCACTCCTTCGAGTGCGCCTCTCATCTCGTGATCCCATCCCTCTCCTGGGCCTACGACGCAAACCGCCAGGCCACCGATCGCGTCCACCGGCTCACCTCCAAGAAGGATGTCACCATTTACGCCCTCATCACTGCCAACTCCATCGACGAACGCCTCGCCGCCATCTTCCAGGAAAAGGGCGATGCCTCAGATCTCGCCCTCGATGGCCGCCTCTTCGACGACGACAAGGAAGAAGTTTCCCTTGCCGACCTTATCCGCAGTGCTACCCTCGATTTCGACCCCTCAGCCGCCACCCTGCCGGAATCTTCCCTCGTCAACGAATGGGATCTCACTCTCCGTTCCCGTCTCCAATCCGCCGCCCGTTTCTTCTCAAGGAGCGTGGGCGTCCCGCCCACATCCTCATCAATCTCTTCTCCCGTCCCAAGGAGTGTGGGCGTCCAGCCCACTACCAAAGCCACCACCAAGCCAGCCTCCGCTAACAAATCTTCTCTTGCGTCTTGCGTCTCCTCCCAGCCCGACCTCTTCACCCTCATGCCAAGCACCCACACACCCCCGGACTCGTCAGACAAGTCTGACTCTTCCCTTGCCTCTCCAAGCTCTGAGTCATGCGTCCCTCCTAACAAAATCATCCCATTCCCCGGCAAGCCCGTCAAGAAACCCCGACCCAAGCTCACCCCCGAGCAAACCCGCCGCCTCGTCGAGCTCATGTTATGATGAATCCAAAATCCACTTCACCCTTCGTTTCAAATTTCATGCTTAATACTTAGTGCTTTCCCCTCATGCTCTTCCACGCCCTCCCCACCAGACCCACCAAGAACCCTCGTGCCGTCCTCAACTGGTGGGCCGTCCATGCCGAGACCCTAACACCTATCCGCATCCACTCCGGCAGTGGTGGGCGCATCGCTTTGGACATCGTCATTGATTCCGCTGCCCAGACCGTCGTCTTCGCCTCTCACCCTGATGCCGTTGCCGATCCCGCCGCCATCGCCGCCGGAATCATGGAAGACCTCTCCGCCCACATCTGCCCAGGCTGCATCCTCCACTCCTCCAAGATCATCCCTCCCGGGCAAGCCGATCTGCCGGAGCACTTGATTGTCTTCGATGCCCTGGGCGAGCATCCCCACTTATGGCGCACTGCCGATCCGCACATGATCGTCCCCGTGGAGCATCAGGACATCTGTTTCAAGACCGAGGCCATCCTTGGCCAGCCCACCTACTTTCGCACCGCCACCGATCTTCCCGCCACCGGCTGGGAATACTGGTGGACCGAGTGCCAGCTTGCCATGAGGGAACTCGCTCCGGCCGTCGAAGCCATCCTCGATAAAGCCCCGGCCAAGACAAAGCAGTAAGCCCTCCGGCCTCCGGCCGAAAAAAATTCTTGCCCTCCCCTGCAAGATTTTCCTTGTCCACCTCCGAGTTTCCGCGCAATGTTGCGCCACGCACCACACGGGACAAACACGCGCCACCCCATCCGTCTCCCATTTCAGCTTTCAGCTTTCCCAATTTCTGCTTTTTCCCATCCGTCCCATCCCTCCCATTCGTCCCATCCTCTTCTCTTCACCAATGTCCAGTGACCATTGACCAATGCCCCCCATGAAATTCAAACCCACTCCACCCATCCCGGAAAACTCCCGGCTTAAGACCCTCGCCACTGGCACCGCGGAAGTCTTCAAGCTCGACCCCCGCAGCCTTTCCCGCGCACCCGGCTTCAACACTCGCTACGACTTCGGCGACATCGCCGCCCTCGCTGCCGACATCGAAGCCAACGGCGTCCTCGAAGCCCTCAAGGTTCGCAAGGACGGCAAGAAAATCTTCCTCGTCAATGGCCACCGCCGGCTCACCGCCATCGAACTCCTCATCAAGGAAAATCGTTGGCCCGCCGACCCCACCCGTCCCGGCTTCCCCATGCCCGTCCCATGCACCAGCGAAGGCAAGAACGTTTCTCCCACCGACCGCATTTTCATGATGCTCTCCCTCAACACCGGCAAGCCCTTCAATCTCCTCGAAAAAGGCGTTGCCTACACCCGCATCCTCGATGCCGACAAAGCCATCTCCGCCGCCGAAGTCGCCCGACGCACCGGTGAAACCAAGCAGGCCGTCTCCAATGCCGTCACCCTCGTTAGAAAATCCAGTCCTCGGCTCATTGAGTTCATCAAGCAGGACATCCTCGCTCCCACCACGGTTCTTGAAATCGCCAAGGCCCACCACGACCACTCCGCCCAGGACCAAGCCGCCGCTGATGCCATCGCTGCCGCCACTTCCAACGGCCGCTCCCATGCCACCCCCAAGGACCTGCCCAAAGATCCATCCCTCCACCGGGTGGCGCACGCTTCCAGCGTGCCGCCCCCGGACCCGTCAGACCCGTCAGACTCCTGTCCACCTCCATTCATCGCCGATCTCTCCACAGAAGATCCATCCCTCCAAGGGGTGGCGCACGCTTCCAGCGTGCCACCTGCCGCATCCTGCGGCAGGATCTTAAACCCCGACGCCCCCGCCGACCCCACTGCTTTCGAGCGTCTCCGCAACGCCCCTGCCACCAATCGCGACGGCTCATCCGGCACGGGTCCATCCGGCGGTCCGGGTGAAGGCTATGCCACTTGTGACAAGCGCCTCGCCAAAATCGAAACCCTTCTCGATGAACTCGGTCCTGCCGATTGCAATCAGGACCGCTGGAACACCATCGAACTCATCCTCGATTACCTCAAGGGCAATTACACCATCGCCACTCTCCGCACGCACCTAACCGAAGAAAGCACTAAATCATAAATCCTAAATTCTAAACCAAGACAAGAACACACCGACTGTTGGCCCCTCTTCATCTCCGTTTAGAACTTCATGCTTAGTGCTTCTCCTCTATCTCTTCCGTTTAGAATTTCATGCTTAGAATTTAATGCTTATGTCCCCTACCTCCATCATCATCGACATCGAAACCCTCTCCTGCGAGCCCACCGCCATCATCACTGAAATCGGGCTTCTTGCCTTCGACCGCTACAGTCTCGAACCCATGCTTCACACGAGCATCCCCGAGGCTTTCTCTGTCGTCGACGAATTCACCATTCATCCCGACCTCTTCGCGCAAATGGCTGCCGGTCGCACATCCTGTCCCGAGACCCTCGCCTTTCACCGGTCTAACGAAACACTCCCCACCTTCCGCGAATTGCAATCCCCGCCCAAGGTGTGCTGTCATCTCCTGCGCGATTTCATCGAGCGCATGCGACCCCACCGCATTTGGATCCAGGGTCCCGACTTCGACCGGCCCATCCTCGAAAACTTCTGCACCCAATTCGGCGACTCCCTCCCATGGGAATTCTGGCGCACTCGTGACAGTCGCACCCTCTGGGACCTCGCCTTCCCAGGCGAAAGGCATGCATCCCGTCCGCACCATGCCCTCCCTGATTGTCGCGCCACCCTCGCCGATCTAACCAAATCCCTCCAAACCCTCAACCGCATCGAAGCGGCGTGATCTTCTTCTCAAGGAGTGTGGGCGTCCCGCCCACATCTTCATCTCCTATTTCAGCTTACCCCGCCCATCCGTCCCATTCTCTTCTCTTCCTCCTATTTCAGCTTTCAGCTTTTCGAATTTCAGCTTTACCCCCTTCTCCCATGCTCTCCCCCGATCAATCTCCGGTGCATCGTCTCGTCTCCACCTGGTGGGACACCCCGCCGCCCGCCACTTGCACCACTGGCATCCGGCGATTTTCACTCTTCCTCGCCGCCACCGAGGAAATCGTCCTCAATCAGAGCCAGGGCAAAATTTACGACCCCCTCGCCGACAACCGCTTCCGGTGGGCCGCCCAATGGCTCGACATCGGCGACCTCAGCATCCGCGTCATCGACCCCTCTATCCAGCTCGCCGCCCAATTCATCTTTGCTCCTCCTCGTCTCTCATCCCGCCAGCACCTCGCCGCCAACGATTAGCTCCGTAGCTGCGGCTTCCAGCCGCAGTCGGCTTCCAGCCGCTGTCCCATTCTTCATTTCAGCTTTACCCCTCATCTCTTCCTCTCATTTCAGCTTTCAGCTTTCCCAATTTCAGCTTTACCCCGCCCATCCGTCCCATCTCATCTCTTTCACCCATTTCAGCTTTCAGCTTTCCCAATTTCAGCTTTACCCCACCACCCCCATGCCCCGCAAAGGATCCCTCACTCGTCGCAACCGCGAAACCCAAACCCTAACCGCCGACAACCGTGTCGTCCTCTACGTGCGCGCCTCCACGCCCGAGCAAGTCAACTCCCTCGATGCCCAGCAATCCGCCGCCGCCCGCTTCGCCGCCCGTCACGAACTCCTCATCGACGCCACCTTCATCGACTCCGGCGTCTCCGCCATCAAGTCCGCCCTGCGCGACCGACCCCAAGCTGCCGCCATGCTTCGCCACTGCAAGGCTCGCGGCATTCGCACCATCCTCGTCCTCCGCGTCGATCGCGCCTTTCGTTCCACTCTCGATTTCTCCCAAACCCTCGCCTGGGCGAGAGGGCAGGGGATCACCTTCCGTTTCATCGACCCCGACATCGACCTCGGCACACCCATCGGCGAAATGTTCATTCAGATCCAGGTCGCCCTTGCCCAGATGGAATGCGGCATTCGTTCCGCCCGCGTCGATGAAGGTCTCGACTCCCTCCGCGACCACCGGCTTTCCCGCAACGGTTCCGCCGCGCCTTACGGTTGGCGGGCCGTCCCGTGCGACGATGGCACCCACACCCGCAAGGGCCGCCCGCAATTCCGTCACCTTCCCATACCTGCCGAGCAAGCCATCCTGCGTCACCTCCAGGCACTCTGGGAAACCCACAAAGGTCACGGCGCGCTCAGCCGCATTGCCGCCATTCTCAACTCCCAAGCCATCCCCACCAAGCTCGCCGGTCAGACCATGACAAAGCATGGCAAAACCCACACCTGCACCGGACTCTGGCATCCCGCCACCGTCAAGTCCGTCCTCGAGCACGCCATCCTCGCCACCGCCGCCGAACTCCCCGACGGCCTCCCCGATCTAACCACCGCCATTTCTCTCCTTGGGGTGGCGCACGCTTCCAGTTGGGTGGCGCACGCTTCCAGCGTGCATTCTCCCGCATCCTTGCGGGAGAATCTTCCGTCTGAACGTTCAGACCGCCTCATACTCGCATAACTCCTTCCTCCTCTTCCGTCTATAATTGCATGCTTAAAATTTAGTGCTTCATCTCCTCCTCCTATTTCAGCTTTCAGTTTTCCCGATTTCAGCTTTTACCCCCCATCCCTCCCATGCTCTCCCTCATCCCTGCCGTCCTCTCCACCAAGCAAGGTCACGACTATGTCGGTGGCCAGCGCATCTGGCTCGAACTCATTGCTGCTCACAGTGACATCCTCAAACCCTTGCGCACCTGTCCGCGAGGGGACGCCTACTGGCGCAGGGCCACCATTGATGCCGCCCTAACCATCGCCCAGCAAAGCGGCTCCCTCATCGCCAATCCCGAACCCGAAGACCGCATCACCCCCGCTCTCATCCGCTCCGGCCGCCGTTTCAAGCCTGTCTCCGCGTAGTGGCATATCACTCCATCACTCCACCTCTCCACCTCTCCATCACTCCATCACTCCCATTGGAGTATTGGAGCAATGGACTAATGGAGTAATGAAAGACCCCGTCTGAACGTTCACACTCCTCATCATCCGTCCCATCCTCTTCTCCTCCCATTTCAGCTTTCAGCTTTCCCAATTTCAGCTTTACCCCATTCACCCCTCCTGCAATGCTCCCGCGCATGGATTCCGCTGCTCAGGTTTGCCGTCTTCCCCAATTCACCATCAGTGGCTTGGGCGACGTGCGCAACCACTCACGACAGGAATCGTTCTCCCATGTGGTTTCCATCTGGGACACAGCCACGCGAGGCGATGGACCGGACCAGATCAAATCGTTCTTTCCCGCCTCCAGGTTTTATCTGGCGCGGTTTGACGACATCGAGTCCGAGTCCGACACCGCGGTGACGAAAGAAACCGTTAGGGCCATTCTGGAATTTGGTTCAGGCCTGTCCACCTCCGACAAAGTGCTCGTCCATTGTCTGGCCGGGGTGTCGCGTTCATCGGGCGTTGCCTTTGCCCTCGCCTGCCAATTTGCCGGACCTGGCAACGAGGCAGCGGTTCTCCGGACCCTGATAGAGCGGGCACCATGGATCAAACCCAACCGCCGCGTCGTGCAGTTTGCCGACGCCATCCTCCGCCGCGACGGTCGAATGGTCGCTGCAGTCGGCGTGATCTGGGCCAACCTGATGCGCCGTTGGGCATCTCTCCACACCTAGGGAGCTGAACTGCGGGTCAGGACAGGGTGGCGCACTCTTCCAGTTGGGTGGCGCACGCTTCCAGCGTGCATCCTCCCGCATCCCTGCGGGAGGTTCTTCCACCGCCAATTTCGTTCGCCCTTCGTTGGGTGGGTGGATCGGGTCACAATCGGGTGCTGATGGGCTTCTTGGCTCTCAGTCGTTTTAGCTTTGCTGTAAGCTCCTTTGGCTCCTTCGGAGGCGGTGATAATTGGACTCCGCCCGCACCCTCTGTGGATCTGAGGACCACGGCCTCAAACTCGGCCCATTTGACCTCTTTGCCCGCAGCGAAAATTCGCCCATCCGCATCGGCCGTGTAATAACCCGGCTTCTTGCGGATTTCGTGGTAATACTTGCTGCCATCCTTGTCATGGGCCAGACGCCGGACCCAAATTGTAACTTCAGTGGTGTCGGTCCAAAGAGCGCTGGAGAGAATACAACTGCAATCAGGCTCGCCAAGCGACTCAACTCCCAAGACTTTGGGAACATTCTTGGCAAACGTCGCCAACGTTTCCCGCTGAGCTGGAGTGAGCACAAGCTTCCGCTCCCGTCCGACTGTTGCCACCTGTTCGGGCGTAAGCTGCATGACGATGTGCGCCTCATGCTCTCTCGCCCATTCGAGTCGGAACCCGTCAGCCAATGCCGCCTGGGCGAGGATCAGTGCAGTGGTGAAAACTCGGATTATTGATAATATGTGGCGGATCATGTTGTTGTTTCAGTGTTGCGCGAGGAGTTGCCAGCGATGGGTCGTAACCGGTGTCAGGAACCATCCGCTATCGCCAGTCCGGCCATCAAGAGTGACAACGGCCCCGTTCCCCGGATCTGCCTGAATCCATCGACCGTCGCCGGCGTATGCGAGGACGTGCACACCACTGGTCGTAACGCCCTGAGGTCAGCGTAAATCCCATCCAACGCTCGCTGCTTCTTGGACCGAGAGTAGGCGTAAACGACTGCCGCACCGATTAATACTAAAGCTATGATGGTGATGGCGATTTTCATGCGCGCGAAGTGAGCTAACGTTCATATCCACCGATGACCGACGTCTGATCTGTGGTTGGATGGCGGTTGCGGGGTTTATCGGTCATTCGGTGGGATGCCTTATTGTTCGGCTTGCGCGATTTGTCGTATTGCGCTTACTGATTCGAAAACGGGTCGAGTGAGTCGGCCTTCTTGTCCGCATCCTTGTCTGCCTCCTCGTCTGCCTTCTTGCTGTCGATGATGCGTTTAGAAAGTTTTGGGTCAGGCTCGTAAACTCCCTTTTCATACTCGTAAGCCATCCATCTTCCGGTCTTCTTGCTCTTCCCAAACCAAATCGCCCGTGGATTCTTGTCATCCCCAGCGACGAGGAAATTCTCCCAATCAATCTTTGATCCGTCCATTGGGTCAGTGGTGTCTTCTGTCGGATACTTGGGTGGGTTGGCACTGGCCTCCTCCAAACGGTGCAAATCCGCTAGAAAAGTCCGCATGACATCGGTCTGTTCCTCAAGAATCGAAATGGGACTCCTACGATTCCAGACTGGGCCCCATTTGTGCCCCGTCTCCAACCCAAGGTAGTAGTTGCCCATGTCCTGACCGCCATACCAAAGCGCGATGATCATGTGCTTGCGGGTGATCGGGTCCAACTTCTTCCACGCTTCCCAATCCACGTGGGACGGGTCCGCAAGCAAACGATGCTGAGTATCTGCTAACGCGCGAAGTTGTTGAACCTCGGTTCCGAGTTCAGCAATTCGTTTCGTCTCGGCCCGATTATCACGCAGAAAATAGCCTCCAGTAAACGCGCCGAGAGCGATCAATGCCATAGCAATTCCGAGTTTATAATTCATTACACGATTTTCCGTCGTTTTTGATTTCTCTTAGCCGACGTCTATGTCCTGCCGCCGGGTCAGGGCAGGGTGGTTGGGGTTGATGTTGTGTGGTTCATGCCGGTCGGCAGCGACGCCTTCGGTTTCTTCGGTATTTATACCAGTCTCACAATCTCGGTGGCCAGCTCACGAAGCAGTTCTCTTTCTGCCTCTGATGATCGGGTGCAACTTGTAGGATAAAGCTCCGAACCGCCACAAGATTTGACAAGGAGATCACAGGTAAATCTAGTGCCCTTGAAGTCGAAGTCCCACCACATGCCACCCTCGCCTTCAATCTCGGTGACATCACTAATGCCGAGGTCCTTCAAGATCCTCCTGAGAGTTGGTGAAGCGTCCCCATTGAGATTCGCGGGTATGCAGGATAGTTTCGCGTAATAATTCCCGTATTCCGATTCCGCAAAAACGACGCCGCGGTCTCCACGGAATAGCTTCTTCAAATGGTTGAGCACGGTGTCAATTGGTTGAGCAGGATTCATAGCAACGTTCATGGTGTGGCACGCGCCTTTTGAGGTGCGGTTGGTGGGTGAGAGGGTGGCTCAGGAGCGTTGCCACCACCGCCTTGTTCGCTTTTGTTGTTTCCGCGAGCATCGTAACGAACAAGCAAGCCTTCGACAGTTCGCGCTACCTTAAGATACTCGCTTTGGATCGCTTCTTGACCCGGGAAGTCGTAGTCATTGGGATCGGTTGCCCACACCCCCAATGATTTGTAGTGATACTCCGGCAGATTGATCGGCATGGTGCTCAACCAAACAAATCGGTATTCTTGCAGCGTCTCCCGTTCAGCTACGGTAGTAGGAAAGTAATTCGCGGGATCGTATCCTGATCGCTTGAGAGTCTTGTCTCGCGTAGGTTCGAGCTTGCCGCGATAGGCAGCTCGTAGATTCTCGCTTCTCTTGTTCTGTTCCTGCTGTTCGTGCCAGAGATTCTCGGGAACCTTCGGAGCGAGTCGATACTCCAACAAGAACAGCTTGGGCTCTTGTCTGGGAGGAAGAGAAACACTCCGCTTGGGACGTGCCACCACCGGAGAATCTCGGTAAATCACGATACGAGGGTATATACCGGGAGTCCAATCTTCCCATCCCGCGTCTCCCTCTGCGAATGGTGTCATCTCAAGCCGCCAGTGGGCTGGCAAAGTCTTCCGAACAACCGATGCCAATTGCTTCATATCGGTCCTATGGGCCTCGGGGGCGAGTTGGGAGAACGCCCCAGTCACCCCGGATGCCCCGATGGCTGCTATGATCAACAGCGTTTTCATGAGATTCCCATTCTGGAGCGAACGTTCTATTCACGAACGCGCTCGGTTTGCACCATTACACGAACGCGTTCGTATTCCAGCACAAACCGAACCCGGAAAGCCACTTCTCTGCGAGATCCGTTCATAACGCCTTTTAGCCCGCCGTGGAGGACCGACCAAGCCTAAACTGCGGAAATGCTGGAAATTCCCTGCTTTGGGTTTAGGCAGGCGTGCCATGGCCGAACTCCTTTCGCGCCCAATGACCAATGACCAATGACCAATGACCAGTGATCAATGACCAGTGACCAATGACCAGTGACCAATGACTTCTACAACACCCCCAGCGGATTCACCTTCCCCGGTTGATACCCTGCGTAGTGTTCCTCGGTCACTCTGAGCGAGTCTCCGATCAAGCCAGCGATCTCCGCCAGCGCCACCCCCTTCATTGCCAGGTGTGTCGCGAACGAATGCCTGAGCATGTGCGGCGTCAACTTTCTAACACCCGCCCGTTTCGCCACGCCCGCCAGTGCCTTCTTTGCATCGAAGCGTTTCGAGTTCTTCTTCTCTTCCGGCCACTTGTCTTTCTCCGGGGCCAGCAGCCACGGACTGCGCATCCCGTAGCCTTGCAAAAACTCAAGCAAGCGCGGGTGCAGCGGAATCGTGCGACGCTTGTGGCGCTTCGGCGTCCACAACCCCGTCCGACCGTCCGTGTATTCGATGGGTGTCGCCTGCACCGTCAGGGTGCCTCGCAACCCATCCTCCGCGATCCATAGCCACTTCGGGTTGGTCGCCAGCATCTCCCCGTCGCGCAGACCCGCGAAGAAGCCCAGCATCAGGATCAGGCGAACGTAATCCGGCGCTTCCGCCGACAGCAAACTTTCCCGCTCCTCTTCCGTTAGAAACCCCTGCACGCGGGTTGTCATCACTCGCACCTCCCGCACCATCCCGGCCATCGGGTTGCTGCGCAACATCTTCTCTTTCACCGCCCAATTCAGGAACGCCCGCAGGATGATCGTATAATCCTTGATCGTGGTAGGGCTCACCGGCTTGCCCCCGCGACCCCCGTGCGCCGCCAACCCTTGCCGCCACTGCTCGATCATGCGGGCGTTGATCGACGTCAGGCGCGGGTTGCGGCACGCCTCCTGGAACGCATCCAACGCCATCTGCCGACACCGCCGCGTGGACTTCGCATCCGACGCCTTCGCCGCGTAGTAGATCGGCAGCACTTCTGCCAGTGTCCCGTCCATATTCACCCGTTCCAGGGTCGCCTCGCTTTGGGCATCCTCCATCCGTTCCAGTGCCGTCGCCAGGTCTTGGGTTTTCAGTGCCACCGCCTTCGGCCGCACCCCCTTGCCGGGACCATCTTTCGGTGTCGGCGGCTGGTAGTAAAACCAACCCCGTTTCTCGTAAAGTCCCTTGACACCCGCGACTGAACTTGCCATGTGCCAATGGTAGCAAAATCGGGTAGCAAAGCAAGCGGAGACTTGCGCAAAAACTCAGTGAAATCAACAAAACTCAAAATTCCTTTCGCCCCGTCAAAATTGCGCTTGCACCCGTCCCGCCGCCTGCTATCACTGCCGCGGCAAAGCGAATTGCCCTTGTGTTTTCAAGGACTTACCGCCCATCCACCCCTCCCGTCGCCCATCTTTCGCCGGCTTAGCTCAGTGGTAGAGCAGCTGATTTGTAATCAGCAGGTCATCAGTTCAAGTCTGATAGCCGGCTCCATTGAAAACCAATGAGTTACAGTGGAGCAAGTCTAGCAAAACTAACAGGGCGCTCACGCTTCTCTCACCTTATCGGAAAACTCCCCGCCCCGGTGCCTGCTTCCTGCCTGAGCGCTCATCCGCACCGTTGAGCGCTTGTCAGAGTAAGATGAGCCTCAATTCCCAAGGGTTCTGAATAAAGTCTTGCCGGCTGATTCTGAAAACCGATAGATTCGAGCATGAAATGCAAGCAAGCTC
>CAIKDP010000210.1 GCA_903826205.1 Akkermansiaceae bacterium
CTTGTGTACCGGCCAATGGCAACTCCGGCCCGGCCTGAGACATACCTGCTCGACGTGGCAACCGGTGCATATTCGTTTGTTAAACAACCCGGCCTTGGTGGTGAATCCATTGTCTGCCTCTCATCCAGGAATGGACGCATGCTTGGCTGCGGACCCACGCCATTTCAAGTCACCATGGATGGCACTCCGATCCGCCTTGAAGGGTTGCAAATCAAAAGCAGCCCCACGGCGGAAGTGGCATCGCTCGCTTCGCTATACCCCAACACTTTTGTCCCGCACCACATCAGTTCGGACGGCCGCATCACCCTTACGACCACTGATTCAGGCAACCAAATCGCCATTCTCCAACTCGTTCCCTATAACGACACCGCCAACACCGGCATGTCAAATGACTGGGTCGCCAGCGAGATTGCCTATTTAGCCTCGTCAGACCCGACTCGCTGGGGCTCCCTTACAATACTTGATCCAGACGCCTCCTACTGGGACGATCGTTGGACAGCCATACAGTCCTATCGACTTGGATTGTCCAGTTATTCGCGTCAACTGTCACGATTCGCCGACTCTGATGGTGACGGCATCATTGATGCGGATGATGCTGACCCGTTTGACTCAGCGATTGATTGGAAACCTGCGCCAGAGACACCATACGCGGTCATTGTATTGGCACACGAAAACTATGATGGGCTATCCGGCATGGAGCCAGCCTCCACAGGTTCCAGCATCACGGCATCCATAGGACGGACTGGCATCGTGCTATGGAACGACAAGGAGAAGATTGTGATTAACGGATGGACTTCTTGGCGGGACCGCTGCCGGGTCTGGAAGAATAATGTGTGGTCAGAAGACCTTCGGAAAGCACCGTCGACATTTGAAAGCTGCGAATTGCAAACAGAATATATGTCTGACTCAACCACAAATCCTGTGACAAAAAGCCTAACAACAGTGTCTGCCTTTCCCTATCAGCCAGATTTATCGGAGTTTCTTGAAATATATCCCCACGTAGTGTGTGGAGATTCAGTTGTTGGCCTGGGAACTTATTCAGGCAGCAGAAACGATCTGCCAAGGATTACCGATGATGGCTATGCCGATGATGGGTCTGCCTTTGCCGAAGCGTGGCCTGTGGCCACACATTGGGATCTGGACCAGGGCACGTCTATCTGGCACGCAACTCCCACAGCTCCGCCGCCGATGGATGTCAGCATGTATGCAAATGCCTATGCATCGGATGATGCGTGGCTATTTGGTGAATATCGCGCCATTGCCAGTCCCGGAGGGGCGCTTGCCGTATTAGGTGGAGATTTGCCCCTTGCAGACCAGAGAAAATGGAAAATCTGGAATCCTCCGGCTGTGCCAGGCACCGATCCGTATGCACCTGGCGTGGGCGATCCCACATGGGAGAAAAGCTACAAGACTTCTGACGGTAAGACCTTCAAGATTACAGCAATTGAAGACGGCGGCAACGTAGCTGGTGAACAGTATTCGAGTTCTTCCCCATATATCCGTCGATTGATTGTATTCGACGAGGACGGGGAACAGGAGCTTCCAGAGAGCTCGGGCGCAGTGGAACCAAATGTCAATGCTCTCTGTCGTGTCAATCGGAAAGACAGCGAGAGGTCACGGTTGGTAGCTGCTGGCACCGATATATGGTTGAAAAAGAGTAGCCAGTGGTATCGCGCCGAACACTCGCCCACAGTTGGCCCAATACTGGCTGTGGCAGAAAACGGCATTCTTATGCGTGGTCAATCGATCTGGCGCAACGGTCGGGAAGTTCCGCTCGACAAGCTAGTTGAAAACATAAAGGAGGGCACCGTGCCCCGCTTTACCAACCTCCGTGCTTACGCGATGAACGGCGATGGTGCCATCGTGGCACTCGCGGACGACGCATGCTACTCGGACGAAGGTGGTAAGACTTTGATGCTGCTTCTACCTGTTGATATAACAGTCAGGAAAGAAGCCGACACAGATACACCGCCGACGGGGCTCTGCGTCAAAAAGGCAGAAACGGTAATTTTTGACTTTAACGGTCCTTCTCCGGCTAGTTCGTTTCCGCTCTCAGCCTCAACGATCAAATGGAAGATCAATCAGATAAAGCAAGATGGATCCTTCGCGGGTTGGACGGAAGTTGCTGGTGATGGCTGCGAACTGAGCTACAACACGCCTACGGCCGGAATATTTCAAGCAAAAGCCATTATTACACCGACTGGGGGAGTTCCCCTTGAGTTTATGTATGTGCGCAAAGGCGATGCTCCTAACACTGCCGATAGCAATGGAAAAGTCCAAGAACTGCATAGAAAGGGGGCACCTGACTACTTTGGAGTGGTAGATTCCGACTGGCAACTCGAAGTTCTAGATCGTGTGGTTTCCAATCTTGGAAGCACATACTATGCACAACGTCCAGCGTGTGAAATTTACGCTGGCACATTTGCCCAGATTAATTTGCCGAAGTGCAATATCTTTGTCTATCACAAATGTAATGATGCAGGCGCTGTCGTCCCACTTGTTCGAGATGACTTGCCATTTCATCTGAATAGCTTGCCCCCAAATGCTATTGATTGGAATGGCTATGTTATAGATAATTTTGAAAATGAATGTCAAATCGATCAATCAGGCAACCTTGTTATTATTAGGGACATCCCAGGCTGGACCAGTGTTTCTCGTTCCACAATGCCACAGCCTGGATGGGTTGTGGCGCGAGCCAGGGCTTATACAACAAACTTTTATGAGGCAAAGCCACCATGGACGTATGGGTCGCACGTAGGAGTCATGGACTATGATGGAAGCTGGGTGGCTGCTGGAAGCGCGACGGTTAACAAATACTGTCACCTTCTCACTGGAGAATACCAACCAGCACGTTTCAAGAAGTATGTAGGAGTAGGCAATTAACAACGTTATGAAAGCACTTATTGGTATTTTAACACTCATTCTGATGTCAGCGCAAGTGTGGGCTGACAGAATAGGTGGGGAGGAAGCATGCGTAATCCTAGCTGATTCAACTGTCGGAGAGGAAAACTGCTTATTTGTTAAAGCTCCCCAGCGGGCAAGGCTGGAAGAATGGATTAAGGGACGCCCCTTGGTCGCTTTAGATGAAATCCGAGGAATCCCTGAAGGATCAAAACAGATCTATCGCTTTATTCTTTATGCCGCCGAGAAGACAACGGATGAAGAGTTTTTTGATCTTACTTTGGAAGTTTTGCGCCTTTACTCGGAAGGCGAGGTTAATAAAGAAGCATTGCAAGCGGTCTTAATGCCGCCCGATGAAAAGGCGGGGCTTTTAGATGTGAGGTTCCGGGATGCTCGTATTCAAGCGCTGTTGAAGCTAGTTCTTAAAAAACTCCCACCTGATGACCCTTTTTATATCGGTGTGCAGAAGACATTGTCTGGAGAGGCAGCTAAAGCTGTGTCTGATAATGGGCAGAACTATTATTCCAAACGATATGTCTCCATGGCTGCCGAGGCACTTAAAGAGAAGAAGACACGCAACGGTTCTTCTAACTCAAATACTGACAGAGAAGATTCATCGCATTTGAATGCTAAGGTGTGGCCATGGGTATTTACTATACTGGTAGTATCTGTCATTGTGGGAGTATATTTTAGACTACGCAAGAGAACTACATAAGGGGACGCCTTAGGGCAGGAAATCTATTAAGCGGGGTGACAAAGTCCTCGGGTCTCCCCACCCCCATCCAAATCATGTGAAAGGTGTTTTTTCAGGTTTACACTTTTTTTGCACGAAATAACAGAAATGTTTTGTTAGCTTTGCCGCTTCTCCGGATTTGCAATATATTGAAAGTGAACGTGTTGCGAGATTTACAGGCACCTGAAAAGGCCCCGGTTCCTCTCTAACAGCAAGTGTAAAGCAGTGTAAAGTAAACCCCCAAAAAGTGGCGAAAATGGGTGTTTTTGTGGCGGTTTGTTAGACAGATTTTGGCGGGTGACCGGCAGCCGAACTTGCCGCTCCTTGCCCGTTCTTGCCATGTTGCCGCCCCACTTTGGCGGTCGGTTTGGTGGCGGCTTCTGGTGACAGGTCACACGCCATGCCGTCAGGACGCCCACTGACAGGCCGGGGTGAATTTGGCGACCGGTGCGGGGCAGGCCGTTGCCCGAGGCTGAGGCGGCGCTGGATCGGGCGGGTGGTGTCGTGCAAAGGGTTGGATTTCAAATCTGACCCTTAGAACCGCTGCCGGAATTCCGCACCGAACACCCGACGACCTTGCTCATGAGCCGAATGTCTGTGGCGTGCCCCCTGTGGCGGTGACGTGCAAAGGGTCACGTTTGAAACGCGAACCTTTGAACCGTTGGCTGAATCTGGCACCGAGCCCACCGCCGACCTTGCCAGACAACAGGCATCGAGCCACCCACCCTTTTGGATTTGAAATCCCGATGGGCTGAATTCAATGATTTGCAACGGTCTGACTGGAGGGGGGTCGGGGTGGGCGGATTTGAAATGCGAGCACAAATCCTGGGTGCGGTTTTGGGTCCTATCGGATTTGAAATCTCGAAACCTGAAATGCCACAGGTTAGGACACCTGAACCGTCGCGACCGACTCGCATTTGAAATGCGGATGGGGTTTCAGGAACTGGATGTCGTGCCCACCGACATGAGCGGAGAAGCATTGCGCCCACCCGGTTTTATGTCGCGTTTGAAACGCGAGATAATCCCGCAGGCTGAATCCGGCACCAGCAAGCCCTTTCGCATTTGAAATGCTGAAACCTGAAACTCAGCATGTTGTGGCTGCTGGACCGGGCGACCCTTTCGCGTTTGGAACGCGGATGGGATCATCCCTAGACCACGGCGGATTTGGAAAGCAGCTCCCGCATTGCCAATCGGCAAGCATCCGTCGGGCAGGTGAATTCGCATTCGGTCATGTCGCATTTGAAATGCGAGATGAAATCGCCTTAGGAAAATCAGGCAATCGGAGCGCTTGCCATGTTAGGGCTGACCGCTTCCCTCATCCTCGATGGACATGGGGCACCGCATTCGGCGGGTAGAGGGGGACCTCGCCCGCTGCCCGGCGAGGCATGACGATACCTGGATTGCGGGCCGCCCAAGTGAATGGACGACCCGCGAACTCCCGGTGCATCAGTAGTCGGTTGCCGGCTCGCCCTCGGGCGCCTCTTCCTCCGGCAGGACCATTTGCATGGCCTGGTCGATGGTCCAACCTGCGTCCGCCGGACCCATGCCCGCCTTGCGTGCGGCGACATACAGCATTCCGGCGTGGATCACGGCGGCGGCTTCCAGGGTC
>CAIKDP010000211.1 GCA_903826205.1 Akkermansiaceae bacterium
TCGGCGATGTCGAGCGACTCATCCTTGTAGCGCTCCTTGACCATCCGCAGCAAGTATCCAAAGCGACGTGTCGGGCCGCGGTATGGGTGGCCGGACGGATGCGGCAATATCAGATTCAAACTCTGAAGAAACTTTTTCAGATACACTTCAAAGTCCGCCCGGCGCTTGATGTCCTTCATCGCAGTCACGGCGGCGTGGATTACTCTGACCTCTGCTTCAGGTGCTGAAAGCTTTTCGCTGACGAACGGCTCGATTCCAGCCACGCCGCAGGCTTCGAAATGTTGGACCAGCCGCCGATAGCGTTCCTCCAGAATCGGCAACTCGGTGAGCACGTTTTTCAGGCCGAGCCGGAGATCTTCCGCATCCTCTCCGGTGTAGATGGAAAGTGCTTCTGTCAGGTGATTGGCCAAACCGATATAGTCCACGATGAAGCCACGCTGCTTACCGCTGGCGACACGGTTCACCCGTGCAATGGCTTGCAGCAAGTTGTGCTCCTTGAGCCGCTTGTCGATATACATCACCTGTTCGATGGGGGCATCAAAACCGGTCAGCAGCATGTCACAGACCACAAGAAACGCGATCCCGGTGAGTTCCTTGTCCCGGTCTTCCAAATCAAAAGGTTTGCAGAAATTCTCCACCGCATTCCAGCGCTTCGACTCATTGCGAGCTTCGGTGATTACCGCCAGCTCATTCGTGGCATCGGATGAAACAACTACCGCCACTTTCAAAAATTCCAAAGACTTTATCAAATTCTGATTGGGTCTTTCTCTCAGGCGCTCTCGTTCGACCTGCTCCGCAAGAGCCTCACGAATCGCCTTCTGGTAACGGACCGCCGCCAACTTGGAATGACACACCACCTGAGCCTTGAATCCGTCGGGAAGGATGTTGTTCACGTAGTGATTGACCAGATCGCGGGCAATGGCACCGATGCGCTTCTCCGCCTCGAGAAGATCCCCTGATGCCCCATACTTCTTTTTGATCGCTTCGATCTCGGCGTAGCTCCGTTGCCGGAAAAGGTCCTCGAACTTGGTATCGAAGCCGTGCTTGTCCTTCAACGCGGTATCGGCGGTCCGGCCTTCGTAGAGAATCTGCAACGTGGCCCCGTCGTGCACGGAGTGCATCAGCTTGTAGGTATCGATGTATTCGCCGAAGCGCTTCACCGTGCGCTTGTTGCCGTGCTTCTCTGTGATCAAGGGCGTGCCGGTGAAAGCGACGCGTGTGGCGTTGGGAAACGCCTCGAACACATTGTCGCCGAGGTCTGAACCCTGGGTGCGGTGCGCTTCATCGATCATGAGCAAAATCCGCTCTGAACAATTCACCAGGCCGAAGCCCTTGCCTGAAGGGGGTGGGCTATAAGTGCCGAGAGCCTGCTGAACCACAGCGGGCAATTCTTCCTCACGCTCCATGAACTTGTGGACCATCACCATGTTCAAATCCGAGGCATTCGTCCCGAGTTGGTCGCGGAGAGCGGCGGAACTCTCGATCACGTTCACCTTGCCGCCGATCAATTTCGCCGTGGCGGTGAGTTGTTCTTCCAAGTCCACTCGATCATTGACCATCACAATCTTGATGTCCGAGAGGTCCGGTGACACCCTCAGCATGCGGGCCACGAACACCATTGTTAGGGATTTACCGGACCCTTGCGTGTGCCAGACCACACCGGAGCGCTCGTCGGCGGTTTTACCAGCCCTGAGCCGTGCGATCATCTTTTTGGCGGCGCGATACTGCTGGTAGCGGCAGATCACCTTCACCCGCTTGCCGGATTCCGTGTCCATGAAGACTGAACACGAACGAAAAACGTCCAGCAAGGTGACCGGCGGCAGCAACCCTTGAATCAAGCGCTCTTGTGCGCGCTCAATGCCGAGCGGCGGCGTGTAGTCCCGGAACTTTTCCGGCCAAATGTCTTTCCACGGATGGAAATGCTCGTAACCGGAGGTGATGGAGCCGTAAGCCGCTTTCTCCCCACAGGTTGAAATCACTAACAAATTCGAGTGGAACAAGCGCGACTCCCCCTCTCTGAGGCCCGCGCTCCGTGTCTCCTCACGTCCATTCCGATAGCGGAGCAATTGCTCGAAAGCTGCGTGCATCGGATTTGCCGTGTTGGCGTCGCCAATCTTGGCCTCCACCACCACCAGCGGAATCCCGTTCACAAACAGTACAATATCCGGTATGATGAAACTCTTCACGCAACCGGGTGTATCGATCCGAAACTGGTTGATCGCGTGGAACACGTTCCGCTCCGGATGCTCGAAGTCGATCAACTTCACCACCGGATCCGCCTCGCCGGTGCTTTCGTTGAGATCCACCTGGGCCTTAAAGAGCAGCTTCTGGATTGCCTCGTTCGATTCCAACAAGGTTCGGTTTGGCTGGCGCAAAATCTGGCTGCGCAAGTCCTCAAGCTGTCGTTCGGTGAGCCAAGGATTGATAGATCGAACCGCATCGCGGAAAATCTCTGGCAACAGCCACTCGCGAAAACTGCCCCGCAGGCTAACCGCCGGGTCCGACGGAATCATCCCGCACCCCTGATCCACAATCGTCCAACCCAGCGCTGCAAGCTGGTCCAGGAAGGGCTTTTCGACGTGGTGGTATTCCGACATGGTTTTATGCCAAAAGTTCCTTGGCGAGGGTCACGCACTGTTCACGGAGCTGCATCGATTCGTCCTCTAATCCGGCGTCAAGATGTTGGTTGTTCATACGGAACGCGGCGCAGGACATCGGCCCCAAAGAGGAAGGATTGGAGAAATAGTTCTCAAGGGCGGAAATCGCGTAAGGCATCGCTTGGTTACCAGCCGCCTTTTCTTCATGAAATGCGGCAATGGCACGCCCGGTTCCATCGAGATAATTCATCGCCAGATAGAGGATGTCGTGCGCGTCCTTGGGAGCCTTTCTGCCCACTGGACCACCGAAAGCGTTGAGCTTGAGAACCAACATCGGCCCCACTTCCGCCACTCTGATGCGTTGGCTTGTTTCAGAGCCGACCAATGTGTGCCCACTGATTTCAATGATCCGGTTCACTGCGAGTGCCCGCTCAATGCCCGGCACTGTTCCGACAGCCAGAGAATCATCCACGGTTGCCGTGCCCATGGTTCCCTTGCCGTCATCGGTCAGCAGGTCGATGTAGAGTTTCAATGTTTCAAATTTGCGTGCGAACCTTTTCATTTCAGCCAGCCATAAGAAACCATGCCCTGCCAGGGTTTCCCTGATGCTTCCATACATTCCTCCAGATGCCGCGATTTTGATTCCCAAATCCACGTCCAGCGTTACAGGCCCTGGCGTTCCTTCCGCCGGCGGATGGGTAAGTGCCTTGATCGCCAACCCGCCCACCAGCACCAGATCTTCCCGATAGGCAGCCAGACAATCCCAAGCTGTCAGCAGAGCCTGTTGTGGAAGACTCAGGTCGGAGTGCACATATTTTTCAAAAGTGTCATGTTTCATCGTGCAAATCCTTCCCACTGCCGGAACTCCGCGGCCTGATCCGGCCCACGTTGTCCGACCTGCAGGAGGTCGAGATAGATTTGCACATCGCTGGCCAAAAGGAAGCCTTTCCGTTCATAGGTCTCGCGAAACACACCGTTGTCGTCCGGCAGGACAAGCCAAAGATTCCCGCCTGTATTCACCCTCCTATAGGGGATCACATCCAGCAGACGCTTGTCTGGCAGATAGGCAGTAACAACCGGAGGAATCGTGTAGGGATAGCGCAACCATGCAGCAAACCATTGGGTAAAGACGACATTCGCTCGTGCGGGTTCGCCTGGAGCCGGTTCCTTTGGCTTGAAAAGATCCCTGATGGTTGCCGCAATTTCCTCCGGTTGATTGCTCAGCACTGAGAATTGATAAATGGTCGTGCGCCCTTGCCAATTATCCGCTTTTGCCCAGGCATCCAACAGGCGATCAAAATCCGCCAGTTGGTAATACGCGGGAGCTTTCGGACTGGAAGAACTCAGTTGCTTCACCCAATCGTCTTCAACAAGTCTCGAAAGCACTTGGGAGACGATGGTTCGGGAAACTTCCGTCCGTTCGGTCAGTTGCTCCTGCGTGAACCGGCATTCCCGTTGGCAGAGGAGGGCGCGCACGATCCGGGATGCCTTGGTTGAAAACGGATCAGGCCCCGTTCTTGGATTGCGGAAGCTCACCTCTGTCGGCCGGCGGTCGAGCAGGAAATCAGGCGTCTGAACAAATAATCGCCCGTTCAAATCGGCATGAGAAATCCCCGCCTGACGCAAGTCATCGGCCAAAGATTCCGGGATGTGCGGAGATACCAATAGGTCCCCCCCCTGCGCGTCCCCCTCTCTCAGGAGTTTCCGGGAGGGGTGCAAAATCGGACGCACCTTCCGAATGAGCTTTTGGTGCCCGGCTTCTATGCGCAATTCCGCATTCGACCCCGAAAGGTGCGAAAACCGGACGGAAAGACCCCTGTATTCTTCGGAAAATGTTGATTTCCCTAGAGTTGAGATCAAATCTTCCTTGTTTGTAATTTCCTTTATTTTGCTCAAAAGTATTGTTTTGTTGGCCCAGCAAAATATTAATTTAAAACAAAATCAAGTCTTTTTTCTCCCACGCTCAGGCACCATCAAGCAGCACCTCACGCCCCTTCCGGGGAGGAATCATGCCGCAACACCTGGGTGGCCAAGTCTGCCGAAAATCCCTCACGCTCATGTTCTCGGACGATCTCAACCCGGCCCGGGCCGATCTTGTGCAGCAGATTGAGGGCTTTTTCGGTGGCCCGCTTGAGCTTCTCGTCCTCGGGCTCGCCGACCAGAAACCAGAACTTGTGGTCTTCCGCCGCATCGCCGAGGGCCACCCCACGACCCAGCCACCGGCCTGCCTTTTCCTGGATGCCGCTGGCATCCTCGTAATCGAAGGCGAGGGGCTCATAGAGGTTCCATACCCCGTTTTTCCACGCGTGCTCGAAGGTGTGCTCGAAGTCCTTTGCCACTAACGTTTTTTCCGTGAGTTTGTCGAGCACCCGCTTTTCCCGCAGCGGCTGGCTGAACACCCGCCAAACATCCAGATCGGTCCGGTGGCGCTTGTCAACTCGGTCCTCGTAATGGGTCACCAGCCGGGCGAAGAGCCGCTCCAACTCCTCCTCTGGATTGCGGGTCAATCCCCCCTGCACCGCCGACCACTGGACGGCGCTGTCGTCCGCCGGAAGAATCGAATTTGCAAGTTCTTGCAATTTCGGGTGCCGCTCGATCAGCGTTTCAGGAATCTCGGCGGCCAGGCTTTGAAACCGACGGTCGATGTATCCCAGCAGCGACTTCAGGTGGGGTTTCTCCACCTGCCCGAAGATCGCCCGCAGGCGAGCGGTCCTGGAATTGAAGCGCGCGCCGAGGAACTCCCCCGGGACATAAAGCGCAACACCGAGGTTCACGAACTCCCCGGTGATCGCGTCGTGCAGGTAGCGCAGCGTGAGAAACTGGAACGTTTTCATGATTTTAGGAAGGTTTTGGCAAAGCCAATGAGTCTGTCAGCGGAAGATACAGCGGATACGAGGTAATCCCTCAGGGAATCTGGAAATTCACGGTCCGGCCACCATTCCGCCGGCACCAGCCCCAGCATGCCATCGATCTCGCCAACCTGCAATCCGGAAAGCGCCCCGGCGAAACCATCGAGCGCTTCCTCCCGCGCGCGCAGCCCTCGGGTGAACAGGTGTGTGGCGAGAAAGGAAAAAGCCAGGGAGCCCAGCGCGCGGGGTTCCCATGGCACAATCGGGCCACCAATCAGTATCTCGCCAATGAACGACAGCGCCATGTCGTGATCGATCAGCCAATATCCGTCGCTATGCTCCAGCAGATTTGGTTTTTCCGGGCGGCGGTCGGGATTCTGGGTTAGACAATCAAAGGCGAAAACCGCGCCGGCTTCGGAGCGTTTCTCCACCGGAACACCGCGGTCCGCAGACACCGTGGACGCACCACGCACATACGAGCTGCCAAATTGAAGTCCCCGGGCCATCCTGAAGCGCTCCCTGGCTTCGGGATCGGCCACCAATTCATGAAATCCGTCGGGAATCGCCACGAGAAACGGCGCCGGTGCCTGGAGCGCGAGACGGGTTCCGAGCAACGAGCAAACCAATTCGGAAATCGCCGCCTTCTTGCCTCGTTCTTTAGCAAGAAACAGCTTCACTACCACCTCGTGCCGGTTCCCATCAGAATCCTCCGCTTCGACAATGGTCGGCCGTGTTCGCCCGTGCGAAAGCGTATGATGCGGGATCAGGGCGGTGACTTGGGAGATACTCATGGCTACACCACCTCGATTTCAGTGACCTTCCACACTTCTTTCACCAGCTTGCTCAGCATGGCTTGCCTCCGGTCAATGCTATCAACGGTCCACTCTTCAAAAGCTTCCAATTTCGTGTTGATCCGACTGATGGATGTATTGGTTCCCACGTCCGCCAGTGCGCAGATGCTTCTGGTGAGGTAATTCCCGCATTTTACGTATTCGGCCTTCTTCTCATTGAAGAAATCATTGCCAGCTACAATATTAATCGGCTTCTCCAACAGCGTGAGGTTGCCAAGTCGATTTTTCTGCTCGTGGTAGTTAACACCAGGGTGGGCCTTTGCAAATGTGTCGATAAGATCTTTGCCGGGGCCATTTGGCAGGATGTGTTCGATTTCCAAGGTGGTGAAGTCTCCCAATGGTCCCGGGAACTTGATGCCCTTGAAGGCCATCTCCACATAGCGCGTGAGCTTCGCAAGCAGGTAATTCGTGCGGTATTTCTGCATGGAGTTCAGACCATAACGCTTCAAGGCGTCCTCAAGCTCTGCTTCACGGGCCGTCATTCCTTTCTGGAATCGTTCAGAAATGAAGGCATTGAACATTTCTCTCTGTTTCCGGGAATCAGCCTCTGCGCTGAACGCGCGTATCTCATCCGCCCAGACAGAAAAGCTTTTCTCCAACTCTTTCGTCGGGGTCTTTGTGAAGATATAGTAGAACAAGAAACTCTCCAACTGATTGACAAAGTGTTCAAAGAGCGCTTTGGGTAGCGTGCTGGCGGCGAGCAGCAACACGTAATGCAGGCTGAAGGCTCCACCCGTTAGCCTCCGCAAGTCATCCATCGCCCGACTGGGCTGGTCGTCGTTGCCCCGTCCTTCGCCAAAGGCAAGGTAGCGCTCGACATCGCACGTGATCTTGCGGATGAACTCGAAAGGCTTATTCTTATAGTCACACATAGTTGCGTTCTTCCCGTCTGTGAACCAGTCGTAGATTTCATCCTCTCGGACCACGGAGTCCACGCGCTGTTTGTCTCCGCGGTCCATGAAGAAGCTGTAGTTCGCCATGATGAAGTATCGCAGGAAACGAAGCGGCTTCTCTTTCCGCCTCTCCAGGGGCTTGGTGATCTTCTTCCACTCGTTCTTGAGCCTCGTGAAATCGTCTGGAGTTACTTGGGTGAAAAGCAGGTTCTTGAGCAGATCCATCGGATTCAATCCCACTCCACGCTCGTTGATGGTCTCAAAGATCTTGAGGGCGCTGCTCACGTCAGCAGAAATCTGGATAAAGATCACATTGGACGCCAGATAGCCCCAGAACTTCTTTAGCTCCTCGCTTCTCTCGTACTTGTTCTGTAGTCCACGATGAAGCGTCCCATAAGCACTAATCAGATTCTCAAGCGAACCGAAGCGCTGGATGCCGGCGGCTTGAATGCCTGCGCGTGTAGTCTCCGGATCGGCATCGAGCTTGGTAATCAGATCCACCACCTCGCCGGCGTTCTCATAGCGGGGCTCCAATTTCAGACTGGTCCTGATGTCGCCTTGCTGAGTCGTGTAACTCATGGAAAGAAGTGCCCCGATCACTTGGTGATGTTGCGACTCTCCTTTCAACAATTGCCGAAGCGCACAGAGCATCAGGAAAAACGTGGTCAAACGTTGCTGGCCGTCAATTACCTCAAAGTGGTTCTTCTGCTCCATCGGCGCGACTAGTATCGTTCCGATGAAATACTCGCGTGACGAAGAGCCGTCAACCTGCTCGTCGATGTCATCCAATAACTGCTGCACTTCCTTATCTGTCCAGACGTATTCACGCTGGTAGTCTGGGACGATGTAAAAGCACTCGCGAAAGGCTTCTTCGATTGTGTATTTGTGGTTTTCGATCTTGGCCATAATGTCTGATATAAGTTTCTAATCTAAAATTTCTATTGATAGAAGTCGACGCAAAATTAGGCATCGTCCAGAAGTCCGCGGATGGTTCGTGAATTGGCGTCGGGCGTTTCATGTCCTGCTAAATATCCGAAAGCTCCAATTCATGGGAGTCATGGTTGATGATCACCTTCTGTAAGCGGGCCGGCCCGTCACGCAGCCATCCCCTTACACGATCGATGAAAGCGGCTTCCGCGTTGACCCCGAACACCACATGGGCAATCTGCTCACGTTCGGCTGGCAGCGCGTAGTAGGTTTTCCCGTCGCGCTTGACGGGTCTTGCTTCAGGCAGGTTTTGGACAATCCGCCATTCGCATTCGTAGATCCAACATTCTCGTTTGGTGGTCAGGTGGTGTGGGGCGTCTGAAAAATCCTTCTTCATCGAAACAACGTCATTGCTGTATTCGACTTCTATCGCGACCCCTATGGGCAAGAATGAGAACCTCATGCCGTTTCGCTTAGCGACCTCCTCACTTCGATACCCGACAGCGACTCCGCTGTTTGATCCATAGTGTGCCCACATCAGCTCATTAACGGGATCACTTGTCAGCGAAACCACGCCCATCACTCCGCTCAGCAATTCCCGCATCTCCTCGGCCTCACTATCCATGTGCTCCTTACTCGTGACCGAAGAATCATACTCTTCGAATGTCAGGTTGCTTGGTGACTCGCGTTGGAATTTCTCAAACATTTCTCGCCTCTCGTCCAGATCGGCCGGTTCCCTTCGAATGCGAAACTCCAGAAGGTCGTTGAGATATTTAGGAGGAGTCAGAAGAATTGAATTCTCTCCGATCAGCCAATTATCTGCATTTTTGACGGCAAGGTATTTGTATAGAATCATCGGCTTTTTGGGCAGTGTCTATCTGGGAAGCTAGTTCGAATCGATCCAATAAAGGCAATTCTATACGCGTCGCTGCGTTTCATGCTTCCTCAAGAGCTTCCTGAGCCATATGGATTTCATTCATCCGTTCCAGCCTCCGCTCTCCGTCCAGCATCGACTCCACGATCACCGGGGCCATGCGAAGCCCGCGCCCGATCATCTGTTGGTAATCCGTGACAGCCCCCCGGGACATCGGCTGATGTCTGCATCGGGAATCCAACTCGCTGATGTGAATCTCAGCAACACGCCCGACAAAAGACCGACAAATATCCCAAAGCACAAAAAGCGTGGTATCGAGCTGACGCGCGTGTGCGACATCGAGACACAAGCGGGCATTCGGGAGATTCTTGAAAATCGATTTCAAATCGGCAGCCGTTCGGCCGATGGCTTTCCGCCTGTCCATATTTTCGATCAGCAATTGCTCGCCCAGACATGACCAAAGCCGTGGGGTGTAAATCACATCCGGATGGACGATGATGTTCCATCCCCGCCGTTGAACAGGCTTCAAGAGGTCAATGACCCGTGTTTCCTGTTCTATGGCAAAAGAACTTGGCGCGTGAAATGAAACATAGTCGAATTGGTCCAGCGGAAGCTTGTCCAATCCCATCACCAGTGGCTCAAGTTCCTCAAACCGCAACGCCGATAGCTCAACCGCACGGATATGATGTTGCACCATCCACGATACGGCGGAGGTGTAGTCTCCACGCTCAAGAGCGCCGGTGGAAAATCCGAGGGATTGCGGAGATCTATCAGAATGCGACATATTCGAGGCTGAGTTTAGCGATTGGATCGAGATCACTGTCCCGGTTGAAGAAAAGCAGTTGGAGGCCTTTTGAAAACTCCGAGCCCATTCTGCGAACTTCCTGAAAAACATCATCGGTGGCGGCTTGATCGTGACTTAGAGACTCAAGACGCTTCCGTCTCTCGTCATCACCGAGCAAAGCCAGCCAGTCATTATAGGTGCCGAACAGGCGGCGACTTACGGTCTTCCTCTTTTCGGCATCGGAGACAAACGCATCCACGAATGCCGCCAGAAATTCCAGTGGCGGTGTCCCGGCGAAGGCGACCGCCGAAGCGATGAACGGGGCGGCACTTGCGGGCTCCGGCACGTCCAGCCCGAGATGACTGAACAGATCCGGTTGCGCCGTGCGGCGACTTTCAGGCGGGTCCAGATGGCATGCAAAACAAAATGCCAGCCCTGCGGCATAAAGTAACTTCCGGCTGAACCGCAGCTTAGCGTTCCGTATTGCCCATTTGTGCCCGTCCTGTTCCAAATGTTTGGCGGCGTAATCGACACCGATGGTCCGCCAATACCGGGTCAGGTCATTGAGGAGAAACCGGGGCACCTTGCGTGCCGCCGTGGGAGAGAAATGAACATCTTCTTCGAAATAGCGCTCCAGAATACTCCGCACGACCGAATCCCAGATTTCTCGCGAGGAATCAGCGCGGGAGACGCTGACCGGGCGGGACTCCAGCAGCATCAGAATGCGGCGAGTTAAGTTGGCGTTCGAGTCGGCCCCGCCACCGATACGGTGCACCAGTTCGTGCGAAAAAGACATGTTGCCGAAGGTGCCGCTGCTGCCGGGTGCGCAAATGCCCTTCTTCTCCTGATCCGCGCGCTTGATCGCACGGCAAATCTGGCGGGCCACATCCGCGTGGCGGTTGCTGACCACGCCGTTGATCAGGAGCGTCCAATCGCAGTCGCTGCCGGGCACCATCTCGTAGCGTGCGAAGGAGCCGCACAAAACCAGCGCGGAATCCGCATCGAGAATGCGGTCCGTGCCTGCTTCATCCCGAAGCGCCTGAATCAGAACCGTTTCCGCGTGGCGGGTCGCGGTAACGGCTATACCGTAAGCGTCCCAGACTGCCTCGCACTCTGCGGCCAGCTTGGCAATGGTGGGAAATGGATCGGGAGTCATGGCAGCAACGAACGATTTTAGTGAAATTAGGGGTGGGCGACCAGCATTAATCAATATAAGCGGCAAATTCTCAGAACCAATTGGAATTCACCCGCCTCAAGTCGATCAGGAGGGCATGCATCAGGTCAAACTGGCCGATTTTGGCTGGGAACAACCGGGATTGATCGATGGGGTTCATAGCGCTTGCTCGGCTTCCGCCTCCTGAAGGATCTTCAAAGTCTTGCCTGAAGCATCTTTCCATTCAATCCGTCCGTTGGCGGTGCGGCCCAAGACAACGCCAGCGGCGGTGGAGGGGCTGCTGAGGTCGTAGTCCTGGGTGAATCGGTAATGTCCGCCTTCGGCTACCAGGACGCCCGTGGCGAGAAGGTCCTTGCGGATGGCACTCATGTAGTCGTGGATGGTGTCCTGCTCCTCTGCGGTGGCGTGGGAGCCCTTGCAGACGACGAAGCCGCCCGGTTGGACGTAGCCCTTGGCGGTGATGCCCTTGGTCTTGGCGGTACAGGTCAGCAGCCTCCGCTCCTTGGTCACCGTCTTGGCTTCCTTTTGCTCGAAGGCTGAAACGCCGAGAAGAGGGAGCACACGGAGCATGTTTGCGAGGAAGCCTTCGGCGTCCGCGGCGTCGGCATCTCCGAGGTTGGGGCCGCCGGGTTCAGTGCCGTTGTCGAGGTGGCAACGCTTGGCGGTGACGGCCCGTTCGATGAGGCGGCTTTCGATGTATTGCGCGGCGGCCACGTTCAGGGCGTTGTCCTTGCTAACGAAGAACACCGCCCACTCCCAGAAATCCCGGTTCTTGTGGTGGGCGTCCAGCCGGGTTTGGACCCGGTCGCTCTGGCCGATGTAGAGGCTCGGCATGGCGCTGCCATTGGGGCCGGGGCCGACGAGGATGTAGATGCCCGTGCGTTCGAACTCCTTCCGCTTGCTGACCTCCTTGTAAGCCCCCCGAGGGAAGGCAACGCCGACGCCAGACCAGTTGGGCTGGTCGATGAGGCGCAAGCCATCGGGGTCGCCGTGCGGCATGAAGAGGCGGACACTGTAGGCGGATGAATTGAATGTCATGATGTCAATGGGATGATGGAAGGACAGTGGCTTTGATGCGTATCGTAGAAATTACGTAGGTTTTTCAATTCTATCGATTCCGAACTCGAACGATTCTCCGGGGGGGAATCTCCTTCTTTTCAATAATCGCGAAAGCGAAGCCGCCCATCGTCTCGTGGAGACTAACAGGAAGGCTAACCGTTGTTAGGTCATTTTCCACTTCTCCACGGGTAAATTCGAATCCAGAAAGCATTGCCAATTCGTCCCCTGTTGCATGCCACTCCAGTTTGGAATCACCGCTTGCACTTATTCCATCAAACTCACTCACGAATCGCAGTTCCTGCCGAAGAGCTGCATTAACCCATCGCTTTCCTAGTCCAGCAAACAGAATTCGATCATGCTTCAACTTGGTAACCATCCCAACCCACAGGCCGTTCTTACCAATTGCGTGGACTTTCCGCTCTGCTTTCCATTTTAAATTGATTCTGCCGCCCGAAGGATACCTGAGAGACTTCCCTTCAAAAGAACCAATACTTTGCTCACGAAGAATATCCATCTCCCTCTCTCTCATTGCGTTGTGGACAGCGTGGGACATAGGAAGGATCATTTGAACAAGCGACCTTTGAAATCGGAGGCGGTTCAGAACTCTGAAAACTTCCGGGGGAAGATTGCTGGGGTTCGGAATCGGAGGATCGAGCAACCAACATTTGAGTTGGGAGTCATCACGACTGTCTGCCACCCCGATTGTCCCAATCAGTGGAACCTTTCCATAACTGGGACAGAGCGAAGTTTTGCATTCTTCAATTTCTCTCTTTCTTTTCGAGACCGCTGGACCCTTTTTTGTATTGTCTCTAACTATACCGCCCTTGTTTTCCAAGGCAACCAAGCCGACAGGAGTTGCTGCCAATTCATAATCAAACCGGGGGTTTTCTCTTTTGCTTGAGCGACTCTTGTCGATTTTGCTCCAGTCCGCACGGGTGAGTCCGACAATTTGATTTACGACTGAAAGCCCTATTGCAACACCCAATCGGGTCGGAATATCGGGCGGTCGCTCTTGTCCAGTCTTCCTAAGGCGTGCTCGGATAGTGGAATCGTTTGATTCGAAATTATTACGCAAGTCCGGAATTGCCTCCGATGCCAATGCGGCAAGAGCTTCGAAGTCTCTTACAAGTGGGTCGTCAGGATTTTTGTCTTCAAAGAGCCAGTAAGCTAGAAACTCTGCCGTCGGAATCTCGATGGCATCGCCTCCTGACGGCGGTATCTTACGATTGGGTGCTTTCTTTAGAGCCTCGGTTAACTTGCCATGGTCGGTCTTCCGGTAGTAATCTACTCGAACTTTGATCATCTTGGGGAGGCTATCGATTGATTGTATCTGGGTCCACATATGTAGCACGATATTTCATGTTGATTCATCCACCGGCACCCGGTCGATCAAGCGGTCGTGCATCAGGCGCTGCTCTTGTTGACGGAGTTTGGCCAGATCATGCTCGAAGGAGCCGATATTGAACTTGACTCCGTGTAGCAGCTCGCGGATGGCTCGGGAATTGGCGTCAATGCGTTTCATTGAAATTCTGAGGAGGTACAATCGGGTCGGACAGTTCTTTCCACTTTTGCGCAATTACTAGCCACGGATACTTTACCAGTTTGTTTTGGTCCTCCCTCATAAAAACCTGGAGGGCCGCGACTTCCCTTTTCGCTTGCGCCGACGCCGCGCTGAGTTCCTTGAAAAATCCCGGCTTCGCCAGCATCGCGCGATAAGTTTCTATGAGACTTGGACTGCCTTCAGGTCCTCCACCTGGCTCGGGCAACGGAGGCTTTCGCATTACGACCACAAGTTCCCCACACGCTTTAGTAATCCTCAAATACCTATGCTTGAGATCGGGAAAATAGAGTGCGATGAAGGTTGTCGGCTCAAGCAGCGACTCGTTGAGCAAATGTGCCCGCTCGTGAAGGTTCCGCGCAATTTCCTCGTTAAGCTCGTCGCTGTAGGCGGTAATCGGTCGCGTTTGGCGGAGAACAACTAGAAGAGACTGCCACAGCCGCTCCAACTTTTCTCGAAGCATCTCGCTCCGCTTGGTGAGGAAGAGAAGCCACTGGTTGGCCACAAAGACAAATATTGCCACACTCGCGGTGATCAATGCGGGCGCAAGTGATTGGGATGAGTCTGCTACTGCGATTATTGGAATTATCATGTGGGAAATTGTAATTGCATCTACCCCACCCGCACCCGACCGGTCAGGAGGTCGTGCATCAGGCCCTGCTTTTGTTGGCGGAGTTTGGTGAGGTCGCGCTGGAGAGCGAAGAGGGTTTCGTTCACGGAAAGAAGTGATGAGCGGATTGCCTGCTGTTCGTTCATGTCCGAGGGGACGGCGATTTTGTATCGCCTGAAAAAACCGAGACCGATCGTTGGGATTGTGGTGCCGGTGGAGATGTTCTCGAACACACGTTTCTGGTCTTGCAGCCAGTAGTAGAGGTAGTGGTTGTCCAGTTCTGGGCCACAGAGCCAGCACATAAAGTGTTGACTGACAGCCATGGGACAGGTGGTGATGGCGCTCTTGCCCACGCCGGCATCACGGGACAGAACGACAATTCCAGCGGGGTGAAGAACGGCCGAGGAATTTTCAATTCCCAGCAAACTGATCTCTTTCTCGGTTTCCGAGATGTAAAGTTGATCCAGATTGGCAGAATCCGCTAACGAAACCCATTTAATGCCACCATCCCAGAAGGTCGGTGTGTGGCGATTCGGTGTGTGGCCACTGCCCCGTTTCGCGAGCACGTCGAGAAGCTCAGCTTTCCACGCCCTCGGAATCAGCCCGATCGGCGAATCTTGATAGAGTCCCGGAGCCTCTTCCGACGCTGGGCGGAGTTGGCCAACCTTCGCGGTGGCCGCGCAGGACAGTCCCTTATGATCGCCGCGTTCGAGTTCGGCTTGGGTCCAGAGGCCGCGGGTGAAGAGGTCGTGCATCAGGCCCGCCTTGATCTGCTGATGTTTCTCCACCAGTTTCTCCGTCGCCTCGATCACCTCGTCCAAGGTCGACAGAATGGTGGCGATGCGGCGTTGGACTCCTTCCTCGGGGAGAGGAATCTTGATCTTCGCCAGCTCACCAAGATAGAGGCCAGCTTGGGCTGTTACATTACTGCGACGATGGAGCTGACGAATAAACAACGCGTCGCCCGCGGCGTGAAATAGGTAATCTGGTTTGACCGCATCAGAGGGGCGCACAAACGCGACGCTCCTTTGAAACGCTGCCTTCGAGCCATCAAACAATGCTCGTCGTCCAACCGTTCCCACAATCGTCACAAGAAGATCGTTAACCTTTGGAGCGAATGCTGAGTTGATTAGATTGTATTGAAACTCATCAATTTGATCCTCCGAATCTCCCAACACCAATTTTCCATTTTCACCGATGTTCTTCGCGCTCAAGAATAGGATTCCCTCTGCCACGCGAGGATGTGTTGCATGGCTTCCGTCTCGGATGTCCGTTGCGACCTCCCGAAGTGCAACCAATGGGTAGCAATTCTCACTCATACCCCAGCTCCTTCAAGAAGGCTTTCAGTTTGGCGGCTTCGGCATCGCGTTTGGCTTCGATGACCTGGGCGGTGACAGCGTATTTGGCATGCAGGTTTTCGAGTGCGGCGAGGCAGGCGCGGGAGTCGGCGCGGAGGTAGGCGTCGTAGGTGGAAACGAGGATGCGGCGGAGCAGGCCGAGGATGACCCTTTTCGCTTCGTCGGCGTTGATCTTGGCGCGGGCGGCGGCGACGAGGTCGTCGCGGCGCTTTTCGGTGGCGCGGATTTCGGCTTTGAGTTGGCGGACCTCGTCTTCGAGAGCCTTGTGGCGTTCCAGGCGTTGCTCAATTGCGGCGGCCTCGGAGGTGAAGGTTTTCAAGTCGTGGCTGCGCCGTTCTTTTTTGGCGAGCTTAGCTTGGGCGTTGAGTTCCTTGAGCTCGCCCTTGAGTCGCTTCACCTCATCGCCGGGGAGGATGCCGGAGTCGTCGCTGTCTTCGTAGTCTTCCTCATCGGCGGCGGCGAAGAGGGCAGCGAGTTCCGCGAGTCGGAGGCGTTTCTGCTCCATCTCGGCGAGGACCTCCGGGAACTGGCTTTGGAGAATCTCGTCGTCTGGAATGAGTTCCGCGCCCCAACCGGAGAAGGCGATGGATTTCAGCTCGGGCTTGAAGATTTCGAAATAGCGGGCCAGCGCGCCGCGGATCTGGTGGGGTGTTAGGAGGACGGCGGCGGGGTCCCCCTCAGGGCTTGGAGATGTTTTTGACTTCTTACCCAGGGCGTTGCCCTGGGCTGTCATGTTGCGCCCCGCTGGGGCGGAAGAGTTAGATGCGGCGAAGGTGTGTTCGATGGAGGCGAGCAGCAAGCGGCGGAGTTCATAGACGTTGCCCTTTTTTCCACCATCGGGCGCGAGGGCGATGACGTGTGGGAGGTTATCCTGCCACCACTTGGCCAGGGTGTCATGAAAACCGGCGTGGGCGGCGGCAATGGCGGGATCGCCCTGGACGATGGCGGCGAGGTCGCGGCGGTGGGTGATGGATGGGGCAAAATCAGCGTATGAAGAGCGACGGTCAGGATTCGTGCGACGGTCACAGACCGCCGCTACAAAGACGGATTCGCGGAGGCCGGGGTAGTTAGACCAGAATCGTTGCAGGGCGTCGATCTCGGCGAGGGGGACGCCGCCGTGAAGGTGGGCGCGCACATCGTGGGGTTCCGGCGGCGGGGCGTTGTCCACGTAGCGGCGGATGTTGCAGTTCCACTCCTCGGCCTCGATCTCGGCATGCGGGACGAGTTTTGCATACTCCGTTCCGTTTTCCTCTCTCACGGTACGGCGCTCGCGGTGGACATGGACGATTTTCGCCAGATCCTCGGGGCGGAGGAAATTCTGGGCCTTGCCCTCGCGGAATTCGCGGTCGGCATTGATGAAAAGCACATCCTTGCGGGTGGCAGCTTCCTTTTTGTCGAAGACCAAGACACAGGCGGGGATGCCGGTGCCGTAGAACAGCCCGGCGGGCAGCCCGATGACCGCCTCCAGCCAACCGCGCTGGATGAAGTGCTTGCGGGCTTCCTTTTCCTCGCCGCCACGAAACAACACGCCGTGAGGCATGACTGTCGCCATTTTCCCGTCGGCCTTGAGTACCGCCAGCATGTGCTGAACGAACATGAGGTCCGCCTTTTTCCCTTTCTCCGGCAGCCAGACCTGGAAGCGGCCGGGATAGTCCATGTCCTTGCGGATGTAATTCTGCGAGAACGGCGGATTGGCCAGCACGCGGTCGAAGCGTTTCAGCTCGCCGGCCTCGGCCTTGTGCTGGGGTTTGCGTAAGGTGTCCTCCTGCCGGATGTCCGCATCCGGAATGCTGTGGAGCAACATGTTCATCTTGCAGATGGACCAGGTGGTGCCGATGGACTCCTGGCCGGCGAAGGAAAGGTCCTTGGGGTTGCCACCGCACTCGGTGACGTAGTCGCGCGTCTGGATCAACATGCCACCGGAGCCACAGGTGGGATCATAGACCGACATGCCGGGCCGGGGATCGACGATCTCGACCAGGCAGCGGACAACATCGGCCGGGGTGTAGAACTCGCCGGCTTTTTTGCCCGCGGAGTCGGCGAAGAATTTAATCAGGTATTCGTAGGCCGCGCCGAGCAGGTCTGGGAACTCGAAGTTTTCGTCGCGCAGGGGGATTTTTTCGAAGTTCTGGACGAAGTTCGAGAGCGTGTCGTCGTCGAGTGTGCGCTGGCCGATCTTGCGGTTGAAGTTGATGTGCTTGAGCACGTCCTCGAGGGCATCGACATTGGCGTCTTCGAGGGCTTCGAGGGCTTTGTTCAGGCCGGTGCCAACGTTCGTCTTGAGGTGGCGGATCTTTTCCCAGCGGGCCTCCTCGGGGACGAAGAAGGTGAATTTGTCAGGGTTCCTGAGCTGGGCCTGGATCACATCCTCGGCCATGCGGCGGGCTCGCAGGCTCTTTGCAAGGGCCTCCGCCTCCTGATCGAACAGGTCGCTCATCCGCTTCAGGAACAGCATGCCGAAGATGTATTCCTTGTATTCGGAGGCGTCCATATTGCCGCGCAAGTCGTCGCAGGCGCGGAACAGAAGGCCGGAAAGCTGGGAAAGGGTGAGTTTGGACATCTGGGAAGACGGCGATGCAGGAGAAATCAAGGTTCAGGGAGAACCCGCCGGGGTTCTCTCAAGCACGGTCGAGGTCTATCATCCAGGAGCTGGGCCGGGCGAGCATTTTCGGAGCAATTTTTGCGGCGGTCGTATTCGGGCTAACATCTTTCTGATCGAGGCTGCTCACAGTTTGCCGATCATCGTTCCCAGAATCGGATGAGAAACGTCCGGCTTGGTGCTGATCCCATCCCCCCTTCCCCTTCGCGCGCTTCGCGGCTTTGCGGTAGAACCCTTGCTCTCGAAGACTGCGGCCGGAGGCGCGCAGACACGATAGAGACGGCGACCGGTGATCGCCGCTACGTCGCCGAACCGTTCACATCCCGCCTGCCGATCAGGATGTGGGCAGCTCGATTGTAATGCTGGTATCCGGGAAAACGCTGCTCCAATACGTCGGCAATTGACACCACCTCCGTGGAAAATCCTGCCGCGCCGAGATGCCGGGAGGTTTCCGACAAGCTCAACGTGTTCCAATGGTAGTCGTCCACGGGCTGGAAAATATGGGCGGCGGCGTCCGAGGCGTTGAAAAGCGAAAGCCACACCTCATCGCGAGCCAGTCGCTCAATTTCCACAAGCGCCGCATCCAGCGCCGCGGGGGACAAATGCTCGAGAAGGTCGCAGGCAAGCACCACATCGAAAGAGCGGTCTTGTTCGTCGATGCAGCAGGCGTCACCTGTGAGAAACCGGATTTTTGGAAATCGCGATCTCGCATTGCTGATATTGGCCTCACAGCCTGATATGTTCGACGTAGTGGGCGAGCATGAATATCCCATAGAACCACACGGCGTATCCGAGAGTCGATTTGAGGGCTTGGAGTAGAGATGCCCCGATATTTCCCCGGCAGCGTCTGCCCCTAATCACAATTGCCCTCAAGGCTCGCCGATAAAAGAAGTAGAGCGGGATGCTCACGGCGAGAATCACGGCCTCTATTCCATTCAGGCCAATCCATAGGAGCAGTGAGATCAGAAAGACGATGATGAACGTGGCAAAGATGTCCAAAATGAATCCGATGATCATTCCAGGGATGCCCGCTTCCGATCCCAGGTCGGTAAAGAATCCACCGAAATCACCCGTGACATAGGAGTCGGCATCGGAGAGGCGGATCGGGGATTCTTTCGGCCAATCAATGATGATCCGCTCGTTTTTGTCGAAGTGAACTCCTTGATAGAGAATCACTGCCAGATAGACAAACATCATTGCGGATATGATGCCAGTGATCATTTCGAGTTCGGTCCAGATTGATTTCTTGACGGTCAGAAGAACCAATGGCGTGACCAGGATGAGGATGCCGAGGGCAGTATAAAATGAGGATTTCAGACTCCATCGCGGGCGCGTGTTACGCAATGTCGTTGCTTTCATGGTTCTAACGCCTGTGTCTATCAGTGGATGCCCGTTGGAGCAAGACGATTCTTTGGGAAGAAGAGAAGACAGCGGCTGGAAGCCGCAGCTACGGGATTTCCTGCTTGTCAGGCACTCGGCTAGCGATAGGATCATCGGCAGGGCATGAACCATGCCCTTCACCCCATGAAAACCAACCGATTTGGCAGGACTTTTCGCATCGCCTTGATGAGCGTCGCAGCGGCGATTCTGGCCACTCTTCACTGCAAGGCCAACTCTGAGATGCGGAATTGGACGTACACATCCGGCGAAACCCTGCGGGCGGAACTGGTGAGTGTCGATGAGGCCAAGCAAAGCGTGCGCTTGCGTTCCGACAAGGGCACGGAAACCGTCCTGCCCACGGCTCAGTTGTCGACGTTGGACCGCGCGTGGGTCTTGGAATGGGTCGAAATGGGCGAGGAGCTTGAAGCGCTGGTGAAAAAACTCGGTGGCAGAATCGACCATCATGAGGGCAAAGGCGCGACGATGGTCACGGGTTTCCACGTTTACCATCCATCCGGCGAGATCACCCCAGGCACCCAGCGCCCGCTGATTGTGCTCTTCGATCCCAGCGGCAACCCCATGCGCTATCTGATGCGGCACTTGGAAGCTGCCGATCAGACCAAGTTCACCTTGGTGTCGTGCGAGGTCTTCAGGAACTCGCTGGACGACAAAGAAGGGTTGGATCGCTTCAAGGACGTGCTCCCGGTCATCCTGCAAACCGTGCCACACGACCCCAAGCGGATTTTCCTTGGAGGAACCTCAGGAGGCGCGTTGAGGGCGTTTGACCTGTCGGCCGCTGTGAAGGAAACCCCGTGGGCGGGAATTTATTCCAATGGCGGTTGGCTGGGAGGTTCGAAAAATTACAATCTCCCCTATCCGTCGCAAATGCGCGTGGCCATGGTGAACGGGGATAAGGACATCGCCGCCAATAGTTGGATGGATGGCGATTGCACCGCTCTCAAGAACCGTGGCATCACAATTTCCGTGATGGCTTTTGAGGGCGGTCATCAGATTCCTCCCGTGTCGGTGCAAGCCAAGGCATTCAAGTGGTTGCTCAAGGAGTTGGAGTGAGACACGGCCACCTCACCAGTGATGGCGGATGAATGGGTGCGAGCCGTGAAAGAACCCTGCCGCGATAGTGACAAACGTACCATGAAACTCAGCAAATGGATCCGCTCACGGGCGGCAATCGGACAACCCCTCAACCTGCACGCGGTGGCGCGGGAGCGGCCGGACTTGTTGGAACTGGCCTTTGCCGGGCCAACCCCACGCGGCTGGCGCAGGAGTCTGATGGACGCCGGCGTGGATCCATACAAGATCGTGCATGAACACGAGCAGGATGTGGAATGCGCCGTGTGTGGAACGTCACACGCGGTCTTGGGTACGCACCTGAAAACATGTCACGACATGACGGGGGATGACTATCGTCAGGAGTTCGGAATCGACCGTGAGATTTCGTCAGAGTCATACCGGGCTTCCCATTTCGGGAGGCGGCCAGTAGCAGGCATCGCCCATTGGGAGGGGTTGTGGAGCCGCCACTATGTGATCGATTGGATCCTGCGGCTGCGGCATGAGGAGGGGCACGATCCGAACTACCAACATGTTGTGAAAACCGGACGTTCGCTGGCAAGCGCTGGGCTGACGCTTTTCGGGTCATGGGATGCCACCTTGCGGGCTGCGGGACTGGATCCCGACTTGCTGCGGGTCAATCCACCAGGCCGGCGATGGACCGGCATGATGGTCATCAAGGGCTTGCGCGAATTCGCGAAGATGAAAAAGGGCAACTGGCGGTTGGAGATGTCCAACCACTTGCGCACGGCGGCGCCGCGCTTTTTCGGCACACTGGAAGCGGCCTACCTGGCGGCCGGACTGAGCCATGAGCAGATCAGCTCCCGCGCGATCTTCAAGGGCGAGGCAGTGGACAATCTGGTGGCGGAGATCCGCGCCCTGAAAAGTCTCAAGGGACGGGAACGCAAGCACAAGCTCGACGCCATCTATCTCAAGAATAAAGACAATCATCGCATTGTGGTGGGGCACTTTGGCTCGCTGCGCTTGCTTGCAGAAAAGGCAGGCATCGACCCCCGGTTGGTCGCCCAGGACACATATCGTGACGAGGCCGACGTCCAGCATGACCTCGACATACTGGAACGCGAGGGCAAGTCCCTCAACTTCAGCACCCTCAAGAAAGGTCACAAGCGGCTCTATAATGTGATTTCGGAAACCGGCTGGGGGGCGGAGCGCCTCACAAAGCAGCCTGCAATTCTCACCAATTTCCCGCCATGCAATCCGCGCTCAGGGCTGCTGCGGGACCGGATGATCATGTTGCGTCGCAAGCTGCGCATCAGCATGGAAACCGCCGCAAGCAAGGCGGGCCTCTGCGTCTATACCTGGACCGCGATCGAAAGAGGGCACACAAATACAAAAGCGACGACGGTCTCGAAAATCAAAAAGCTGTTGGCGAAACATCGAATCCCTGTTTCCGCCGCGCCCTAACACATCAGCCCGATGACCTCCATCAGGTTCAAATCATGAGAACCTTCTTGGAGTCCACGACATGCGCGCGAGGAGAATGCTCACGACCACTGAGAAGCCTGTGAATGAACACCACAAACTCCAAAGGCCCGCCATGCTCCAACCTGCCTTGATGGTGTCCGTGTAATCGGCTCACAATGACCTGTGGCCGTGGGGCGGCCAGACCTGCCCTCCATACCTCGGGCTCATCAGCCTTTGTTGCCGCCCTTATTCGTACCGATCATTGCCCGTACTTCCGTCCGACCTTCTTCCAACACCACCTCAACAGGAACAGTAACGACCCGGCCGGCGGTGGAAAACCTCGCTTGAACACGGAGAATGGTCGCCGAAGACCACCGTTCCGGTTTTTGGCCTGAACTCTTCACCTTGGCCTCATCAAGAACCGCCGCTTTCAGCGCCACCTCGCGAACATTCTTGGGGGAAACGTCCACCACGGCCCCATCCTTCACTTCGAAAACCGAAACCTCGCTGTGCTTGGCTAACGATGTATGGGTGGCAATGCGCTTTGAGTCCGGACTCCACAGAATGGTGACGACTTGGGAAAACGTCCTTTTTTGCGCCGGGTTTTCCACCAAACTCGGTGAAGGAAGCGGGAGGAGTAGGTAGAATGTCTTGCCGTCCGCAGATGCCAGAACCGTTTGGCTGGCGATATCTTCGAGACCAACCTCAAACAAAGCCAGTTGTCCATCAGGCGAATCAAAGCCATCGATATGCCTTTTGTTGGTATTGGCATCAGACCAGTGTTTCCGGAGAAGTCCCTCCAAGCCCAGTGCCGAGGCACCAGCCGTCAGAACACTCAAGGTGGCCGCAAGTAATACCGTAGTGATCCAATGACGGTTCCTCATGAATGAAAACTACCTATCCCGCTCCCTGATTGCCAGTCATTTGCAGCCCGCCTTCAAAATCCGGTATTGTTCAGGCGGTTTCCGGTTTCGTTCATGCCTTCCTGAATGCTTCGCCGCAGGAAATGATGGGATGGAGGGCCGTTGTTGCACGCTCCAACAGAAATCCGCAAAAATTGCGATTATAATGTTGCTCGCCGGTTGAGGGTTGGTGTATCAGGTCGCATTCTCCATGAAAGCAGTCCCCTTCGTGTTAGTTGCCATCATGGCCTTTACGGCCCCCGTCCGCTCCCAGGAGGTAGTAAGGACGATCTCCCAAGACGGTTCCACCTTGCTTGCCACCGAGGGTGTTCCAGCTCAACCTGAATCGCCAACAGGTATTGAACCCGCCATCACGGACACCCAAAATGAGGAGGCGCTAGCCCTTTCCGTGCAGCAAGACAAGGCCGCCGCCCGCACTTTCATCCCCGGTTCATTGGAAGTACCACAGTTCACTCCGCCGGTGCCAGTGGTCCGCACACCGCATCCTCCGATCCGCGCTGAGGCCACCGTTACCGTCCGGTCCAAAAATTCCCGCACTCTGACAATCCAACGCGGCGAAGCATCCACCCAACCGGACTTGCCGCCGCCGCCGCCACCACCACCATGGGTCGAACCCACCGAACCCACCCCCGAGGGAATTGCCCGTCGCATCTGGGAACACCGCCACAACTTCAATCTCGGTGCCACCGTCTACGACCACAAGGTCAGCGTGGTCAATTGGACCGATCAGGAAACCCTGGTGCGTTATGAGGCTGTGTGCGGTTTTGACATCGGCTTGCTTGCAGGCCTCGGCGGTTTCGTTCACAAGGGAGAGAACTACAGCTTCTTCCTCATGCATGGGGATTTCGACACCACCATCGCGCGGCGTTTTGCCAGTCAGTGGCAACTGAATATCCCGGAAGTCGCTCCAGGCGCGATTATCATCACTGAGGGCGATTCCGTGGATACGATAGCCACCGCTCCTATGTCCGTCATCAAAGACACCATCGCCGCCGAAAAATCCCGCCTGCTCGCCTATCAAGCCGCCCGGGGAACCTACTTTGCCGCCAGCGCCGCCTGGCACGCCGCGCACCCGCCCATCCCGCGCAACGAAACATTTATCCTCCGGCCCCATCGCGGCAGCCGCTATCTCCCGGCCACCCCACCCACCAAGCCATGAACACCAACCTGCGACGCCTCCTGCCGCTTGTACTCCTGTTGGCTTTGGTTCTAACCGGTCACTCGACCACCGGTATCGATGAATCCCTGGAGTTTGTATCACCTCCGACAGGTAAGAAGTTCATCCGCTGGCACGGCGTGCCCGGCTGGACCTATTTCGTGCAAGTCTCCGACCCGGCTGACCACCTGAAGACCTGGACGTTTGCCCCGATCATTGAGGGTGGCAACAACGAGCCAATCAGCTACGAAATTGACGAGCCTCCCGAAGGTCTCCCTGACAAAGGATTCTTCCGCCTCAAATACACCGATCAAGTCCCCGGTCCTGACGAAACCCTGGATACGGCAGATTTCGATGGCGACGGTCTGACCAACTGGGATGAGATCAACATCCACCACACTGATCCTCTGAATCCCGATACCGACGGCGACGGTTTCTCGGATGGCGAGGAAATCACCGCTGGCACAGATGCGCTCGATTCCCTGTCTTTTCCTATCAAAGTCATCGCGTCCATGCCCACTTTCCAACCGGGAAATGACGTCTATCTCGGTCATTCTAGCGGTCAACCCGTCATCCTCTATCTCAACCAGCCGTTGCCCGTCACCGAAACGATCACCAGTTCGTGGCTCAACGACCTCAATGGTGAGAGCCCCGTGCCCGCCGCCGGCACCACCATCATCCTGCCCGGACGCCAAGCCATCGCCTTCGTTCCAACCGGCAATTCCTTTACTCCTTGGGCAGAAGATCAAGAATCTCCACCCGCGTATGAGATCGACTTTACAACCGCAACCACTGGCCTGAGTCATCTCAAGCCCTTCCACAAAGCCTTCACCACCACCACTGCGGCCGGCTCGCTGGACTGCGGTCCTTGGATTAGCATCACTTCCCCTGCCAGCGATCATATCGACGTTGCCTGCGACACGATTCTGACTGCGAAATGGAGTGAGGCGCTCAACCCGGCGACCATCATCCCGGCCAATGCCAGCCTCGTTCCCGACGGTGGAAATCCCGTCGCAATCTCCGTGGAATTCGATTATGGTAAGGATGTGAACTTGTTGCGCATCATCCCCGCCGAGGCGCTGGCCCCGGCCACCCGATACACCGTCACGCTCGGGACGGCATTTCAGAATCTAACCGCCAAATCTCACGCTCAGCCCATGTCCTGGTCGTTCACGACGCGTCCGGAACGTCCGTCTCCAATCGTCGGAGCAGGTCCTTATGTTGTTGCCGTATCTCCGTCCGACTTCTCTTTTGGCATTTCCCCTCCCGATTCGGTTTCCATCACCTTCAGCGAAGACATGGATCCGGCCACCCTTGGCGCAGACTCCGTTCACCTGCGTGCCGGTAACAGCGCGGATCTGGTGGGCACCTTCACTTACGATCCAGCCTCATACACCCTGGTCTTCCAACCCGCCGCCGCATTCCCCTTCTCCGCCTACCACACGCTCACTCTCGATCTCATGCGAATCTTTAATAACGCCACCGAGGAGTCCGGTGACCGCAAAGCCCTCCAAGCCGCGAATACATTCGTCTTCTCGACGGGTAACATAACTGGAGCCAGCACCGATGGTGCAAATGGAAATCAGGCACCGGCAAGCATCGCCCCTCTATGCATTCATTTTACATGGACAACTGAACTCGGTCTCGGTGCCAATTCCAGTCATGCTGCCGTCATGGAAAGTGCTCCAGGCTGCTCTGTTTCCATCACACTCATTGCTAAAGACGGCGGGTCAAGGGTCGAGACGCTTCCGCCAAACACCGATGCACTCCAAGTCCACGAAAGCGGACCCATCGCCCCAGCCACTACCGTCGTCATCACTCCCCACTTTGTTCCCGGATCGAACAAGCATCCGGATCTTACCAGGAGCCAAGTGTATATTCTTCCCTCAGACGCCACACCGCCTCCAGGCATGACATATCTCGTCTTGCGCACGACCCCGGCCGTTGGTGATAACGGCGCGGCCAGTGTGGAATACCTTGGCCAATTCGGTGTCGCCACATCGCTAACCGCCGGATGGGTTCAAGATGGCTCTGCCGTCCGCGGCCCACAGACCCTCTACCTCGTGCCGGTGCCCGTGGAACGCAGTATTCAGGGCAGCGGAATATGGACACTCGTTGAGGGGCAGTCCGCCAAGGCATTGCCCGGCCAAAAAATCAATCTCAGGCTGCAAAATCTGTACCTATCTTTATACGGCCCTCCAGGAATCACACTGAACGACTGGCAATGGGACATTCCCGATAAATCCTTCAGGGACTATGTTGTTGTTTACTCTGACACAGATTCCCCCACATCAGGAATACTGACTCCGTTCGACAAAACCGGGACCTACTGTAAAGAACCAGATATATACTTCTATTGGACCACATCTGGTGCCAAATCCCCGAACGTGGACTTCCAGGTGCTTGTCGGAAGTGAGCCATTCGGTCATACGTCTTCCACTGCGACAATGCTAGTGGAGAAAGTGGATTCCAGGCTCACCACGAAGACCGGCGAAAACAAGGTTGCTGTCTTACCACCGCCATTCCCCGAGGTCCAAGCGTTTGGATATTTTTCAAAAACTGTGGGTGGCGAGAAGTTTGGCATCGATTACACGGGTTCAGTCACTACCCCTTCAGGATGGCCTACGGGAAAATGGAACTGGGTACAACTGGTCAAAAGCCACCGTGAATTTCACAACACTACGGGAACTCACACCGGCATGGGCGATGGCACTACCTCTAAACTGGATACTCTCTATCCATACAAACCTGAGCCATACTCAGGCAATCCGCTAGTCGCCGGGAGCTATACGGCAGATGCAGGTGAGCACATAGACCACGATCTCCCAAACGAGCCGCTATTTGGTAGGGTTAGTATAGAAGTGCATGAAACCCTTGAAACCTATTTGATGTTTCTGCCTCCTGGAGCAGGTTCTCGATATGTGCCATTGCAACAGGTCGGCTGGGTATGGGGTGGAAAAGTTTCCTCTGCAGACGGATGGCAAGCCGTTACGGCCAAGGATCAAGCAGCACCAGTAAATCCCGGAGGTGTGGAGTGTTCGGATCACCCACAATGGGATGGAAATACCAAGGCCGATGCGGAGAAACCCATTCAATAGGACTCGATACACGTACATGAAACAATACTTTACATTCAACAGCATAGCTAAGTCGCGAATGGCCGGAATTATTCGTATTATTACGACTGCAATGCTTGTAATGATGGCCGTCATGCGCTTGACAGCGGCGTCTGCTGCGCGTGATGAGATTTCAATCTACGCAAGCACCTCTGAAACTGATGATGGGAAGTTTCATGTCACTTGCAAAGTTGTGAATGAAAGCAAGCACACCCTAGTTTGGGGGGCTTTGAAGTTCGGCAACTGCGGTTTTCAAATTTGTCTTCTGGATGAGAATGACTGGATCGTGTTGCAAAACGCGAAATGGGCGGAAGCGTACGGTCAAGAAGGGACATTCGGCTATACACACCCCAGAGGCATGACTGGCTCAAATATGAAACCAGCAGAGCAGGTTGGGTTTGAGTTTGATTTGGAGGAAGCCTATGGGGAGCGTGCTGCGCTGGGACGTAAGTTGTTAGTTGTCTGGGTGGGAGCCCAACTTTGGGACGATGTAAAACATGAGGTGCCTTCCGGGATTGACGCGAATGGCAACCCGTTAGAACCCCACTTGGCAAAGGTTGAATTTCCTCGTGACTGGAAACTAACAGTTACCGTGCCCATTCAGAAAACGAAAAATAGTGAAGGGCAAACACTTCACAAATCGCCTACGGCAATTCCACCCTCCAACTCACCTGTCTCAAATGCTGATTCTCCAAGATCCTTCGCGCCAGTTCAGCCCACTGTTTCAGCATCTTCAGCCTACCCATCAAACTCATGGTGGTGGTCGATCCTAGCCATCCCTGTGCTTCTACTCGCTTGGCTGGTTCTGCGCCTTCGGAGTCAGCCGTGATATTACACCGGCAATCAATATGGCGGCAACGGCAAAGCCCCCCAATGCCGCCCTGAGGAAACAACGGAATTCACGCAGCAGGCAGGCCGCACCACCCTGCAAGAAAAAGGCCACCACCAGCGCGACGTGAATGCGCCGGACTCCGGGTGGCCAACCCCACAGCGCGTGGGAGATTTCCGAGGCAACGGCCAACGGAAGGATGACGCGGCTCAAGACGATCAGGATGACCGCCGGGACGAGTCTGGATGCGGGTGGATTCGGGCGCGTTCTCACAGGGGGACAATCCTAACAATCAATCACGGGAACAACAGCCCTTCGAGCAAACTTCTTCCCATCTGGAAAGTCGGTGCGCTCGTTCATATCCATCTGCCTTATAGCGAGAAACCACCGCATCAAGGATTGCCTGCCGGAACTCCTCATGGACTGTCATCGGGCAAAGCCTGTGCCATGGGTATCGGTCAAGCAGCACAAGGACTTCGGCCAACGAGTCCACCCAGCCGCTGCTTTCGCAAAAGACAAGCCCTGATTGTTCTTCCACCGGGAGCATGTCGCAAAGGGCGGTTTCGTTCCTTTTGATCACAAACTTCCACTCGCCCCCAGGATCACGTTTTCCGAGAATTGTAAGCGACCCTCCTTCGGATCCGACTTCAAGAATGATTTTGCTTTGTTCCATGGTGCTACGGTTGTTGTCGCTTTCATGCACAGCCCTTCCGACACTACCATTGTCAAATATGGCCTATCAAGAACATTTATTGACTGGTGACGCATAAAAACGCAGGCGGATAGTGACTTTGATATGCTGGGCAGTTGCTCGATTAGCACTCCCAGCACCACTTGATCCGAGAACATATCAATCTATGAAGTGGGTAGTTTTCTGGTGTGGTATCATTTCTTCCATGATTCACACTATTTAACATTCGCCGTACTATCGGCGCGCAGTGCCGCCCCAGCGGTGCCAGCGCTTGAACGGCAGAGAATTCCAGAAACTTTCCAATCCGCCCACCCTATTATCGCCCCCTTCACATGATGAAAATCGACTGGTCAAAAGCACTCAAGAGCGCCCGCTGGTGGGCGATTGACTGCAACGACAAGCCCACTGGTTCGTCGCGCCGAATGTCGCCGCATTCACAGACTTCTGGTTTGCTGTAGCGCTTCGCGCTTCGCGCGAGGGATTCGGACGAGATAAAGTTCGGTGATTAGATGTTATTTTTCGCGGTCTGGACGCGGGTTTTCGATTTATGCGCGGGAGGTGTTAGCAAAAA
>CAIKDP010000212.1 GCA_903826205.1 Akkermansiaceae bacterium
ACGGCTTTTCCGCGCTCGTCTCATCCTTGCCATCGAAGGTGATGAGGCCGTCGCGGTTGGCGTCGACGGCGAGGTTGAGTTTGACGGGTTGGGTGAGGACGGAGGTGCTGGCGTTGGTGGCGGGGTCGTAGGAGGCGGCGGGCAGGTCGTCGGGGGTGGTGATTCGGTATTTGGCGTCCATGATGGGAGAGATGTCGGCGTCGGTCCAGCCGCTGGAGCCGCCTTTGAAGACGAGGGATTCGACGCCGATGATTTTGGATTCGTGATAGAGCGGGTGCTCGGTGGAGGCGGCTGGGAGGCCGCTGCATTTATAGCGGTCGCGGGTGAGGAGCAGGGACATGCGCTGGGAGTAGGTCGCGGGCGGCGGGGTGGGGAAATGGGCGAAGGGGGCGGCGGGATTGAATTTGAGCCAGCGGTAGCGAATGCCCTTGAGGCGGTTGGCATAGGCATGCCAGGAGATCCAGGCGACATCGGCGTCGGCGATGCGTTCCGACAATTGGACGCCATCCTCATATTCCTTGCGGACCGCTTGCACCGCCTTGTCATAGCTTGCCGGGTTTTTGGAACAAGTGGAATATAGCTGACTGGCATAACCCGAGGGGCTGTAACGATGCACCTCCGTGGCGGTTTCCCACGGGCTGCAGGCATTCATGGCCTCGAAGATGTCCTGAATGGTCCGGCCCTCGGTCAGTCGTGTGAGGGTGGTTCTTTCAATCACCTCGGTGCCCGTGGCGAGCGTATGGCCATAGGCATCTTTGAGGCGCCATGGAGTGGCGGACCCGCTGCCGGATTTGGACAGGGTTTGGGATATCTCATTGAGGTTGGTATCCACCCTGGGTCCCCACTCGATGCTTTGAGTGAGGGGCAGGGTTTTGCGATGGGTTTCTTCCCAGTTGCGCGCGGCCGGATCCTCCGTGGTGGTGGTCTTGCACTCATCGAGAATCCTGCCGCCTTCAAGAAAGGTGCTCTTGGTCAGGGATATGAGCAGATTGTCGGCATTGGCGGTAAAGTCCGGCGAGTTTTTTATAGTCAGGCGGGATTCCTCCTCGAACCCGAGGAAACGAGTTGTGGTGTTTTCCGGGTCGTCGAGTGGCACAAACCCGACGCCGCTGCCGATGCGGCGGGATTCCCGGGTGACTTCCAATTCCACGGTGTAAAGGGCGGCATCCCCTTGTGGCGTGAGGCCGCTGCCGGCCACCCCGGAGGCTTGATAGATCTGCATGACCGTCAGGTCGCAGCCCGCGATGCGGGCATTCGGGTCGAGAGAGCCCGCGCGCAACATGGCCAGCTCTGCGGGAGTTAGATTGGTTTCACCCAGGGTGGCGAGGCAGAGGGCGGCCCAATGTTTTTCCCAGTCGTCGGGGATGCCGTTGTTATTGAGGTCTTGGTTGGGGCTGAGCTGGACAATGAGCTGGCGGCCGCTGGCGTCGGTGGTGGTGAAGGTGATGCGGCCGTCTGAGGTGATGTGGCGCGGGTTTAGGCTGTTAGGGAACTGGCTGGCGAGCGATTGCTCGGTGGTGGAGTTGCGGAGGCGCAGGGATTCCAGGCGCACGCAGGTGCCGCCCGGGGTGACCATGAAGGGTTGGTTGCCATAGCCGATCATCCGGCCGTTGCGGGATGACAGGACCAGGATGGACTCATAGCCCATGCCCGGGGTGGCAACACGGGTGAACGACTGGGTGGCCAGGTTGAGAAGGTGCGACTCGTACGAATAACTGCCATCCGGGTTGCGAGACCCGCGTTGGATGAGTGCCAGGCCATCTTCGGAGAGGGATTGGACAAAAATGGAACTCGGTTGGGACGGTTCATTCCATGCGGCCGGAGTCGGGATGGTGGTGACTGTGACGCCATTCCAAAAATATATCACGTATTTGGAGCCGGGCGGCGCGCCGTTGGCCGTCGGCAGGTAGGTGCATTGGGTCGCCAGCGCATGGCCCTGGGAGTTGAGCAATTGCCAGTAATAGCGGCCGGCCGCGGCGGATGAGGCGGGCGGCTCATTGCCGATCCGCTTGCCCGATGGATCAAGCAGATAATAGCTGCCCGCTGTGTCCTGATAGAGGCTGCGGCTGCCATCGGGAGAGCTTGCCTGCGGGTAAGGGTTGAGGGATCCGGAGGTACCGACAAGGTTGGTTTTGATAGATTCCCATGAGATCCAGGTCGCCGGGATAGCGGCTGATGGGGCCAACATGTCTGGGATGAGGCACCGTGACTCGCTGGATTGGCCGGCTTGGCCGTTATACGAATATCGGGATTGGCAAACCTGGCCATGCACCGCGCCGGTGGCGGCATCCAGCCTGCATGTCAGTGACGACGAGTTGGAGTTGTACTGAGCGTACGTCGGACTGGATTCGAAGCTGTACCCCGCGGTGACCGGCAGTTGGGTGATGAACTGGGCGGAGTCCGGGCTGAGGAGGCTGCTGGTGGTGGTGCCGGTGGAGCTTTGCCAGCCGTTGGCCAGAATTATCGAGGTGTATTGGGATTGGCTGATGACGACGCGGCCCGAGTCATCAAAGGCGCACGGGTAGGGGTATGTGTTAGATTTGTCGGTATAAAGAATCCGGCTGCGGAACACACCCACCGGGTTGGTGCCAAGCTGGGACTCGCGGAGGTTGGAAACATGATCGCCATCGGCATCGGCGGCGGCATCCGCCGGGCTGAGCGGGTTGAAGCCCCATTGAATCTCCCAAGCGTCAGGCATGCCGTCGCCGTCGCTGTCCGGCCGGCGCGGGTCGGTGCCGTGGCGGTATTCGAGCAGGTCGGCCAACCCGTCGCCGTCGCTATCGGTGGTGGCGGCTTGAGCGCGGTAGGGGTTGAAATGGTTGAGGTTTTCATAGGCATCCGGGAGGCCGTCGCCGTCGGTGTCGGCATCGGGTGTGAGCAGCAGGCGAGCCTGGTAACTGCCGCGCCATGCGCTGACGAGGAGGGTTCCGTTAGGGTTGAGGCCGAGGATGGAGATGAGCGTATATCCGGAACTGGCGGGCAGGATGGAGTCGAGCGGATAGGCGCAGCCAAGACGCCAGAGGGTGGGGGCGGAGGATTGGCGGGAGACGGGCACCGCGCTGCCGAGGAGCTCGCCCGAATCGGTTAGAGCGGTGTGCGAGACGGATGCGGCGGCGGGGCCTTGCGCAAAGATCTTCCACGGGGTGGGCGAGGTTGGCGGGGCGGGCTTGGCGAGGAACGATTGACAGGCATAGCCGGTGCCGGTCCACACCCGGGCGATGCCGGCCACCAGGCCGGAGGGGGAAACCATGGTGGCGTACGAGTCATTGCCGGAATCGAGGGCTCCGAGATCGACGGGCATGCCGGAACTGCTCCAGACGGTGGCGCGGCGCTGGCCGTTGGCCAGGGTGGCGCTGCCGGCCACCACCGGGGATGCGGTGTTAGAGAGTCCGCATGCGCTTGACCAGGTGCCGCCGGGGTGCGGGGGCAGAATGTTGGGTGACGGCTGGCCACTTGCATTCAGTTTCCACAACACGGCGCGGTTGTAGCCGCCCTGCATGGCGGTGGCAATGACGCCACCCAGATCATTGACTTGCAGTGGCGTGCCGCTTGTGAGGGTGAGCCCGGCGGGCACGCTGAGCGGCATGGGCACGGAGATTTGGCCGTTCACCGGCATTCTCCACAACACCGGCTGCATGGTCCCGGTGCTATGCAGCGTGCGCCATCCCGCAAGCCAGATGCCGGATGGCGAAAGCCTGGCCGAGGTCAGCGTGCGGACGTCGGCGGCGTTGGCGCTGGCGACGCTGGGCACGGTCCCCGGGATGCTCACAGGCGTGGCGGTTGGCGACGCCCAATAGACCAAGGTCACCGGGTTGTAGGAATGGCTGGCCAGGGCCGCGCCGGTGTCGGCCATGGCGATGGGGCTCAGGTATTGGCTGCCGTGAGCTGGATAGAAGGCAAACGACCCATGGTCTTGCGCGCGTGGGATCGACCACGCCGCAGGGCGAAAACCGCCTTGGGTGCTGGTGTTGGATGGAGCCGCGTAGAGATAGGCCGACTCGGTCAGGGTGTTGGGGGCCATTGCGGGAGTGGTGGCGCCGCCCTGGCCCCGGCCTAACACGCAGGTGTACAAGCTCACATACGAGGTGTCCGGGAAGGGGCCGATTTCGCGGATGCGGAAATACGGGGCGCCGCGCGGGTCGGTGTTGAGCTGGTATTCCTGCAAATTGGTAAAGCCATCGCGGTCGGAATCGAGGGCGGCATCGCGCGGGTCCTCGAAATCCAGGCCGTTTGCCCACTCCCAGGTGTTAGGCATGCCGTCGCCATCGGTGTCGATGCCGGGGCGGGTATCCATGAGTTGGCCACTGGCCCCGCGCGGGGTGAAGACATTCGGATCGGTGTGAAGCCCGAACTCGCCGAGGTTGCTGATGCCATCGTGGTCGGAATCGATAAAGGCATCGGACGGGTCGTCTGGGTTGAGGTTATGGAAAAGTTCCCAATCATCGCACATGCCGTCGCCATCGGCGTCTTGCTCGGGAGAGATGAGGATGATTTTGCCGGTGGTCTGGTCGGTGGCCAGAATCGTGCCGGAGTCATTGATTTTCGCGGAATCGCAGGGCGCGATATCCAATGGCAGTTGATGGAGGAACATGCCGATGCCATCGCGGAAGATGAAGCCCCCCTCATCCGCGGGATAGTTGCTGGCATAACCGACGATGGTGCTGGCGGAATTGATGGATTCCGGATAGATATAACTCATGGGTTGCGAGGCGAACCGCAGGGGGGTGAATTTGCCGTTGAAATGATATCCCAGATACTCCCATTGATTGCCGAGTAGGCCGCCGGCGCTGCCGGTGAACTCGCCCTGGGAGTTCATGGCGGACGCCCATGACCAGACGTTGCTGAACTCATCGAACATCGGCTGGGCTCCGGCAAATCCCGTGTCGAAGCGCCAGGAGCCATAGGCGAGAAACGTCTGGGATTTCCAGGTGCAGGGGTTGTAATAACTGCCCATTGCCTCACCCGCGTCATTGAGATCGGTGAACCAGCTATAGGGCCACCAATCCTGGGAGGCCATCTTGTTTTCACCGTCCACCACCCAGGCTTGTTTGTATTCACCGGTGGCCGGCTCAATGATGGAGCCCATCCAATCGCCATGATTGTTGAGCTTATAGGCGACGGCCTTCTTTCCCTGATACTGGAGGGTTCTGAAGCCTCCGGCAGGATCCCAGACGAAGGACTCCCAGGTGCTCCAATCATTGGAATACCTTTGACCGACCACTTGCTGCAGGTCGTTGAGATCGCTGCCATAAGAATTCCACGTGGGCTTGTCATCGGAAGCCAATTTCGTCCATGTCCCATCGTGGGCGGCGAGCAATGAGACATAGCGATAGGGGTTGCCGCCAGACGCCTGGACCAGCACATCGCCATGACGATTGATGGCTACCGGATAGAACCAGAGCCCGGCGTATTCGGCGGGTGGCTCGAGGGTTTTGGCACTCCAATTGCCGAGCGGGTTGCCGGCGGCGCCGCCGGTCCGCGTGTGGAGTTGATACTCCTGCGACGCGTTGAGCCCGTCGTTGTCGAAATCCGCGGCGGCATCCGCGGGGTCGTTAGGGTTGTGGTGGAACCGGGTTTCCCATGCGTTAGGGATGCCGTCACCGTCGTTGTCGTCAGGTGTGGCGGTGCCAGACGGCGCGGCGGGCACGGCCGCCGGCAGTGGGTTGGTGCCTGACGTGGCTGGCAGCGTGGTGCCGGTGGCTGGCGCGCTCTGGCCGAGGCATTCCCCGGGGTAGTGAGTCGTCAGGGTGAGCACCATGCCAAGCAATAATCCTAACAACGAGGCATGAAACAGACGGATGGGAAAAACGATTAGAAAGGACGCCTTTGCAAGTGGACGCGTTTTCATGGCCGTATAATTCGATTAGAATTTGATTGAACCAAAAAACACTTCCAGATGACAAGAAGTAATTGAAATAGCCCCCGACCGGCATGGATGGATTCGGCGCTGTAATTGAAAATTCGGGGAAGCCGGCGGGCATGGATTTATCCGCCAATGCCGTGGCATTGGTTAGGATGAGTGTAGCAAAGTGAAATATGTTAGATTGCGGGGCCGGTGGAAAGCCTTGCGGCAGCACCCCATGAGCGGCGGTGCGAGGAGATGTGCGGGGCGGACTGCGGCGCTCCGTGAGCGTCGATGCCAAGGAGCTGCGCGAGTCACGGGCCCACGACTTTTTCCGCTGGGGAAAAGCAGTCACAGTCGGCCGTTTCCAAGGCCGTCCCCCACCGTCTTGCCAAGTACGCGCCTACGACGGGCGGGTGTCTTTGGCGGGCTTGGATGATTTGGGGACGGGTGCCGTAGTCTTGGGGGCGACCGGTGGCACCGGCTCGGCGGTGGGTGAGGCCGGGGCCTCGGGGTCAATGACGGTGGGGATCGCGCCATCGGGCGGAGCGCCGACCGGATCCACGGATGGCAGAGGGGCGGCATTGCCGGCACCCGGCAGCGGTGGATAGACCTGCAATTCGCCGGGTGATCCCGGACGTGTGGACGGCTGGGCATTCGGGTTTTCGACCATGACGGCGGGGACGTAGCCGACTTCGCCGGAATTATCGAGTTCCACTTGCAGGTAACTGCCAGCCACGCGGATGACCTTCATGCGGGTGTCCCGAATCAAGGTTTTGTCGGCATCGGCGTCGCCTTTGGGAAGTTGTTTGAAAAAGGCGGTGTTATCCATGGCCGCGCGGACATGATCCGCAGGCCGGAAGGCCGGTTGGCTGTCGGATGGCTTGACCCCGCCGCCCGGTGGCAGCAAGGGATCGAAGTCACTGCTGGAAAGCGGGGCATTCATGGTATTGCAGGCGGCAATACCCAGCACGGCGAAAGCTGACAGGAGGAGTGGCTTCATAGAGGAAGCTAAAGATGGCATAATGCCCTGGTGACGTCAACGTCAGACCTGACAAAAATACCCGAATCCCCGGCAGTCCCCGTCAGCGACCGGGACGGATCACGCAGTTGGTTTCGTCGAGCACGATTTTTTTTGCCAGCACCGGGGCTTGGGACAACCCGAAGGCCATGATGGCGACGCGCTCGCCTTTTTTGATGCGGTGGGCGGCCCCACCATTGATGATGATGTTGCCGGTGCCGGATGGGCCGGGCTGCACGTAGGTTTCCAGGCGGTTGCCGGTGGTGATGGAGGCCACCAAGACTTTTTCCCCCTCCCACAATCCCGCCGCCTCCATCAGATCGGTCGGAATTTCAATGCTGCCTTCGTAGTCCACATCGGCGGCGGTAATCATCGCCCGGTGGATCTTGGATTTGAGAACTTGATGAAACATGCCGGACCAACGAACGCCTGCGATGGCCGCGCGTCAAGCCTGGAAATTCCCCTGAAAGCCCGCCGCCATGCCATTCGTATCCGCCACTACCTATGAAGTCCACCCTGAGTCGCCGTCATTTCCTTCACACCACCGCGGCCGCCGGCCTCGGCCTTAGCACGCTCGGTCTTGCCACGCGGGCCCGTGCCGTCTCGCCCAATGGCAAGCTGCGTGTCCTCTCCATCGGCGTGGTCGGCACCATTGGCGAAGCCGACCGCCACGCGGTGGCCAGCCATCCCGAGGTGGAGATCACCGGCCTTTGCGATGTGGATTCCAACTACCTGGCCAAGGCCGCCAAGGAACATCCCGGCGCCTTCACCTGCAGCGACTACCGCGAGGCCTTCGCCAAGCACGCCGACAAGTTTGACGCCGTGATCGTGTCGGTGCCCGATCACTCGCACGCGCCCATTCTGCTCACCGCCATGGCCCATGGCAAACACGTCTACGGCCAAAAACCGCTGGTCCACCAACTCGCCGAACTGGTGATGGTCGAACAGGCGCTCAAGGCCAGGCCAACCCTCGTCACCCAGCTCGGCAACCAACGCATGGCCAATCCCGGCCGCCGCGCCGCCGTCGAAATCCTGCGCCAAGGTCAACTCGGCAAGGCCATTGAGGCCTACACCTGGACCGGCTCGCCTAACAAGGGTCAGTATTTCAACTATGGCAAGGTGTTCAAGGAAAACCCCAACGTGCCGGCCAACCTCGATTACGATCTGTGGCTCGGCCCCTGTGCCAAGATGCCCTTCTATGATTTGTTAGCCCCGGTGAAATGGCGCTCCTGGTGGGAATTCGGCACCAATGGCCTCGGCGATTGGGGGTGCCACATCCTTGACGTGATCTTCTTCGCCTACGACGAACTGATGTCGCCGGTCTCGGTCAAGACCGATTGTGCGGAGCCCGCCGGCAAGGTTTTCCACGTCAACCCGTGCAAATCCACCGTTGTCTACAACGTGAGTTCCGACAAGTTTGCGGGCAAGACCTTTCCGATCCACTACTACGACACGGACCAACAACCGACGCTTGAGCAAATGCGCATCCCCGTGCCGATCAAGGGCGGCAACATGACGGTGGTGGTGTGCGAAGGCGGCACGTTGGTGCTGGAAGCCGACGGGCGCCTCAAGATCTGGCGCGACGGAAAGATGGAGGAAGGTCTGCGGATGCCGGGCCTGCCCGCCTTCCCGCCCCTCAACCATTGGCACGCATGGGTGGACAATTGCCTTGGCAAGAAAACCGAGCTGCGCACTCCGTTCAAGGACGCCGTGCGCATCACGGAAGCCGTGTTGCTCACCGTCAAAGCCACCCGCTTCCCGGGCCAGGAACTTCTCTGGGACAAGTCGAAGCTCGCCTTCACCAACCATGCCGAGGCCACCCAATCGATCATCCGCCGCGATTACCGCGCGGGCTTCGCCCCGCCGCCTGTGGTCTAACACGCACGGTGTGGGCACGCCGGGATTGACAAAGCGCCGTGCGGCAGGTAGTCACTGTGCATGACAGAGTCGCAGGAAGCATGGTATTACTCACGCGAGGGGGAACGTCACGGGCCGGTGACGCTCGCCGAGTTGCGCGGGATGGCGCAGGCAGGCCAGCTCAATCCAAGGCAGGACTTGGCATGGACCCAAGGCATGGCGGAATGGAAACCCGCCGGCGAAATTGATACGTTGTTTGAGCGGCGCGTGACTGAGGTCCCTGCCGCCAGTCCTTACACGCCGCCGCAGGCCGAATCGGTTGCCGAGTTGATGCAATTGCAAGAGGAATGGCCGGGAGCGCGGCGCCGGGGCTATCTGTTCGCCACGCTGCTGCTGCCGGTGATTTGGAGTCTGGCCCTGGGCTTTGTGCCGGCGCTGCTCGGCAGGCCGTTGGATCCGGCATTGTTGCAACAAATCAACCTTGGCGGTGGCGTGTTGCTCTTTATCGTCGGGCTCTACTATGGCTTGCAACGCTTCGCGAACCTCGGCATGAGCCGCTGGTGGTATCTGGGTCATCTGGTGCCATTGCTCAATCTGTGGGTTGGCTACAGGTGTTTTGCCTGTCCCGCGGGTTACGCTTATCACAAAAAAATGGATGGCATCGGCGTGGTGCTGGCCATCATCTACTGGCTGCTCATCGTGGCGGTCCTGTTGGTGGTCGTCGCGCTGGTTGTCATGCTTGTCAAATATGCGAATGACCCCCGCGTGGCGGATCTGTTGCGGCAGGCGCACGAGGCCATGCGTGCCCGCCCCGTGGCCCCCGCGCCTTGATCCCGGATGCCGTCGTGGATTGTGAGATTCTGTTCACTTCGCCCCCGCGCTGTCACCCGCGCGCCTACGAAGAGCCGCGCGGCCACGGCGGGCGCCGCGATCTAACAAACACGACAAGGCCTGCCAAGCCCAACAAGACGCAGGCGGCCAAGCCCAGCAAGGAGAACAAGCGGGAGTTGGCGGCATCCACCTGTTGGTGGCTGATGCGGTCCGCGGGGACCACGCCCGGCGTGCGGTGCAGCACCAGATGCCCATCCCGCACCTCCACCGAGGTCAATTGCGCCATGGCCGGTCCGATCCGCGTGTCGGTCAGGTAGCGTTCGGTGATGCGGTAGGGTGACATTTGCCCGATAAACTCACGCGGCACCGTGGTGCCGGGAACTTGCAGGGTCTCCAATTGGAGCACGAGTTCGCGGCCCAAGAGTTGTGGACGGGCGATCAGGGTGGCATTGAGATATCGCGGATCCGCATGGATCCATCCGCTCTCACCGTTGCGGGCGAGGTGGGGTTGGCCATTGAGTTTGAAGGAAATGCCCAGCTGCAGGGTGGAGTCATCCACCGCGAGCACGCGCAAGGTGCCGCGAAGATCCTTGAACGGCTCATACGCGGCGATGGCCAGATTCATCTCCTGAGCGCTGAGCGTCAGCGCGGTCGCGCCCTCACTCGCGAGCTCCTGCCGGAAATTTTCCAACTTTTCAGTCAACGCGTGCAGCTCCACCGCGCCGCCCTCAAGGGAGGAAACCTCCACCGGCAGCGGGGATGGCGCCGTGAATTTCTCAATCTCGTGGGCTTGCCGGAATAAGCTCCACGTCGAAAAAACCACCAAAAAAACCATCACCGCCACTGCGGCCATCAAGATCAGGCACCCGGCAAAGGGTGAATGCGCATTGGCACCGATTGGTTTGTTAGATCCGGGCATGGCGGATTTGGCTTCAATCTCGTGCCTTAATGGTTAGGCAAGCAATGCCTCAGTCATCCGCGCGCTCGGATGCCTCCGGAGTCTCGGGGGCCTCGGGAGTCTTGGGAGTCTTGGGAGTCTTGGGAGTCTTGGGAGTCTTGGGAGTCTTGGGAGTCTTGGGAGTCTTGGG
>CAIKDP010000213.1 GCA_903826205.1 Akkermansiaceae bacterium
TGAATCTGCTCATGATGCGGGTCCAGGACGTGTTCGTGGCCATCGCTTTGCTGGCCACCATGTTCAAGCTCGATTGGCGCCTGTCGTTCGCCGCGCTGTTCATCATGACTCCGGTGACGATCATGCTGGGCAAGATCATCAAACGCATCCGCAAGATCGCCACTTCCGAGCCGGGCATGCTGCAGATCCTCAATGTCGCGTTGGCTATTCTGCTGGTTTTCTTCGTCAAGGGCGCAAGCCTGTATGGTTCGTCGGTCATTCTCTCCAAAATCGGCAACAACATCGTGGCCCGCCAGCAAGCCCGGGTCAGCCACCACATTCTCCACCAATCCCTCGCGTTTTTTGTTCACTTTCCGTCGGGTGATCTCATTCCCCGCGTTTCCCAAGCCGCCAGTTCCTCCCGCACGGTGATGAACCTGCTCATGATGCGCGTGCAGGATGTCTTCACGGCGCTGGCGCTGCTGGCAGCGATGTTCGCCCTGGACTGGCGCTTGTCCTGTGGCGCGTTATTCATCATGGCGCCGCTGATCCTGGCACTGGCCAGCATCATCAAACGCATCCGCAAGATCGCCAACGCCGAGTTTCTGGGCAATGTCCAGGTCATCTCCACCATTCAGGAAGCCATTATCGGCAACAAGCTCATCAAGTCCTACAACTTGGAGCCGCACATGAGCGGCCGCTTCAACGAGGCCATCGGTGCCGTTGAAAAACGTTCCAACAAGATGGCGGTGGTGGCCTCCCGTACCAGCCCCCTGATGGAGTCGATGGGCGGCGTGGCCATTGCCTGCATTGTTTATTACGGTGGCTATCGCAATCTCGTGCATGGCCAGAGTGGCGGCTCGCTCATCGCTTTTCTCACCGCCTTGCTGCTGGCCTACGACCCGATCAAGCGCATCGCCCGCATGAACATCTCACTGCAAGCCGCCCTGGTCGGCGTGCAGATGCTCTACGACGTGCTCGATTCCGATTACTCCATCCCCGACCAACCGGATGCCAAGCCGCTGGTGGTGGACAAGGGCGATATCACGCTGCGCAATGTCTCCTTTGCCTATCGGCCCGGCCAACCCGTCATCCGTGAGGTTTCCCTGTTTTGTCCCGGTGGTCACGTCACCGCTCTGGTCGGCCCCTCCGGCAGTGGCAAATCCACCCTCCTCAACCTCATCGAGCGCTTCTATCAGCCAGGCTCCGGCGTTCTTGAAATCGACGGTCAGGACATCAGCCGCCTCACCACCGTTTCGTTGCGGCGCGAAATCTCGCTGGTCAGTCAGGATATCTTTTTGTTTTCAGACACGCTGCGCAACAACATCCGCCTGGCGCGCCCTGACGCCAGCGACGGGGATATCGAGCAAGCCGCCCGTGCCGCCTTCGCCCATGACTTCATCATGGAGCAGCCGCAAGGGTACGACACCCAGATCGGCGAAAACGGCGGCAGCCTCTCCGGCGGCCAGCGCCAGCGCATCTCCATCGCCCGCGCCTTCCTCAAAAATGCCCCCATCCTGCTGCTCGACGAGGCGACGTCCGCGCTCGACAGCGAGTCCGAGCAACAAATCCAGCTCGCCTTTGACCGCCTGATGCAAGGCCGCACCACCATTGTCATAGCCCACCGGTTTTCCACCATTCGCAATGCCCGCTGCATTCATGTCCTGCAAAATGGCGGCCTCGTTGCCAGCGGTTCGCATCAGGAACTCATCAGCGATCAAACCAGTCTCTACGCCCACCTCTACCGCCTGCAATACCAGGAGGCGAATCTGCCGCTCAATAGCCCGCCACAGGGCTGATGGTGCCACCGCCTGCACCGGCGATTTCCGGCACTTCCGCAGCCAACTCCGCCAGACCGGCGCAGGCGGCCTGCCATTGCGGCTCCGACCACGGCCGCGGCCAGCGGAGCTTGTCGCGCAGCCGCTCGACGCGCTCCCATGCTTCTGATAGAACAATCCATGGCAGCTCGCGGAGCGCCGCCGCCGCCACTTCCGCGGTTGCGGTGCGATGACAGATGAGCGCCAGATCATTGCCGGCCTCCAGCGCCAATCTGGCGTCCTGGCCGCGGCCATAGCGGCGGGTGATGGCGGCCATGTCCAGGTCGTCGGTTAGAACCAGATGGTCATCAAACCCGAGTTGGTCGCGCAGGAAGCGCCGGATGATGCGCGGCGAAAGCGACGCTGGGAAAGCGGCATCGATATTGGGAAACTCGACGTGGCCCAACATGATGGCGTCCAGTTCCGGCATAAGAGCCGTGTAGGGAAGCGCATCCTCGCGCAGCAACTCGTCGAGCGTGGCAAGCGCCACGGGCAGCTCGTGGTGCGGATCGGCCAGCGCGCGGCCGCCGGCGGGAAAATGTTTGGCGCAGCTGGCGACCCCGCGTTTGCGCAACCAGCGGTTCCACTGGCCCGCATGATCGATCACGCGTTGCGGGTCGCGGCCCCAACTGCGCCCGCGCAGCGCGTTTTGCGCCGCCGGGTGATGGTCCAGATCCAACACCGGGGCCAGGTTGAGATTCACGCCTAACATGCGCAGCAAGTCCCCGGTCAGCGCGCCGGCCTGGCCCGTCGCGGCCGGTTTCCCCCACGCCGCCAGCGTGGGTGCCGAGGGTGCCGCCGGCGCAATTTCCTTGGTGCGGGAGACTCGCCCGCCCTCCTGGTCGATGGCCACAAGGGGCGGGCGTTTGGACAGATCCCGCA
>CAIKDP010000214.1 GCA_903826205.1 Akkermansiaceae bacterium
AATTCACGATGACCGCATCCCGGCCATCGGCAGTGATGGTTCTTTTGAGCGGTGTTCCGACAATTTGCTGTGGTTCATCGGTGGTCTCAATGACTTTCTCCATCCTTCTGCCATTTCGGTAGGCGATTGCTTTCAAGACTCCCGGCTGGTATTCCGTAATCCACTCCAAATGGCCATTACGAGGCATGTCCTTGCGCCCCAAACTTGTTCCATTCAAAAACAATTCAACCGTATCTGCATTACTGTAGCAGCCGACCTTTACCTTCTGCCCCTCCCTGCCTTTCCAATTCCAGTGCGGAAATAGGTATAGGACATCCTCTTTGCTCCACCAGCTTTTGTAGTAATAGTATCTGTCTTTCGGAAAGCCGCAAAGATCCATGCTGCCAAAATGGGAGACCACATACGGCCATCGGGCTTCACCGCGATAGTCATAAGCCGTCCATGCAAATCCGCCCATGAACCAATCGCACTTGTCAACCACCTGCCACCACCCCTCAGAGGACAGCCTGTTCTCCGTATTGAGATTGGCATCATCACCTAAGAAATAGTTATACCCTGTGGGCGGAGCATTGGGCATTTCGGTGCCGATTTGCGGTTGTTCTGGGTGCTCCCTTTTGTATTTCGCATAGTCGCCGTTGTAGTTGAATCCCCGGACGGGAATGACCGTGCTGATTCCCTCATACGAATCACCGCTATTGTCGCCATGGGTGACAGAGCGGGTCGGGTCCAATCTCCGCTGAATTTCCACCATTTCCCGCGCGATTCTCCGGCCACGGACCTTCTGTTGCACGACATTCTCCTCGTTGCCGAGACACCACATGAATACGGCAGGCCGATTCCTGTCCCTGAGAATCAAGTCCTCCCACTCCTTTAGGGCGGCCGGACTGGTCCCCAATTGCCGTGTCTCGGCCAGGACCAGCACCCCCAACTCATCGCACGCATCCAACAGGGCCGGAGAGTTGGCATGATGACAGCGGTAGCCATTGCCCCCCATCTCCTTGATCCATTTGATACGCTGATAGTGGACGGCGTCAGGCACGGCAATCCCAACACCGGCGTGATCCTGATGGCTGGAAAAGCCCTTCACTTTCACATACTTTCCGTTGATGAAAAGACCGTCCGACCGTGCCTCAATCACCCGTATTCCAAAACGCGTGGTGTAACGATCAAGCTCGCGGCCATCCTTCCTGATGATAGAAACAATCGTGTGCAGATAGGGATCTTCCAGCGACCATAAGTGGGGACTGGAAACCTCGATCTGTTGTGGGACTTCGATTTTCCCACTTCTTGGCAGATTCACTTTACTGGGGCTGAAGGTAGCCACTGTTGCTCCTTCCCTGTTGATCAGTTTGGACTCAATCTCGCATTGCGCCGCCACAAACGATTTGTTCTCAATGGTGGTATCCAGGAAAATCGTCGCCTTGCCGTCCACAATTGCAGAGCGGACGTAGGTACCATTCTCGGGAACGTGAATCTCGCCGGTTTGAATGAGGCGGACGGAGCGGTAGATTCCGGCTCCTTCATACCACCAGCCTTCGTATTGCGTGGCATCCACTTTCACCACCACAATATTCGATTTGTCGAAATACAGATAGTTCGAGATATCGAAGGCAAACCCGTTGTAGCCGCTCTTATTCTCGCCCACGCTATCTCCGTTTACGAAGACTTTGCAGTCCCGGTAAACTCCGTCGAACTGGAGAAGATGCCTCTTATGGGCGTCTTCAGGTCGCAGGGATAGCGTCTTGCGATACCATCCAACGCTGTTTTCCGGATAATGAAGACCGATCGGCTTATAGCCGTGAAAGGCGTAAAACAGCTCATCTTCCGCTGGCTTCACGAAAGGCAATTCCACCGCCCAATCATGAGGCAATTGCAATGTCCTCCACTCGTGGTCGTCAAAACCCGCTGTGAGAACGGCCGCATAAGGCGTCAAGAGGCCGTCATTGCTGAGTTTCGCATCCACCGCCCCATGGCCCCCATACTTGAAGTTCTTCTCCGGGTCTTTGGCGTGCCCCAGATGAAACTTCCAGCCCTCGTCCAGATTGATGGACTTCCTGGCACTCTGGCCTTGGGCGGTGGCCATCGCCAACAGCAGTGAGCCCGCCAGATAGCAGCAAACAATGGGGCATTTGAACATGGGGAACGTGGATTGGTGACTATTTATTTGGTTGGATGGGGGTTCTCGGTGTGATCTTGTCATGGCTGAGATTTTAGAAAGTCGCTCAAAGCTCCGATAGGATTGGTTGGGCTGAGCATGTAAATGCAAGTCGCCCTACCGGTGCTCCGCCTATCCGAAAGAATGGCGCGCATGGTTGCCACAGGGATCTCGCCGTCCGTCAGCGGAGCATAGTTGCTTCTCTTCCAGCCATTGGTGAGCGGCTTGTAATTGCTGAGGTGCACATAGTCCAGGGTGCCGGCAAGCGACGCCGAGAAATTTCCTTCCGCGAGCTGGGTGTTGGCCGTGTTCATTCCCGCCTTTACCCACGGGGAATCCACGCTTGAGATCAGACCCTGCAAATTCCCCGTTTGCGGGTAAGTTTCCTGTCCTTGAGCAATCTCGACCATGATGGTGACACCGCAACTCTGCGCTTTCGTCTTGAGCCGATTCAGGCTCGCCAGAGTCTGACCGCTCTTATACGGACTGCTGTCGCCATACACTTTGTAACCGGGATACAAGACCAAGCGCTTGATTCCAGCGTCCCGCATCAGCTCCATCGTCAATTCCAGCCACTGCAACGTCGGCAAGCGGTCTGAATCAAGGTCACTGGCAATTGAACCGAAACTGAATGGGGTCAGGTCAACTCCGGCATGCACAGCGCCGACCCGGAGGCCCTGAGTTGCCAGCATGCTCCAGAGCGCCGGCATCTTGTCCCCGAAAAGCTGCGTGGCGCGAATCTCAACGCCATTAAGCCCCAGTTTCTTGATCGCCGGAATCCAGATCTTCGGATCCTCGCCGTCGAACAACCAGGCGTTCACAAACAATGCGCCGGACGGCTCGCTGCCTTGCGCCGGCCTGAGAGCCGGGGGGCGCTTTCTGGCCAACATTCCCTGGGGTGTGAACTTGTCCCACTTCTCAAACGCCTTGTCCCCTTTCAGAACCAGCTCAGCAGCGGTGGGAGGTGGGGTCGGAGCCGCGTCCTTGAACCGTACCACCGGTGTCGTGGAAATCACCTCCAGAATGACCAGATCATTCTCGCGGACTTTCACGGATACGGAATCACCTGCGCCAAACGATTCGCCCGTAATCAGATCTTTGCACGATGCGATCTTGAAACCCTTCAGACTCACGGAGCCGCTCCAGGAATTCTTAACATTGTTTGACAGGGTGACAATAACGCGGTTGGAATCATGAGAGACGTTCGTCAGATATTGGATCGGCGGGCCGGTAACGTCGATGAGATTCCATTTCTTCAGCCATGGGCTGAGGTAGGCTTGTACGTGGTTCAGAAGTTGGTAGGGAGATTGAAGCGGTTGCTGCCAGCCAGCATTCGCAATTGTGCCGGACCATTCGGTGAGGCCGTAGTCGGCCGCAAACACGAGCAACTCGCCGCCTGCTGCAGTTGGATATTTCACAACCACTGGAAGTCCGGCGGGCGTTTTGGCAATCACGCTGGCACCGGGCAGAGGTTTTAGATGGTGCAGTTTGAACTTGCTCTCGGTGATCGAGCCGCCAGTTGTCCAATTGACGGTGGTTTCCAGGGAAGTAGCACCGGTGAGCTGCACGCCAAACATTGCGGCTGAATCCTTGGTCAGTTGGGCAGCGGTGGTTGCTACCGACCCGCCCCGATTGATAAAGTCCTGCAAGGTGGTCTGTAACTGACTTTCGATTCTCGTCTGGCCGATCACAACCGCCACATCATACTGATTCAGGACGTATCGCGGGACATTCGAGAGCAGAACATCGAAAATGTCACCGCAGGGCGTTTCGCTCAGGAATCCACGCTCGTCAGGAAAGTAGGCCGCGTCCTCGTAATGGGGCAACAGTGAGCGGAAGAGCATGTCGATCTGGTGGTCGCCCTTTTCGTATGACGACTTGCCCCAGACCATATAGGGCAACCCGCTGCCAGTCCGCGGCGGCAGCCAACCCGTATAGTAATCCCAGACCAGGGCGACCGGTATGTGCGGTGTGCCGAGAGCAGGATAGGGATGA
>CAIKDP010000215.1 GCA_903826205.1 Akkermansiaceae bacterium
GTCTGCCAGCGATAAAGCCTATTGGGAGGTGGCCGGCAAGGAACTGCCGGATCACGCAGCCCACCCCGATGAGTATCTGCGCATCGCCCGTCAACAACTCCTCGCCCGCATCGGCGTTCTGGAAAGTGAAACCCAGAGCTCAACCCTCGTCTTCAACAACATGCTGACCCGCATCAAGGAAACCAGCGTCAACCAGGAGTCGGAGGAGTCCAGCGCCGAGGTCAGCAATCTGGCGCGCGTGCCCGGCGGCCCCTCCGCCCCGGTGCCTAACAAAGTTCTGGTCACCGGCTCGATGGGCGGTTTTGCCTGCGGTCTTTTGCTCGCCCTCCTGCTCATCCGCATTGACAACAAATACCACACGGTCTCCCAGATCGCCAGTGCCACCGGGGTCAATGTCCTCGCCGCGATTGCCGAGATCAGACTCCATCACCTCGACGTCGCCGAACAACAATACCGGAAACGCAACCCGGACGACAAGGATGACTTCCACAAGTTATGGAACAAGCGGCTGGTGTTCCGCCGCGGCACCTCATCCACCAGCTATGCGGAAATGTACCGCGTCCTGCGGGCCTCCATCTCCCTCCTCGGCGATGAGACGCGCCGCAAAATCACCCTCTTCACCAGCGCGCTGCCCGGCGAAGGCAAGACCCTCACCTCCGCCAACTTCGCCCTCGCCGCCGCCGGCCAAGGCCGCAAAACCCTCCTCATCGACCTGGATCTGCGCAAGCCCTCCACCCACAAACTCTTCGGCCTCGCCCGTGAACAACCCCAAGGCGGCATCACCGAGTGCCTCGCCAATCTCGCGCCCTTCGAACAAGTCATCTGTCGCGAAACCGGGCAAGCCAATCTCCACCTCATCCTTTCCGGCAAGCGCGCCCCCAACCCCGGCGAACTCCTCGAAACCGGCCACCTCAAGGAAGTCCTCGCCCAAGCCTGCCGCGAATACGACGTCGTGGTGCTCGACACCGCACCCATCCTCGCGGTGCCAGACACCCGCATGGTCGCCCCGCTCGCCCACAACGTCTGCCTCGTCGCCCAAGCCGAGTATGTGCCCAAAGGGGCCATCACACGCGCCATCGAAATTCTCGACGAGGATGGCACCCATCTCAGCGGCATCGTCTTCAATGGCTTCAGGGAAAAGCGCCGGCTGATGGGCGAAAACTACTCCTACGGCTATTACAAAACGTCCCGCTACGGTCGCGCCTACCGCTACGGCTACGGCGCCTATGGCGCCTATGGCAGCGATGAGAAGAAATAGGGGGAAATCGTTCACATCTCCTAACATTTCGGAAAATTTTCTTGAATCCGGGGCCTCCGGCGCTATCTACACCTGCAGCGCTTTCATCCCTTGGTTTCTCAGTCTCCGAAAGCACCGCGTCCTCTCATTTTGGTTTTCTCCCAGCCCCGGAGGATCGACCAAGGGCGGCAGCGTCAGGGACGTAGGATGCTCGACGTTCAATTTTCGATGTTCGCAGTTCTTCGTAGGCGCGTTGGTGACAACGCGGGAGCAACCAAGTCAATGATATAGAACCGAAGATTGATACGAACTGTTCGATGTTCGATGTTCGATGTTCGATGTTCGATGTTCGATGTTCGCATTTTTCTTCTCCAAACCGACAACCGACCATAGACAACCGACCACTCTTCCACCCCACCCATGAAAGGCATCATCCTCGCCGGCGGTTCCGGCACCCGCTTGCACCCGCTCACCGTGGCCGTGAGCAAACAATTGCTGCCCGTCTATGACAAGCCGATGATCTACTATCCGCTCTCGGTCCTCATGTTGGCCGGATTGCGCGAAGTGCTTATCATCTCCACCCCCCACGATCTGCCCCAATTCCGCCGCCTGTTTGGCGACGGTTCGCAACTCGGCATGCGCATCGAATACGCCGAACAACCGCGTCCCGAGGGCTTGGCCCAGGCGTTCATCATTGGCCGCGAGTTTCTGGCAGACGGCCCCGCCTGCCTGGTCCTCGGCGACAACTTGTTTTACGGCCAGGGCTTCACGCAGATCCTCCGGCGGCATGCCCAACTGCGGCAGGGCGCCTCCATCTACGCCTACTACGTGCGCGACCCCCAGCGCTTCGGTGTCATTGAGTTTGACGAAACCACCGGCATCGCCCTCTCGCTGGAAGAAAAACCCACACAGCCCCGCAGCACCTACGCCGTGCCAGGCCTGTATTTCTATGACTCGAAAGTCACCGAACTCGCCGCCACCTTGCGCCCCGGCACCCGCGGCGAACTCGAAATCACCGACCTCAACCGGCTCTATCTCGAGCGCGGCGAATTGCATGTCGAAAAGTTAGGCCGGGGCTTCGCCTGGCTCGACACCGGCACCCATCGCAGCCTCATCGAGGCAGCCAACTACATCGAAGCCATCGAGGAACGCCAGGGACTCAAAATCGCCTGTCTCGAGGAAATCGCCTGGGACAACGGCTGGATCGACCAAGCCCAAGTCGCGCAAACCGCCGCCGCCATGGGCCGCAGCAACTACGCCGCTTATTTGCACACTTTGCTCCAGAACGCCAAGCGCTAGAAGAAGAGTGGTCTGTTGTCCATGGTCCGTTCGATGTTCGGCGTTCAATGTTCGATGTTCGCATTTCCTCCTCTCCTCGTTTCAAATTTCCTGCTTCGGATTTAATACTTTCTCCCCCCATGATCCTCCTCCTCGGTGCCACCGGCTATATCGGGCAAGCGTTCGCCACGGAACTGCGCAAGCGCGGCAAGGACTTCACCTCCCTGACGCGCGCCACCTGTGACTACACGCGTTTTGACACACTCCTTGAAGTGCTGCGCTCCACACCGGTGGAGTTCCTCATCAACTGCGCCGGCTTCACCGGCAAGCCGAATGTGGACGCCTGCGAGACGGCGCGGGCGGATACCTTGTTAGGCAATGCCCTGCTGCCCCAAACCATCGCCCATGCCTGCACGGTGGCTGGCGTCCCGTGGGGGCATGTGTCCTCGGGTTGCATCTATTCGGGCGCCAAACTGATGGAATCCGGCCAGACCCGCATCGTGCGCGACATGACCGTGCCCGGGTTCCAGTCCGCGCTGGCCCACCATCGCACGGCGATCCGCGGCTTCAGCGAAGCCGACCCGCCGAACTTCAGCTTCCGCCAGCCACCCTGCAGTTTCTACAGCGGCACCAAGGCCCTCGGGGAAGAGGCCTTGGCAGCAACCCCCAACACCTTCATCTGGCGCCTGCGCATCCCCTTCGATGAATCCGACTCCCTGCGCAACTATCTAACCAAACTGCTGCGCTACCCCAAGGTCTATCAAAACGTCAACTCCCTGTCCCACCGGGGCGACTTTGCCGCCGCCTGCCTAGACCTGTGGGAGCGCCGCGCACCCTTCGGCACCTACAATGTCACCAACCCCGGGTTTGTCACCACCAGCGAGGTGGTCGCCCTGATCCAGCGCATCCTCAAACCCGCCAAATCCTTCGAGTTTTGGCAGGATGATGCCGAGTTCTATCAACAAGCGGCCGCCACCCCGCGCTCCAACTGCGTCATGGATGTTTCCAA
>CAIKDP010000216.1 GCA_903826205.1 Akkermansiaceae bacterium
CCGAGGGTGCCGCCGGCGCAATTTCCCGGGTGCGGGAGACTCGCCCGCCCTCCTGGTCGATGGCCACAAGGGGCGGGCGTTTTGATAGATCCCGCAGCGAATCTGTCAGCCTGCGGGTTTGTTGGGGTGTGACGATATTGCGTGAGAACAGGATGTAGCCCGCGGGTTGCAGCTTGCGGAACAGCGCCGCTTCCGCGGCGGTGAGTTCCGGCCCCGCGAGGCCCAGCATGAGCAAGGAGCCATCCATCAGTCCTTGTGTGACCAACTGCGTTCGATCTCCTCGAGCGTGCGGCCCTTGGTTTCAGGCACCAAACGCCATACCACCCCAATCATCGCCACGCAAAACAACGCATAGATATAGAACGGAAAGGCGTGGTTGAAATGAGCCACAAACCACGAGTCCTTCGCATCCATCATCGGGAAGGTCTGGGTCACCGCGTAATCCGCCGTCCACAGGAAAAACGTCGCCAAGCCCAACGCCCGGCCGCGCACCCCGGTGGGAAAAATTTCCGCCAGGATAACCCAGGTCACCGGGCCCACCGAGAGGCCGAAGCAACCGATATACAGCACGATGAAAAACAGCATCCAGCCGCTGGCCGCCGTCGGGTCGGTTAGAGTTTGGGCCATGACCCCCATGGCCACCAGGCTGATTCCCATGCCGGCGGAACCGACGAGCATGAGCGGCTTGCGGCCCCATTTGTCCACGGTGGCGATGGCAATCACCGTGAACAGGACCCCCGCGCCATTGATGATGAATTGTTGGAGCAAGCCGGCGTCCACCCCGGTCGAGGAACTCATGGTCTTGAAGATGGTCGCCCCGAAATACATGAAGACGTTGATGCCGGTGACTTGTTGGAGGATGGCCAGCAGCACGCCGATGGTCAGCGGCAGCCGCAACCCGGACGAGAACAACTCACTCCACGTGCCTTTTTCCTGCGACAGCGCGGTCTTGATGCTGGCAAACTCGACTCCGGCAAACCCCTGCTCGCCGACTTTTTCGAGAATCTTCTTCGCCTCGTCCTCGCGCTTCTTTTCTATCAGCCAGCGCGGGCTCTCGGGAATCGGAATGAGCAACAACGCAAACAGCACGGCCGGCAGGATGCCCATGCCGAACATCCAGCGCCAGCCGCTTTCGGTTAGCCAAGCTTGAATCAGCGGATCGTTCGGATCGCCCTTGGCATGGGCAATGAAGTAGTTGATGAATGACGTCAGCGCGATGCCGCCGACGATGGCGATCTGGTTGACGGCCACCAGGCGGCCCCGAATGCCTGCCGGAGTGATTTCCGAGATATACATCGGCGTGGAGACCGAGGCGATGCCAATGCCCAGACCGCCGATGATGCGGAAGATGATGAAGGTCACAATGTCATTGGGGAAAGCCGTGCCGATGGCCGAGGCGAGAAACATCGCCGCCGCCAGAAACATCGCCAGACGCCGGCCATAACGGTCCGAGATCGGTCCGACTAACAACACGCCCGCCGCGCAACCGACCAGCACGCACCCCGACGTCCAGCCTTTCATGAAATCGCTCAGGCCGAATTTCGCGGTCAGTGGTTCGATCGCCCCGGAGATGACCCCGGTGTCAAATCCGAATAACAGGCCGCCGAGCGTGGCAACCAGGCAAATCGGCAACAGATAGGCGAAGTTGATCTTGGTGGCTGAGTCAGCCGTGGATCCTTGGGCTTGGGATGAGGGATGGGCGTTCACGGGTGCGGGATGGGGTGGTAGGATCAGCCGGAGCGCTGACGCGACCCATGGCTAGGGGAACCCGAACCCATTGGCAAGATTATTACGGGAGGTGGTTGTGACTGCCGCGTCCCACGGCAGGCCGTGCTGGAGGCGTCCCGCCTCCATGCTGAACCGGTGCCGCTGATCATGAGTAAGGCTTGCAGCGATGCATTCGGTGGAGCTTCGTTGGGTGGATGGGCATGGCGGTTGAAAACCGCCGCCACGCACCGTCACGCGCCGTCACGCCTGCCATTCCATCACCAGACCTTGAGCGACTGGCTGCCGGAGCCGGGGCTTTCAAAGGGGCCGGGTGATGGCGTTGTCGCATTGCGCGGCTTGCCGAAATAATCCTTATCAATCTTCAACGGCGAGCCGTCGGGGTTTTCATAACCCAGGCCGGGCACCTGCGCCTTGCCTAACATTTCAGTGGTCACCGGCGCGGTCCTGGCATCGCGGATCTCCGTGCCAAGCGTTAGATTGAGCACCACGTTCTTGCCTTCTACCGCAAGGGTCGGTTTGGGATCGGCTGTGGCGCTGAGGAGCGGGGCCTGTTCCTTGGCGTAGGGGCGGGCGCCGCGGTAATACACATTACCGCCGGTATGCAGCGGGTATTCGCGCGCGTCGTAAACCCACAGGCCGGCTGGCTCGCCACCGGTGAAGAGGTTGTTATAAAACCGGTTGTCGCCGCCCTTGATCGAGCTGAGGCCGGCGACCACGGTGGAGTGCGCCGGATGATAGGGCGTGTTGCGGCCGGCCTCGGTGCGGCTTTCGATGCGTCCGGCAAACAGGTTGTGGGCATAGGCGCCGCCTTGGGACATGTCATTGATGTTGAGGGGGGAAAGGAACACGTTGTTGTCCACGAGGTAAGGCCCGTGGTCGACTTCGACGAACAAATCCTCGTTGGTGTTGTCGTGACAAAGGTTGCCGGTGATGCGTGTGCCTTGGGCCATCCAATCCATCCACATGCCGCGCCCCGCGTGGTGAATCCAGTTGCCTTTGATGAGCATGTCGATGGACGCATGAATCTTGATGCCGGCCATTTCCGCGCCGCGGAACTGCCGCTTGGCCCAGATGTGATGGATGTGGTTGCCCGTGATCTCGCTGAAGATGGCTCCCAGGCTGCCGCAGATCCCGGTCTGCTCGCAGTCCGAGATCGTGTTGTTGCGCACGATGTGGTGGCCGATGGCATCCTTGTTCCAGCCGTTGGCGGTCGCGCGTTCGATGGTTTTGACGTAGCCCTCCGCGGAATTGGCCGAGGTGTTGTCCCATTGGTCGCCGTATTTGCCGAGGGTCACTCCGGAGCAGCGCGAGTGGCTGATGACGTTGTTCTCGATGATCCAGCCCTTGCTCCAATGCGTGCCTATCAGGCCAACCTGCTCGGCGGTGGGTGGCGCCCATTGGGTGGCCGCGTGGCGCATCGTGAAACCGCGCACGGTGAGATAGTTCACCCCCGGCTTTTCCGGATAGAAAACCGTCCGTCGCACGTTGATCTCGGCGCATTGCTCGTTAGGGTCGCCCGCCTTGAAGCGGGCCCAGAGGGTGGTGCTCTCGCCGTCCACCTGGCCGAACCACAGCGGCTCGCCGCCGGCCGGGTTGGTGACGTTTTCCAGCTTGGCGGCTTCCAACAACCACTCGCCGTTGAGATAGACCGCGCCGGTATGGTGTTGCCGGCCCATGGAGTTGAACCAATCGCCGCGAATCTGGTCGCTATAAGGATTGAAGCCGTGGAAAAACGTGTTGGGCAACTTCACCTGCCAGACGTCGTCCTGCACCTTCACCCAGCCCTTGATGATTTCCGATCCCTTGATCTCGACCTGTTCGCCCGCCGCCGCTTGATAGATAATGCGCTTGGCGTCGGACTCGCCGCCGCGGGGCGGGGCGATGCGTTCGCGATACGTTCCCGCGTGCACGGTGACGACATCCCCCGCTTGGGCGAGTTCCGCGCCGCGCTGGATCGTGCGCAACGGGGCGGCTTGCGTGCCGGGGTTTGTGTCATTGCCGGTGGTGGTGACATGGAGGTCGGCGGCAAGGAGCGGAGCCCATGGGGCCAGCAGTAATGCGGGAACCAGCGTGAGGAGAGGATGTTTCATGATGATTGGGAATTCATTACAGGGTGTGAACGCGCGGGATGTGTTACGCCTTGCCACTCTAAGATCTTTCGTAGATACGGCATGGCCTTGTTAGCGGCGGTCTGCGATTATTTCTCCCCTATGGGAAAAGGCTCTGGCTGATGCAACCGCACGCGTTGCACCATAGCGTTCAGGCTTGCACGCTGGCTGCGGTGTGGGCACGCAACGACGGCAGCAGCTTGGCCACGACCACCACACTGGTCAAGAGCGCCATTGCGGCGCAGGCGACAAACGGCCAGGCAGGATGGATCACAAAGAATATCCCTGCCAATAACGGCCCGACGATGCGTGCCAGACTGCCGACCGCTTGGGCGACGCCGAGGGTTGCGCCTTGGTCGCCGGCGGCGGTCAAGCGCGAGATCAAGCCGAAGATGGGCGGCCGGGAGAGGCTGGCGGCAAAACCGAGCACGGCGAGCCACGCATACAGCAGACCCCACGTCGTGACCCATGGGATCATGGCCAGGCTGACCCCGTAGAGCAAGAGGCAGAGGCCGATGAGGCCGGCTTCGCCCATGCGCTTGAGCAGCGGTCGATACATGCCGCCTTGGGCGAGCACGCCGATGAAGCCGGTGAACATGAACAAATTGCCGATGGTGGTGGCGTCCCGGCCTTTGTAATCGAGGTGGAAGTTGTGGCTGACCAACAGCCCGAGGGTGGTTTCAAAACTGGCAAAGGCGAAGGTGCTGAGGAAAAACACCATCACCACCAAACCGATCTGCGGGTGGCCAAGGGTGCGGGCCCATTGGGTGAGGCGCGGCAGGTCGGCGGCATGTTCCGAGGTCTTGCGCAGGGTTTCCGGCAACAACGCCCAGGCTAACAAAAAATTCAGCGCGCAAAACCCGGTGGCCACCCACCCCGGCCCCGCCACCCCGAAATGTTTCAAGCTCACCCCGCCGAGCCACGGCCCGAGAATGAAGCCGAGGCCGAAGGCCATGCCGATGAGACCCATCCGTCGCGAGCGTTGGTCCGGTGGCGTGATATCCGCGATGGCCGCCTGCGCCACCGACAGGTTGGCCCCGAAAAAGCCGGCCAACATCCGCGACACGAAAAACACGCCCAACGCCCAGCGCCCCGGCATTCCGGACCCCAACGCGAACACCGCATAGGCAAAGGTCGCTCCCAGCGTGCCGATTAACATCGGCTTGCGGCGTCCGATCCGGTCGCTCCAATGGCCCCACAGCGGCGAGCACACAAATTGCATCAGCGAGTAAACCCCCATGATGGCGCCGATCTCCCAGCCCTTGGCGGCGTTGTCGTGGGCGTAGATCGGCAGGATCGGGATGACCATGCCGAACCCGACCAGGTCGAGGAACACGGTTAGAAAAATCACCGCGAGAATGCCCTTCTGGGAGGGGGCGGGGGTGGGGGAGTCGCTCATGGCTGCGCCCGCAATGTAGGAAGATTGGCCGGTTGCGCAAGGGGCAGGATGAAATTGTTTTGCCGCACCTACGGCTCCAACAACGCCCGCAGGGTGGCTGCATCGAGGCTGGCGGCCAGATCGGTGCCGGCGAGGATGCCGGCGGCGAGTTTGCCCTTGTCCTGTTGGAGTTGGTGGATGCGCTGCTCGACGGTGTCCTGACACAGCAGCTTGTGCACAAACACCGGCTTGTCCTGGCCGATCCGATAGGCGCGGTCGGTCGCCTGCGCCTCGGCGGCCGGGTTCCACCACGGGTCGTAGTGGATGACGGTGTCCGCGGCGGTTAGATTAAGGCCGGTGCCGCCGGCTTTGAGCGAGATGAGAAACACCGGGGCCTTGCCGGATTGGAAATCATCCACCAATTTGCCGCGGTCCTTGGAGGCGCCGGTGAGCTTGAGGTAGGGAATGCGCGCGGCGACGAGATGCTCCTCGATAAGGGCGAGCATGCTGGTGAACTGCGAAAACAACAAAATCCGCCGGCCTTCCTCGATGAGCAACTCCAACAGGTCTGTTAGAAAATCCAGCTTGGCGGATTCGCGGACATGGCTGGAAAAATCCTCCGGCAACAGGCGCGGGTCGCAACAAATCTGGCGGAGCTTGAGCAGGGCATCGAGAAAGACAATCTGGGATTGGCCGATGCCGCGCGCGGCGATGGCCTGGCGCACGCGCTTGTCCATGGTGGCGCGCACGGTTTCATAGAGGTCCTTTTGATTGGTATGCAATTCGATGAGGTGCACGAGTTCGGTTTTCGGCGGCAGTTCCTTGGCGACCTGGTCCTTGGTGCGGCGCAGGAGCAGGGGTGCCACGCGGCGCCTGAGCAGCGCGTTGCGTTCGGCATCGCCGTCCTTTTCGATCGGTTTGCGGAAGCGGCTGTTGAACGCCTCCTCGCTGCCCAGAAACCCCGGAATCAAAAACCGCATCAAACTCCACAACTCGCCGAGGTGGTTTTCGATCGGCGTGCCTGACAGGCAGAGCCGGTGGCGCGCGTTGAGCTTGCAGGCGGCTTGCGCCACCTTGGCGTGGGGGTTCTTGATGTTCTGCGCCTCATCCAAGACCACCAGGTGGAACTCCACGTCGCGCAGTTTCTCTATGTCCCGCTGCAACAGCGCAAAGGATGTTAGGACAAGGTCCGCATGCGGGATCGAGCGGAAGTATCTCGTGCGCTCGGGCCCGTTGAGCACCAGCACCCGCAGGCCGGGCGTGAACTTGAGCGCCTCCGCCCGCCAGTTGGGCACCACCGAGGTGGGTGCCACCACCAGCACCGGCTTGCCGCCCGCGTGGCCCGATTCCTTTTCGGTTAGAACATGCGCCAGCGTTTGCAGGGTTTTGCCGAGGCCCATGTCGTCGGCCAGGATCCCGTGCAAACCATGGCGCGCGAGGAATTGCATCCAATGGAACCCGGCGAGTTGGTAATCGCGCAAGGTCGCGTGCACCCCGTCCGGCAAGGCCACCCGCTCGATGCCGGAGAAATCCCGCAGCTTGGCCGCCAGCCCGGCCAACTCCGGCGGCGGTGTGAGCCCGAGCCCGTCCAGCCCCGCAAGCGCCGCGGCATCCAGCGCGTGCAGGCGGGTGCGCTCGGGAAACTTCGGGTCGAGCAATGCCGCGAGGTGTTGGAGAATCATCCGCACCCGGCCGACCGGCAGGCGCAGCGCGTCGCCATTCGGCAACGGCGCATAGACGTGACTGTTGTTAGGACGGTCGAGGGTTTCCTCCAGGAAATCGCTTTCTAACAATCCAGCCAGAATGGGCAACAGGTCGTGGCGCTCGCCGGCCACCTCGAAGCCGACCGACAGGCTGAACCAGCCGCCGTGGCCGGGGTCCAGCGAGCTGTCCCATTGTGATGGATCGGCATCAAAGACGCGATGGCCGACGCTGTCGTCAATGGTGACGAGCCAGCCGAGGGATTCCAAGCGGGCGACCCACTCACCGCGGAACTGGAACCAGAAGTCATCGACGGGCACGCGGCCCGGATCGGGGAACCAGCGGTCCGGGCCGGCGCTGGAGCCAGCCTCCCTGGATTTGAGATTGAGCAGAAGCCGCCATGCGGAATTCGCCTGCAGCGACGACAATCCGGTATCGCGGAGTTGTTGGGCGGCGGCGTTCTCCGCGGCTGCGGCGTGTTTGAGCAACGCGGCTTGGCCGTTGGCCAGGGTTACGGTGCTCACCCAATCCGGCGCGGACGCGCGCAGCGGACTCCGATGACCATCGTAGTTGACCCGCGCCTCGGCGGATATCCAACAATCCGGGTCCGGCAGCCCGAGCGATTGCAACAACAAGCGCAGCGTGCGGTCGGCCGGCTCGCGCGTGACATGCAATTCGAAAACCGGTGCGGGTGCCAGCCACGGCAGGTCCGGCGGCGGTTCCTTGGGCAAGTCACGGGTGCCGGGCATGACCGCTGCCACCGCTGCCGCCACACCGTGGCCGAGCAGGCGTTGCGGGTCGCGTTGCCGCGCCGCACCTAACAAAAGCGCCGCAGCGTGGTGGCAATAGCTGCCAATCTCGCACGAGCAGCTGGTTTCAAAGTCCCACGCGCCGTCCGCATGCCAGGCATTGACCGCGGTCTGGTCCTTGCCCACCGTGCCCAGCAGGGTGAGGCCGCCGGGGATGGCGGGGTCGAGGTGCAAGTTCCTGATTTTGGGCACCAGCGGCCGCGCGGCGGCGAGGAGTTCGTCGTCGAAGCGGTCTTTCCAGCGGGAGTCACCGAGAAAGGCTTTGATGTCCGTGGCGTCAGGCAAGATGGCACCAGCGTTCTAGCATGCTTTGCAAATCCGCCAATCCCGAAGTCCGCAGGGCGATTGACTTGCCGGGTATCGGCGAGTAGATTGCCCGCCTTGAAAGCGAGATTCCGTCGTCCACTCGGACTGCTGTGGTGCTTGGCCGCAGGCGGGTTGGGCGCGGGCGTGGCCTTTGGCCATGGGGATGTGCATGACCGCATCGCGGGCGTGAACCAACAAATTGCCACCGCTCCGGCCGACGCGCAGCTGTATTTGCAACGCGCCGAGTTGTTCCGCCAACATGCCGACTGGCAGGCGGCGCTCGCCGATTGCGACCAGGCACAGCCGCTCGACCCGGCAGTCGATGTCGCCTTGCTGCGCGGCCGCATTTTGCTTGAAGCCGGCCGCCCGGCCGATGCGCTGCAGGTGTTGGATGGCTACGTGAGCCGGCACCCGCAACACACGCAGGCATGGGTTTGCCGCGCGCGGGTTCTAACATATCTCGGGCGTCACGACGCAGCCATCGCCGACTACCGCGAGGCGTTGCAACGAAGCCCGCAGCCGGAGCCGGATCTGGTGCTGGAATGCGCCAACGCACTGGTGGCGATGGGAAAATCCGCCGAGGCCGTGGCGGTGCTCGATGCGGGCCTAACAAAGCTGGGGGAGCTTCCCTCTCTCGCCCTGCGGGCGCTGGACATCGAGGTGGCGACGGGAAAGATTGAGGCGGCGCTGGCACGGGTCGAAACGATGCGCCAACACGCGCCACGCCCCGAACCGTGGATGGCCAAACGCGCGTCGGTGCTGGCGCAGGCGGGCCGCCTCGTCGAATCGCAGGCGGCGTGGCAGGCGTTGGTTGGTCACTTGGCGGGATTGCCGGACGCGGAGCGCCGCTCGCATGCCATCATCCACCTCATGCAACAGGCGCGGCAGGCACTGGCCGCGCTCGACAGCCTGCGACCCGCCAATGAAACGCCGCCCTCCATCCCGCCCCGTTCCGAATCATGAAAATAGTTAGAAAAGGCGCTTTCAAAACAGCTTTGGCTGGTGGACAAGAATGTCCACCCTCCCTAACAAAGCGGCGGGCCTGGCTGCCGCGGGTGTTGGCCGTGATGTTCGCACTCCTCGGGAGTGCGATGACGCAGGCGGACGCCGCCATCGCCGTCGGCGCCACCGGCAGCGGCACCCTCACCTTTGACACGCTGCCCGCATCGAGCCAGTGGGCCACCTTGTCATTCGGCACCGGGGCGGGTGATATCGAAGGTGATGCGGCGCTGGACGCCGCCATGAGCGGCATCAGCGCCAGCAGCATCACCAGCACGCTCGGGCAGAAACCCGGCAGCGGGACGAGCGGCCCTGCCTATTGGCGCTCGGGGGACCTGAAGCTCGGGACCCAGCCGACCGGTAACGCGATGACACTCCTGATGGCCAAACTCCAGAACACCGCGGGCACCACCGTGGAAGCGCTGCTCATTTCCTACCAGTTGGGGATGCCGACCCTTGCGCCTGGAGAACAGCTCAACGGCCACCGGGTGTATTGGAGCAAATCCGGCACCGCCGGCTCGTGGAATGTGTTAGGTAACCAGCTGTTGACGGTTACAGGCGGCACGAAGACGGTCAACATTCCCCTGACTTCGCTGGCATGGGCAAACGGGGAGATGCTTTACGTCGTCTGGGCGGATGACAATGGGCTCACCAATCCTGACGGCGACTACACCCTTGACGACGTGAGCTTCACCCCGTTCAACGGGCCGATGGCCGCCCTCAGCGGTCCGGTTCACAACGCAACCGTGGGCACTGACTTCATGATTGAAGCCATCGCCGCGAGCAGCAATGGGACCCTCAGCCAGGTGGCGTTCTATGATGGTGACACATTGTTAGGAGCCGACACCACCCCACCCTACAGTTATGCGTGGCTGGGCGCCCCATTGGGAACCCACGCGCTGAAGGCGAGGGCCACGAACACTAACAATGTGTCAGTTGATTCAGCCGTGGTCAGCGTCACGGTGGCGGCCGGGTCCGGGGTCTTGCAGCGCGGGCCGTATTTGCAAAAGGCGGCCCCCACCCAGATGACGGTGTGCTGGCGCAGCACGCTGAGTACGCTGGGGCGGGTCCGCTACGGCACCAGCGCCGCGGATCTCAACCAGATGGTGAATGAGCCCGCGCTGTCGGCCTCGCCACTCAACCATGTCGTGACCCTGACGGGCCTGTCACCCAGCACGAGGTATTACTACAGCATCGGCACGGCCACCGACACGCTGGCGAGCGGCCCGGACTGCACTTTCACCACGCCGCCGCCGCCAGGCACCGTGATGGCCACGCGCATTTGGGCGCTGGGCGACGAGGGGACGGGCAACGCCGACCAGAAGGCGGTGCGCGATGCGTTCTATGCGTGGTCCGGCACGCGCGTGCCCAACCTGGTCTTGCAACTCGGTGACAATGCCTATGAATACGGCAGCGATGTGAATTTCCAGGCCGGGATGTTCAACATCTATCCGACGATGCTGAGCAAGACGCCTTTCTGGTCATGCCTCGGCAACCACGAGACGAACCAAGGCAAGGCCTTTGTCGACACCTTTCCCTACTTTGAAATCTACACGCTGCCGACCGCCGGCGAGTGCGGCGGGGTGGCCTCCGGCACCGAGCATTACTTTTCGTTCGACTACGCCAACATCCACTTCATCTCCCTCGACTCGATGACGGCGAGCCGCTCGCCCACCGGGGCGATGGCCACGTGGCTGCAAACCGACCTGGCCAGCACCACCGCCACCTGGATCATTGCCTTCTTCCATCATCCGCCTTACACCAAGGGCTCGCATGACTCGGATACTGAAATCGAACTCATCGAGATGCGGGAAAATATCCTGCCCATCCTCGAAGCCGGCGGCGTGGATCTCGTGCTTTGCGGCCACAGCCACTGCTATGAACGGTCGTATCTGTTAGATGGCCACTACGGGGACTCCACCACCCTCACTGCGGCGATGAAAAAGAACAGCGGTGACGGCCGGCCGGCCGGCAACGGCGCTTATCTCAAGCCGTTGACCGGCCCGCGCGACCACTTCGGTGCGGTCTATGCCGTGTCCGGGTCCGCCGGCAAGATCTCGGGCGGTTCGCTCAACCATCCGGCGCATTACATTTCCATGAACAACCTCGGCTCGTTCGTGCTCGACATCAACGGCCCGCGCCTCGACGCCACCTTCATCCGTGAAAACTCCACCACGCCCGACACCTTCACCATCCTCAAGCAAGGTGCCGCCGACAGCGATGGCGACGCTATCCCGGATGAGTATGAGATGGCCCACGGCCTCGACCGCTTCAACCCCGGCGATGCCGCGCTCGACAGCGATGGCGACGGCATCATCAACCTCGATGAGTTCATCCTCGCCACTGCGGCTGACGTTTCCGACCGCTATGCCTTCAGCACCCGCTACGACACGCCCGCCGGCACCGCCACGGTGAGCTTTCCCACCGTCGCCGGCCGCAACTATCGGGTGCTCTACAGCGCCACCTTGCTCAGTTGGGAGCCGGCATCCCCCGTTCTAACCGGCACCGGCACAACGCTGACATGGACCGATGACGGCAGCACCACCGGCACCCCGCCAGCGGGCAAGCCGCAGCGGTTCTATCGGATCGAGGTGACGGTGGCACCATAGGGACTTGTCGTTCCGTGGCCGGCGGTGATTCGGAGATCGCCGCTCCTTGGGTGCCGCAACAGCCCTATCGAGCCGTGGTGACGGTGGCACCATGGCAGTCTATCAACCCAGGGCGGCGGCGATGGCGGCATAGGCCGGTTTGGGGCGGTAGTCGCGGTCGTAGATCAGGGCATGATCGAAGGTGCCGCCGGTGTTGCCGGGCACCCATGAGTAGCGGTCGGTGAACCCCCAGAGCAAGACGGCGGGACAGTTGCTGGCGGCAAGGGCGGTCTCAAAGACGTGGCGGAAAATCTCCGCTTGCTGTTGGAGATGTTCGGCGGTGACTTGGGTGGGCAGCCAGACATCGAGCTCGGTGATATGGACGGCGAGACCCAGGTCGTTGAAACGCCGGATGTTCTGGGCCACCTCAGTGGGGCTCGGGTGTTGATCGACGCGCACGTGATATTGCAAGCCGATGCCATGAATTGGCACCCCGCGGGCTAACAAATCCTTGATCCACACATAGCAGCGGTCGGCCTTCTTTGACATGCCGTCCATGTCAAAATCATTGTAGAACAACCTGGCCTCGGGGTCGGCCTCGTGCGCCATGTGATAGATTTTCTCGACGTAGTCGGTGCCGATCGAGTGAAACCACGGCCCCTCCTCGCGCAAGCCCGGGCCCTTGTCGCTGAGGCCCTCGTTGAGGACATCCCAGGCGCACACCCGCCCGCGGAAATGCCCCATCATGGCAAAGATATGGTCGCGCAGGATATCGAGGGCTTCCTGGCGGGGAAAGGTTTGGTCCTTGGCCCACGGCGGCAGCGCATCGTGCCAGACCAGCGGGACCGCGCGCACCTGCATGGCGTGTTTGGCGGCGAAGGCCATCATGGCATCGGCCGCGGTGAAGTCGAATTCACCCCGCACGTGCTGGATGGCATTGAGCTTCATGATGTTTTCGGCGACCAGACAGTTGAATTCGCGGGCGATAACCTCGCCGTAGGTCGGGTCCTTGCGGAAGGCGCCGTTAGAGAAGGCCGTGCCGAGCAGCAGGCCTTTCTTGGCGGCCAGGCCACGCAGGGTGGTGGTCTCCGGAGTGACATTGCCGGTGGCGGCATTCGGGTCATTTTCACCCGCGGAATTGATCGACACCGACTCAGCCAGCGCCCGCCGCGGGCACAACAGCGGCAACCCGGCGGCCAGGCCCGCAGCCGCGCTGGCTCTCACAAAGCTGCGGCGTGAGAGGTTGTGGGAAGGCGTCATTGCGTCAGGAGTTTCAGGCATCCCGCATTCTACGGGAGACCGGCATGAGTTCTTACGTGGCGGCGGAGCGCATCCGTCAGGCCGGAAATTCTGCTCGCGACCGTGGCTTGATCTAACTTCACTTGATCGTGAAGACCCTGCCTTTGCCGGTATCCCAGGCGGTGCGGATGCTGCCGTAAAGCGCGCCGAGTTCCTCGGCGGAGAGCAGGCGGTATTCGATCTCGCGGGCGTGGGTGGTTTCAGGATATTTTTTGATCACCATTTTGTGGAGATCGGTGCCGGCGCGCTGGCCACCGTAGTCGAGCAATTCCTTGGCGCGGGCGGTGAGGTTGCTGGCGGCATTGTTGTTGACGCCCTCGGTGATGGGTCGGGAATAGTAAAAGCGGGCGAGGCCTTGGCCCACGGTGTCGATGGTCACTTCGTCGACGATAAGGGCCGCTTCCGGCACGGCATAACTGTGGCGGCTGATGGCGGTGACCCGATCCAGCGCCACCATGTATTGGCCACCCGGCAGGTTGGCCTGCCAGAAGCGGTGGTTGCCATCGGATTCGCGGTTGGGGGCCTTTTCGCCGTTGGCGGCGGCCGCCGGGGCGGCGGGTTGGGCGGCGGGTTGGTTTTGCGCCGTCGCGTGGGAGGCGGCCATCAGCAGGCAGGTTAGGACGGGCAGGAGCAGCGCTTTCATGATGAGCAAGAACTTAGCAGGGAACCGCGCCTTGGCCAGCACGATTATGGCGCGGGTGCTTGAGTCAGGGATTGTCAGCCGGGGCTGGCTGGTCTATGCTGCCGCATGGTTCGTCTACGGCCCAATGTGGCGGCGTTGCTGGTGAAGCCCGAAGGGACTTTGCTCATCTGCGAACGCTGGATGATTCCGGGTGCCTGGCAATTTCCGCAAGGCGGGATTGATGCCGGCGAAACCCCGGAACAAGCGCTGTTTCGCGAGGTGCGCGAGGAGGTCGGCTTGGAGCCGCGTCATTACGAGGTGCTCGCCCAGCGCGCCGGTTACCGCTACCTGTATCCCCCGGATGTGCGATTAAAAAAACTCCTCAAACACGGCAGTCACGGCCAGGAGCAAACGTATTTCTTGTGCCGCTTGCAGCCGGATGCGCCGGCCGTCAATGTCAACCAACAGGCCCGCGAGTTTTCCGCTTACCGCTGGATTGAGCCGCTCGAGTTTGATCTCGACTGGTTGCCAGAGTTCAAACGCGATGTTTACCGTCAGGTGTTGTGGGATTTTTTCCAGGTGGCGGTGTGATGCCGCGCCGCCTCACAAGCGCCATTCCTGCAACACCTTGCCGAGGCCGTAAACGGTGGAGGATTCCGTGATGACCCCGCGGCGCAGCCAGCCGGCCTGCCACTCGACCCAATGGGCACGGCCCGGGCTGATAAACGACCCGGTATTGATCACCATGCGTCCGTCTTTCCGCCAACAGCCATGCCGATGAAAGTGACCGACGATCAACACTTCCGCCTGCGGGAAATAGCGCTTGCAAAACTCCACCCCCGCCGTGCCTTGGCTCCACCACGCCCGCAGCATCCACAGCGCCCGTTGCGGCGGAATGACCGCATTCCAGACCCGTTGCCAGAGCCGCCGTCCCGAAGGCTCGTGCTGCGAGGGCAGGGCGCGGGCGATCTCGCGCGCCAGGTGCAGCCGCACCTGCGCGTTGGTGGCGGCCTGCGGCTGCTGGCGCCACAATTCAAGCACCTGTTGTTTGCCCGTTAGAATCTCATGCTTCCAAGGTGAGCCGGCGAACAACAAGGCATCGCCGTGGGTGACGATGATACGCCCGTCGGCCAGTTCGGCCCAACCCGGGCCGGGCCAGCCCGGGTCATGGTTGCCGGATAGAAAAAGCGTCTCGCAACCTTCCTCCGCACACAATTCCCGCAGCTCGTCTAACATAACGGCCGAGCGCTCGTGCACCGCATGGGTCAGTTCCTGCCAGGTGTCGCCATTGAAGATGACGGTGCCCGCCCCGGCCAGCAAGGGTCGCATCGCGGAGACGCGCGCGATGCGTGACAAGCGGTGGGCAAGATGCAAATCGGAGAAAATCCGCACCGGTTCTTTCATCGTGCTTGCCGTGGGGGGGTCCATAAGCCCGGGTGGTTCAATCACAGATAGCCTGAGAACCCGTGAGTGCAATGATTGATTGGCATGTGCGCTGGGGTTTCATCTTCCGGAATCGGGCACGCAGACCTTCACTGTCCCACAGTGCGTTGGCGCACGGCCTCAAACAAGCACACCCCGGCCGCCACCGAGACATTGAGACACTCGACCTTGCCGGCCATCGGAATGGATGCCAGAAAATCGCAGTTCTCCTCGGTGAGGCGGCGCATCCCCTTTTCCTCCGCACCTAACACGATGGCCAGCGGTCCTTGCAGATCGGTCTCGTAGAGCGACTTGGTCGCGCGGTCGGAGGTTCCCACCAACCACAAGCCCGCGGCCTTGAGTTTTTCCATGGTGCGTGCGAGGTTGGTCACTTGGGCAAACGGGACGTGATCGGCGGCGCCCACCGACACGCGGCGCACGGTTTCGGTGATGCCAACGGCCTTGTCTTTGGGTGCCACCACCGCATGCACGCCGGCGGCGTCCGCCGTGCGCAAGATCGCCCCCAGATTGTGCGGGTCTTGCACACAATCCAGGACCAGCACCAACGGCACCGCCTGCGCCGTCACGATCGCCATCAACTCGTCCTCATCGAGCGCGGGCGTGATTTTTTCCAACGTCTGGACATGGCGGTTTTCGCGGGCCGGGCGGTCGTGTGGACCGGGCCGGACCTGCGGGCGGGGGTTTCCGTGCGGGCGGGGGTGCATCGGGGCTAGCCATATCCGTGCACACCTCACAAGTCGAGCCCAATGCGCGGTCCCGGGCCGTAGCCGCGGCTTCCAGTCGCAATCCTCCAACCACTACTGCAATACGCCATCCCCAAAAAATCCATGGACTCCAACCCCGGTGCCGTCCGTACGCTGCGGACTCCGGGCGCTCCCGTTTCCAAGAAAATTCTTTCTTGCATATGCGGTGAATCTGCCGATGCTTGTGTGCTTCACACCGTTTTGTCCATCATGAGTCGCGCCGCGTACAACCGCTATATCCTCAACGCCTCCAATTCCGCCCGTGCCATCGAACAAGGACTGGCCGAGGCGGATTGGTATACCTGCCCGCTCCCGAAAGCCGAGCTGCGCGAGTTGTTGGTGCGCCGCGATGGCCCGGCGCTGCGCGACACGCTGCTGTGGTTTGCGCTGCTCGGTGCCTCCGGCTATGCGGGATGGCTGTGGTGGGGCACAGGGTGGGCCGTCATTCCGTTTTTCCTCTACGGCGTCTTCTACGCCAGCACCTCGGACTCGCGCTGGCATGAGTCGAGCCACGGCACCGCGTTCCGGACCGATTGGCTCAACAACGCGCTCTATGAGCTCGCCTCATTCATGGTGATGCGCGAGTCGACCGTCTGGCGCTGGAGCCACACCCGCCATCACAGCGACACCATCATTGTCGGGCGCGACCCGGAAATCGCCGTGCCGCGCCCGCCGGACCTCGCGGCGATGCTGTTGGCCTTCTTCAACCTGAACAGCGCACCGAAATATTTCCGCAATGTGATCCTGCATGCCTGCGGCCGCCTCAACAGCGAGGAACAAACCTACGTCCCCGCCTCCGAACATCACAAGGTCCTGTTCAAGGCCCGCATCTATCTGCTGATCTACGCCGCCGTGATCGCCGCCGCCATCTATCAGCGAAGTTTCCTGCCCTTGATGTTCATCGGCCTGCCCAATTTCTACGGCGCCTGGCTCATGCCGGTCTATGGCGACACCCAACATGCCGGACTCGCGGAAAACGTGCTCGACCACCGGCTCAATTGCCGCACGGTCTATATGAACCCTGTCAACCGCTACCTGTATTGGAACATGAACTACCACGTCGAACACCACATGTTCCCGCTGGTTCCCTATCACGCCCTGCCCAAATTGCACCAACTCGTCAAGGCCGACATGCCCACACCCTACCGCAGCCTGTGGGACGCCTGGCGCGAGATCATCCCGGCGGTCCTCCGCCAAGTCAAGGACCCCGGTTACTTCGTCAAACGCAAACTGCCCACACCCACCTCGCCGCGCCATGCCGCGCCCGCCACCCCCACTCTAACCTCCGCCACGCCGGTGTCCGCCGACGGTTGGGTCGATGCCTGTGACGCCGCCCTGCTCGGCAAGGAGGAGGTGGTCCGCTTCGACCATGACAGGCGGACTTACGCGCTCTATCAGACGGCCGACGGCCGCTACCATGCCACCGATGGCACCTGCACCCATGGCAACACCCACCTCGCCGACGGCTTGCTGAAGGGGCGCCTCATCGAGTGCCCGAAACACAACGGCCGCTTCGATGTCACCGACGGCTCGCCGCAACGGCC
>CAIKDP010000217.1 GCA_903826205.1 Akkermansiaceae bacterium
CAGATCAAGGGCATGGCCGATGATGGCTTCGAAATCGGCAATCACACCCGGGGACATGGGATGTTATCGCATACCGATGAAGGCGGATGCCAGGCCTATATTTGGACCCTGGAAGACGAGATGATCTCCAACCGGATTCCCAAACCGACGACGCTCGCCTGGCCGTTCTATATTATCAACACGAAATTCTATCCACTCCTGAGCAGCTGGGGATATATTTTCGGACGCGGCGGCTATGGCCGTGTCTATCGGCCCGCCGTGGACCACCCGCTTGACATCCCCTCGTTTGCCGTGGGCGGCGTGGGAATGACCATGGAGGGTTTCATCAGTGCCGTCCAGCAGGCCACGGCCGGCAGGGTGGTCGTGCTCACTTTCCATGGCACGCCGGATATGGAGCATGCCGCCGTCGGCACCGATCCGGATCTGTTCGAAGACATGGTCGATTACTGCAAGGACAACCATTACCATGTCATCGCCATGCGCGACCTCGCCGAGTATATCGACACGGCAAAAGCGGCGAAACTGCCGCCGACCAAGGACAAGCTCGACAATCCCGGTCCTGAGCTGCGGGTCAAGGACGACAAGCCATTTGTCCGCAGGAAGCGCGAGCTCAGGGGCTATTCCTTCCCGGCGGAACTGACGGCTCCATGGACGGTGAAAGAGATCTATCGTTTGCGCTTGCCGGATTCCATCTATGGTGCGATCAATGGTTCCATCATCACACTCTATGTTCCCGAATCCACCGAGGTGAAGACGCTTGCCCCGATATTCGAGCTGGCGCGTTTCGCCACCGCCAATCCGGCCTCCGGCACGGTGCGGGACTTCAGCCAGCCGCAGACCTATACCATCACCGCCCAGGACAAATCGACCAGGGACTATACTGTGCAGGTGGTGAAAACCGCGGCACCCATGCACTTCACCCGGGCATCTAACAATGCAGGCAGGTTCGATGATGCCGCGCAATGGAAGACCAACATGGGCACGGCCGCGGCACCTGCCGCGGGAGGAAATTCCGACACCATCCTCAATTTCTATACGCCGGGCAAATACGAGGTGACGCGAGAGGCGGCGGACGATTTCGTGCTCAACCAGCTCAATTTCGGCAGCTCCTCGCTGACGCTGGTTTCGAAAGGCACGCTGGTATTTGCCAAGAGCCAAGCGCAAGGTGCCTTGCCGTATATGAACAGCCAGAATCGCGCGCAGGTCACCCTCAAGGCACCGCTCAGGCTCGATGCCGATTTCACCATCGACGGGCTTGAGACCGATGACACGCGCGTCTTCCTGCCGGGCGTCATCTCCGGCACCGGCGCCTTGATCAAGAACGGTCCGCACACGGTCTATCTAACCAACGCGGCCAATACCTACAGTGGCGGAACCACCATCAATGACGGCTGCCTCTCCATGCAGCAGCAGGGGTTGGGGACAGGTCCGGTAACGCTGCACAAGAGCGGGACCATCAGTTTCGACGGTCCCCCGGTGACGAACGCGCTCACCTCTAACGGTGGCTGCATTTCCGGCGGCAGCAATGCCCACTGGAACGGGCC
>CAIKDP010000218.1 GCA_903826205.1 Akkermansiaceae bacterium
GACCGCGACGCTGATCCGGCGAAGCTGAAGGCACCTCAGGGCAATCCCAAGAGCGAGAAGGCGAAAGCAACATACAAGATGGGCAGCACGGCAGACCGCTTCGGCAAGGCCGTCGAGAACATGCCACCTCTGGCCAATGGACGCGTCCCCCAGGAGTCCGCAGTTCTCTCCTTTATCTCCGACCGGATCGCCGAGCTGGATGGTGCCTGCACGCTCAAGGAAGCCCAGCGGGTCTTCTACTGTCTTGCCAACATGAAGAAGGGTTCACCCCTCGTCTTCGACAAAGCAACCCGCCTGTGGAGGGGGCGTAATTATGCAATTTGAACCCGTCATATCAGCAGGGATCGAACCGAGGGTTCAAATCGGTTTGAACCCATTTGAACCCTGCTTTTCTAACAGTCCGCTGCGGTCGATAGTAAGGCACATTACTGGCGACCTGACAGTTATACGTAGTATAACAACGCGAACTGGTGAACCAGGATTCGCGCACGCTGTTACGCTTGAGAGAGCGACAGCGGAAAATCGAGTGCCGTCGATGCAGAAAGGAGGACTGAAATGAACCTCCGAAAAAAGGCCCGGAAAAAGATTCAAAAGCCAAGGGTTTCAAAATACATCCACCTTTGGCCCGAGTTGGAGTTCATGCCCAGCCTCGACCACTGGCCGAATCGTCCCGATCACTATCGACCGGAAGACAGCGAGGTCCTTCGATTCCTGGTTGAAAGCTTCGGCACAACCCTGGAGGACGCGGACAAAATCTTCCACGCAGCAGCTTCCAAGGGCGTGATCACGTTCAACCCGACGACCCGTCACTGGCACGGCAGGAAAGGAGGCAAGTCATGAACTCCGACGACTACGCCAAAAAGCAGGCAAAACGGGATGCTGACTACGAACGCGAATACAAGGCGTGGGTGAAGTCCATGACTCTGGCAGAACGCAAGGAGGCTGAAAAACTCGGCCTGCTCAAACCCTGCCTCCAACGTCATGGCAACGGTGCTCCCGATCACGACATGGCAGAATCATCTGCGGCCAGCTACACGCCTGACATCGCAGCCATGGTCGATCAGGAATCAGAGGACGGCGAGCCAACCAATGACATGGGCAGCGCGACACGCATCCTGCGCCACCTGGTAGCGGACCTCGTCGCGGAAGGCAACACGCGCCTAACCATCGAGTGCCTGGCAATCGCTCTGGGCCTGCGCGTCTATGCAGGCGACAGCATGACCGAGGTCGCCAACCGGCACGGCGTCACCCGCGCCGCCGTGTCCAAGCGCTGCGTTGACATCACCACCCGACTGAACCTCCAACCATCCCGCGCCATGCGCAGCAAGCGGGCACGCCAAACCTATCGAAACTCACAACTCAAACGCTACCGCCGCAAGAAACCATGAACACACTCACCGCTCTGGCGATCCACGATCCGAAATTCTCCGTCACGCCAACCGGCATTCAGTTCCATGAGAACATCTCAGAACAGGAATGGGCTGCTCTCGGTGAAAAGCTCGGCGAAGTCCACAACAGCATGTCCTTCGCAATTGGTGACTGGATCAATTATGCCAATGCTCAGTGGGGAGAGAAATACGAGCAGGCAATTGCCATCACTGGACTCTCGTATCAGACATTGGCATCCTATGCGTACGTCTCTCGCAAGGTCCAATTTTTTACACGTGTAAAAAAACTGGATCATTCAATCCATCGGACGGTTGCAAAACTGAAAGATCCCGATGCCCAAAAGCACTGGCTTGAAATGGCTGGGAAACACGACATGAGCGTTCGTCGCCTGTGCAAGTCGATGAACTTCGGCCGGCTCGCCACCGAGGAAGAGATGGAGCAAGACCCGGCAGACCGCGGAGTCGTCACCCATCTGGCGCTCATCAACCGACTGATCCGCTGGTGGAAGCAGACCACCCAAGACGACCCGGTGAACAAGTGGGACCCAGAACAACGGGCAAACGTCAAAGAAGACTTCAAGCTGATCCTCGACATCTACGAGGCGCTCTGACTCAAAGCGCGGGGAGGGCCGGTCCCAAGCGAGACTCATACCCTCGCCTCTGCGGGTTCAACTCCCGCCCCCGCAACCACTCACACCCAATGACCAATCCAGTCCAACGTCTAACGCGTCTGCTCAGCGAGGGAGCGCGGTTCAAAGTCGATCTGCCAGGACAACCTGCCCTCGACATCACGCCGGATGTGTTAGCCATGTTAGACGGATCTAACGGTTATCTATCAACTTTTACGGGTTCAAACCCGGTTCAAACCCCGAAATTTGGGCGTCAACCGTGCGCCTCTGTGCATCAGGAGTCTCCTTGAGGCGCAACCATGCGGCAGGGTCCTCGCCACCCGTGTCCATTTCCCGTGA
>CAIKDP010000219.1 GCA_903826205.1 Akkermansiaceae bacterium
CCGTGATCGTCGCCCTCGTCATGGCAGCCGCAACCGCCGCCACCGCCGCAGCAACCGCCACCGGTTTCGACAAGATCCTCAGCCGTGGGCACCCGGCCCAACTCGAGGGTCAAGCCGACGTATTTGCCGATTTCCTTGCGGAGCCCCTCCAATTCGCGCTGGGCGTCCATGAAATCACAGGCGATCGGGTTATCAAACAAGGCATCCCGGGCCGCTTCAAACGCCTTGACCTCCGCCGCGCCCAGTTCAATGCCGGCGTGTTGTTTTTGATGCAGTTGTTCGCCCAGTTCATGGGCGCCCCGATACTGCATGCGGGCATCATCATCATCGAGGAAACTCTCGATGCGCGCTTGATATTGCAGGAATACCGGATGCCCTGCGATTTCCGCGCAGAGTTCTTGGGTCTTGATCAGGATGGTGGAATTGTCGGCAAGCAGTGTCATGCGCATTCCTTAACCACGGATCTTGCGGCTGGCAACGGGCATTTGGAAAAAATCCTGGCATAACGCCAAAAAAGATTCCGCATATTTTGTGAATCCCTCTGACCTCAGGCGCGGATTTCGTCGGCGCGCAGATAGCATCCCGGGTCGGAACCCCAGAGATGGCCATAGTTGGCAAACGCCGCGCGCGTTCTGAAGCCGCCACCGCAAAGGTTGAACCATTTGCACCCGGCACACGGGCCGCTCATGCGTGCCTGGCGTTCTTCCAGGGTGAGCAGTCCGATCGAGCGGATCGATTCCAGGACCTCCGCCGAGGCTGCGTTCTTGCCGTCCCATATCTCGGAAAACGGCATCTGTTTGACGTTGCCCAACAACAGGTCCTGCCAGAACTGGTCGGGGTGGACGTCGCCGCGCGTGTCGATATTGGCGATGCCCCGTCCGGAGCTGTTAGCCCCGCCGCCATTCCACGCCAGCAAGCGGCGCGCTTCCTCCAGATTCGGATGGCCTTCCCGCTCCATCCGCACCAGCAGATAGGGGCCGTCCGCGGGTTGGGTCACGGTGAGCAGTTCGCGTTCGATACCCTGCTTGTGCCAGGCTTCCACGCGGGCAATCAAGGTGTCGATGGCATGGCGGGCCTCATCCGGCTCCAACATTTGCAACTCGCTGCCGCGGCCGGCCGGCACGAGGTGATAGAAACACACCCGCTGGATTTCCTGGTCCTCGATGAAATCCAGGATTTGCTCGATGTTTTCGACGTTGTGGCGGGTGAGCGTGAGGCGCAGGCCCGTCTTTTGGTTCACCGCATGGCAATTCTTGAAACCACGCACCGCGGCGTCGAAGGCCCCCTCCTTGCGGCGGAATTCATCGTGCACCGCGCCGATGCCATCAAGGGAAATGCCGACGTAGGCGACATTGGCGGCTTTGAGCAAGGCCGCCTTCTCGGGCGTGATCAAGGTGCCGTTGGTGGAAATGGTGAGCTTGAGACCGGAGTCGGAGGCCAAATCCACCAGATCGAAAAACTGCGGATGGATCATCGGTTCGCCGCCGGAAAACAACAATGATGGAACCTGATAGGCTGCGAGATCCGCGACCACGGCCTGCATCTGCTCCCAATCCAACTCGCCGGGATATTGCACCGCGTTGGAATCCGAGTAACAATGCACACACCGCAGATTGCAGGTGCGCGTGATGTTCCATACCACGATCGGCTTGCGGCCGCGGGCCGCCACCTGCGCGTCTGCGCCATGTCCATACCGCAGCCCGTCGGCGGGCTGTGCCACGCCGGTCCATAGTTTCGTTAGATTGATCATCGGTTTAGTTGGGAGGTGAGGGGATTTAACAGGCGGCGAGCGGATGGCCGTGTGGCTGATGGTTGCAGGCGGGATCGGCGGCGAACGGGTCGCCATAAATGCCATAGGCGCGGGCACGCGAGCCGCCACAGACGCTGCGGTATTCACACAGGCCGCACTTGCCACCCAGCGCGTCGTTGTCACGCAGGGAAACAAACAACGGGTTGTGGCGGTAAATATCCGCCGGGTGCAAGTGGCGCACGTTGCCGCAATCAATCGGCAGGAAACCGGAGGGGGAGACCACTCCGGTATGGGAAATGAACATGACACCACGACCGTCGCGAATGCCTTGTGGCGAGCGCATCCCTTGCATGGCACGGCCTTTGGAGCCCATTTTCTGCATCAGGACCCTGCGGAAATGGTGGCCTTCGGTGGTTTTTACGGCGAAGGGCGCGTTGCCGACCAAGCCCGCCATGTCTTCAAAAATGCGTTCGAGGTCGGCGGCATCCGGCAGTTCGGCCAGGCCGGCGCGACCGGTCGGCACTAACAGAAACACGCTCCACATGGCCGGCTTGAGCTCGAACATGAGTTTCTTGAATGCCTCGTATTCGCTCAGATTGCTGCGGGTGAGGGTGGTGTTGATTTGCAGGCTCAGCCCCGCGGCATGGGAACGCTGCACGGCTTCGATGGTGCGATCAAAAGTGCCGCCGACGCCGCGGAAGGCGTCGTGGGTTTCGCGGGTGGCACCATCCAGGCTCAGCGACATGCGTTGCACCCCGGCCGCCTTGATTTCGGCAAAGTCCGCCTTCATCAACAACTCGGTGGCCGATGGGCTGAGGCCGACATGCAGCCCGGAGGCGGTGGCCTCACGCACGAGATCGAGGGCATCGCGGCGCATCAGCGGGTCGCCACCGGTGATGACGAGCATCGGCGGTGCCAATTCCTTGAGCTGGCTGATCAGATGCTTGGCTTCCGCGGAATCCAGTTCGTCCGGGTGGCGGCGTGGCATGGCTTCGGCCCGGCAATGGCTGCAGGCCAGAGCGCAGGACCGCGTGATCTCCCAAAACACCAGGAACGGTCGCTCGTTGAAATCGTAGGCGGCCATCGCCGGACGCCCGGTGGATGTGGGTGGGGTCTCGTGAATCATGGGGTGGAGAATGGGTTTAGTGCGGGTCAATCACGCTGCTCCGCGTGGCCGGAAGGCGGCGCAATCTCCGCCAATCGCCGGCATCCGTCAACCTCGGATTCTAAAACAAAATCCGCCGCTTGGCGGCAAGCCAAACGGCGGGGTTGAGGGATGGGCGGGCGAATTACGCGCTGGCAGCCGTTTTGGCTTCGAGCGCCTTTTTCGCTTGGGCGATGATGGCCGAGAAGGCCGGGGCATCCTGAATCGCGATATCGGAGAGGATCTTGCGATCCGCTTCAATGCCGGCGGCTTTCAGGCCTTCAATGAAGCGCGAGTAGGTCATTCCTTCGGCGCGGACGGCGGCGTTGATACGCTGCGTCCACAAGCGGCGGAACTGGCCCTTGCGCCGCTTGCGGTCGCGATATTCGTAGGTTTGCGCCTTGCGGACAGCGTCCTTGGCATAACGGAAGAGTTTCGAGCGGAATCCGCGGAAACCCTTGGCTCGGAGCAGCACGCGCTTGCGACGCTTGCGGCTGGCCGGTGAATTAGTGGCACGTGGCATTTTCTGGTGGTGGTTTTGATCGGGCCGTTGTTGTCATTTCCTTCCGCAGTCTCGCCGGATCGTGTCTCCCTTGCGGGATCTGGCTGCGTAAAGGCCGTCCGAATCGCGGACGGGGGCGTATATTCGTCGTGGCTACTTCTAGGTTAGGCGAAGGGAAGATTCTCTCTGACGTTGCGAAGGTCAGCGTCGGAAACCAGTGTCGCTTTCCCAAGATTGCGCTTGCGTTTGCGATTTTTGCATTGCGCCAAGTGGCGCTTGCCTTGTTTACGTCGGAGTATCTTCCCGGTACCGGTCACTTTGAAGCGCTTGGCGACGGCTTTCCGTGTCTTTGCTTTTCCTGAAACTCTTGGCATGGGGGGGGCAACCTAGAGACCCCAGCCCGCTTGGCAAGCTAAAATTCTGCATTTTTCGCAGATCGGCCGATTTGGCGGCAAAAATCGTCAATTCGGGACCGGTCTTGAAGGGTGGCTGCGGCGTCCCGCCGCAGGCCGTGGTTGCGCCGTCACGGCGCAACACCTCTACCCCCGGCCGTCGAGCGCCGGCCTTGTCAGACGGGTTCGATGACCACGGCAGTGCCGTAGCAAAGGACTTCCGCCGCCCCGCTCATCGGCCCCGTATCGTAGCGCACCGCGATCACCGCGTTGGCGCCGATTTGCTCCGCGTGTTCGATCATGAGCTGGTAGGACTCGGCGCGTGCCTTTTCACACAGATTGCTGAAGATGAGGGAGCGCCCGCCCAGAAGCATGGCGAGCCCGCCCAGAATGGTGAGGGGCAGCGAGCGCGTCCGCACGGTGATGCCGCGCACCATGCCGAGCGTGTTGACGATCTTCTGCCCGTCGAGTGAGAAAGCGGTGGTCGTGATCATGCCGGAATTGAAGCGACATCGGCAGCGCAGACCAAGCAGAATCGCCTCGAGCTGCAATGGATGCAATGGCAGGCGAAAGCGTCAATCGACAAGAGTGCGTGCATTTCAAGGAGCGGCGATCTCCGAATCGCCGTCGCCCATGTTGAGCCAATGATGGAGTAAATCCGCCGCTCATTGCCCCGCAGGGTCGAGGGCGAGCCGCCCGTGCCCCTCTTGTGGTCCCTCACAGCCGGGCCAGCGTGCCTTCGGTGACGCCGAGTTTCTCCAGCGCCTGGACTTGCTCAAGGAGCGCGCCGGCCTCGAGGGTGCCGCCGAGCAGCGCCTGATAGGCTTGGATGGTGGTGGCGGCCTCGGCCGCGGACTCATCTAACAATTCAACGCGGAAGCGGGACAGCCCGGCGTCGCGGGGGGCCTGATAGTAGCGGGCGCCGGTTTGGGCCTTGCCATGGAACAGGGTGTTGCGGCAACCCACATCCGCCTGCAAGCGGTGCAGCAGCCCGACCCGGTCGCGCAAGTGGACGACGTGATGCTCGCAGGGGCGGCCGCAATCCAGATAGGTGGTGCCGCTGCTGAGGAAGGCGCAAAAGACGCAGTGCTCCATGTGAAAGAGCGGCATGTGCTGATGGAGGGTCAGTTCAAACCACTGTGGCGGTGCGGCTTGCAGGAGATCCAGCACCTGGCCGACGTTCAGGTCGTAGGACACGGTGAGAAGATCGAGGCGGGCGGATTCCATGAGCAACTTGGCCGTGATCGGGTTGGCCACGTTGAGGGAAAAATCACCGGTCTTGGTCAAGTCGCCACGATCTTTGTAGAAATGAAGCGCGCCGAGGTTGCGCAACAACAAGCCGTCCGGCTCAGCGTGCTCAATGAGCTTGAGGTAGCCGAGTTCGCCGGGTTTGAGGATGCGCGGCGTGGCCAGGTGGATTTGAGATTTGGAATTTGAAATTTGAGATCGGCAGAGCGCCACGGCCGCACGGTAGCGGCGCGGGTCCTCGAAGTCGCAGTAAATGATAGGGACTTGGTTGTCGAGGGTGGCTCTGACCTGTTCAAGCGTGCGGCAGAGGACGGCAAGCCGGGGCGGGGGAAGCGGGCCGGGGTCGGCGTCTCTGACAGGGGCCAAGACGGAAATTCGGGACTGTTGGGGAGGCTCTGGCTGGCTGTAGCCCTGGCTCCCTGCGGCCGCCACCTGTTTGACGAGGTCGCGCCGGAGTTGATTGAGGACGGACAGCGCAAGATGGCAGGCACCTTCGAGTTGGTTGTCGAGTGCGGCCAGTTCGTAATCCGAATCGCCGAGGCGGCCGAGCTGGTTTGTTAGGGATGCGGTGGTCAGCGGATGCTTGGCGGCGTGCTCCAACGGGACCGGCGAGGAAACCGACGCGAGGTGGTGGAGGGCGCCGTGTATGTGGGAAACCGCGGTGACCGTGAGCGGCGCGCCGGGCTGGCCGGTGACGGTTAGATGCAGCGGTGTCTTTGTTTCCGCGGGTCGGGCGTTTTGCCAGAACCGGCGGATTTCGGATTCGAGTTTCGGGTCGGACGTTTTGTAGAGCGTGTGGCCGGGTTTGATGCGCTCGAAGTTGATGCCGCTGTAGGTGCGGTGAAACACGAGAATGCCATCCTCGATCTTCCAAACGCGGGCACCTTGTTCAAGGTCGCGATTTTCCCCGGCATCAAAGACCACCCCGTCGCCCGGCGCGATCGGCACCCCGGTGGTGGCGCCCAGCTTGATCCAACCGGGACCGCAGGCGGTGATCGTACCTAACAAGGGACCGCGCTTCTTGCCAAACCGGCCGTGCGTCAGATACGGATGGTTTTCCCCGGCCAGCCAACCGGTGCTCAGACCGCGCGAAAACGTCATTTCCAAGGCATAGCGGTCGGCTGCGGTGATCGGGGAAGGGGCGTCAGGATTGTTAGGCTCGGCACCGCAGGCATCCAGCGCCTTGCGATAAACGCGGGTGACCGCGGCGACGTATTCGGCCGATTTGAGCCGGCCTTCGATTTTGAACGAGCGCACGCCGGCACGCACCAGCTCCGGGATGAGATCGACCGCCGCAAGGTCTTGCGGGCTGAGCAGGTAGCGGACTTCGCCGAGGTCGCGGGTGATGCCATCGACGACGATTTCATAAGGCATGCGGCACGCTTGGGCGCACTCGCCGCGGTTGGCGCTGCGCTGGCCGAGGGCTTCGCTGGTGAGGCATTGGCCGGAGTAGGCGACGCACAGCGCACCGTGGACGAAGACCTCCAGCGGTGTGGTTAGATCGAGTGCCGATGCTTGGAAGCGATGGATTTCCTTGATGGAGAGTTCGCGGGCGAGGATGACGCGGCCAAGCGGGACGAGGGCTTCGACGAATGCCAGGCCCTCGGGCGAGGTGACCGTCATTTGGGTGGAAGCGTGGATTTCCATCTGGGGCGCCACTGCATGGGCGAGTTGGGCCAGTCCAAGGTCCTGGATGATGATGGCGTCCACCCCGGCGGCGGCAACTCTCCGGAGTTGGGCTTCCGCCGCCGCCAGTTCACGGGTGAAAACCAGCGTGTTCATCGTGAGATACCCCCGCAACCCGTAACGGTGCAGGTATTCCATCAACTCGGGCAAATCCGCATCGATGAAATTGTCCGCCCGCAGCCGGGCGTTGAACTGTGGCAGGCCGAAGTAGATCGCATCCGCTCCCGCCGCCACCGCCGCGCGGGCGCAATCCCAATTGCCTGCGGGGGCAAGCAGTTCAGTTCTCAGATCTCGCGCGGAGCGTGGCATGCCCGGACTAAAGCAGAGCTGACCACGGAAAAACAGCGGGATTTTGCAGCCCGCGAAACCTTTGCCGTTCCTATGGGTGGGCATTCCAAGGAGCGGCGATCTCCGAATCGCCGTTGACCATGTGGAGTGAATGAATAGAGAGAATCCGCTGCCTATCGCTTCCCCATGGACGAAGGGCGATTCGGAGATCGCCCCTCCTTGGGACCAGGGCGATTCGGAACCGGACTTCCTTGGAGGCAATCCGCTTCCCATTACACCTTTATGGTCGAGGCAGTTTGCCTTTGCGTTGGGCGGGAAGAGGTGGCAGGTTTCCGCCCATGACCCGTCTGCTCTATCCGTTTTTCGGTTTTGGCTTGCTCGCCTTGCTGGCATCCTGTGCCGGGCCGGTCGCCAGTTCATCGGGCCGCGATTACTGGGGTCATCGACCGGGTCCGCGCGGCTTTACCACGGTCATTATCGATGCGGGGCACGGCGGCAAGGATTCCGGCGCCACCAGCAAACCGACCGGCCAACAGGAAAAGGATCTTACCCTCGATATGGCCAAACGCATCCGTGCGGAACTCAGCGGCAACTTTCATACCATCCTGCTGCGCAGTGATGACACCTTCGTCGATCTCGATGAACGCGTCGCCCGCGCCAATCAATACGGCGACGCCATTCTTGTTAGCATGCACTTCAACAGCGGACCCCGACAACTGCGCGGGCCTGAAACGTACTATTGGCGGGTCGATAGCCATGGCCTCGCCGTCCGCTTGCAACGCGCCATGGCGCAGGCCAGCCCCGGGGAACATTCCAACCGCGGGTTGGTCCGCCGCCGCCTCCGCCTGACTCGCAACCCGGAAATCCCCTGCGTCCTGATGGAAGGCGGCTACCTGAGCCACCCGGCGGAAGCCCGTCTCATCTGCACTCCCGACTACCGCCAGCGGCTCGCAGTCGCCATAGCTGCGGCGATCCGCACCCAAGCCACCATCGGTGATGCCGGCACCGGTCCGCTGCCGCCGCCTCTAACAGCTCCACCGAGCCGTGCCAGCGACAAGCGGGAATAAGGACAAGCGATTCCCGCCGACGGATTGACCCGCGTCCCGCCATGAACGCCGCATGCAGCTACCTCTCGCATTTGCTCCGGCCCCGATCAAACAGTTGGCGGCCCATTCTCAGTGTCTATTACCTGACGTATGCCTGTGATTTCCGCTGCCCGTATTGCAGCGATGGCTCGGGCACGCCGTATTTCCGCTTGCGGTCGCCGGTGTTGCCGGCCGATAAAGTGTTGGATTTATTCGGGGTCATCCGCCGGCATTGCGAATATCTGGTCATCACCGGCGGCGAACCGCTGCAACACCCGGAATATGCGAAAATCCTCAACCGCTTGTCCGCGTTGCGTTTCCGCGGGGTGATCCTGACTACCAATGGCTACCACCTCGATCAAGCGCTGCCCGCGGTGGCCAGTTCCGTCACCGAGTTGGTCGTGAGTCTGCAGACCATGGATTCAGCCAAGGCCGACATCGAGTATGGTCGTGCCGGCGCCCACGAGCGAATTCTGGAAAACATCGCGCGCGCCGCAAGTCACCCCGGACGGAAATACCAAATTGTTATCTCCAGCGTGGCCACGCCGGACAACCTTGCGGATATGCGCGATGTCTATCAGTTTGCCAGGGACCGCGGCTTCCGCC
>CAIKDP010000220.1 GCA_903826205.1 Akkermansiaceae bacterium
CGTATAAGTCACCGACCCACCCGGCGGCAGGGTCACCGTTCCGCTGATGTCGCCCGTGCCGTTGTCCAACGACACGCTTGCACCGGCCGAGGCCACCGCATTCCACTTCACGCTGGTCACTCCAGCCGGGACCATGTCGGACACCGCCGCGCCGGTCACCAGGCCGGGGCCCTTGTTGCCCACCACTATCGTATAGGTCGTGGGAGTGCCTGGAACATAGGTGGCCGTGTTGTCGGTCTTGGTGATGGTTAGATCCGCCTCGGGGGTCGCGGTGTCCGTGTCCGTGGCTGAGTTGTTGACCAGCGTGGGATCAATCAGACCTGTGGGCGGGGTAACCGTCGCGGTGTTGATCAGGTTGCCCGTGGCCGAGGGCGAGAGCTGAACCACCGCCGTGTACGTCACCGTTTCACCCGGCAACATCGTGACCGTGCCGCTGATGTCACCCGTGCCGTTGTCCAACGACACACTCGCACCGGCCGAAGCCACCGCGTTCCACTTCACGCTGGTCACTCCCGCAGGGAACATGTCGGACACCGCCGCACCGGTCACCGAGTTAGGCCCGTTATTGCCGACCACAATCGTGTAGGTTGTACTGGCACCGGGCACGTAGGTGGCCGTGTTGTCGGTCTTGGTGATGGTTAGATCAGCGAGCTGGGTATCCACGAAGTTTGCCACTCCCATACCACCTTGGGACACGGTGACTGATACTTGGTTTGGCGTCAGCGAGACATAGCCACTCGGGTCGGTTTCCACCACTTGATAACTTCCTGGCGGCAGCTTGGTGAAGCTGTAGCTGCCGTTGCCCGCGGTGGTCGTGGTGGTCGGTTGCATGCCGCCGGCCGGATCGCTGTCAATGTCGTTGCCTGAGGAGTCTTTCAGGGTGACGGTCACGCCTGCCAGAGAGACATCTCCCGCCCCGTTGTTATCGGTGTCGGCCCGGATCAAGCCGGTGATCGAGCCGGGCATGAAATAACCGTCAAAGCCCGCACTCACGTTAGACGACGCCACGGCCGTGACAGTGGTTGGATCGTCGCCTTGGGTCTGCGTGTATGCCGCAAACACCGCCGCCACAAAGTCGGGGTCCGTCTCAACCACATTTGCCAACGTGGCTCCGGCAATGACCCGCACAGACCAATTTCCGTCAGAGTCGGTGGCGACGGTCTGCGGATGGCCCAACGAGTCGGTTACCACGATATCGACATTGGCGAGGTTCGGTTCGCCGGGGTTCTGGCTCCCATTGCCATTGGTATCGATATAGAGATGACCGGTGACGGTGGCGTTGCCACGATAGCCGAAATCCACATCGGCCCGATCCTGGTTGATTGCCAGCGCTGCGGTGGCCGCATTCGGGGTGCCTATTCCATCCAAATCAAAAGTCGGACTGGTGCCCGCGGGCAGGGTGCTGGTGTCAACACGGACGGCATGGGTGGTGGCGGCAAGACCGCTGATCACATAGAATCCGGAGGCATTGGTGAGAGCGACGGGTTCGCCGGAGTCAAAGAGACCATTGCTGTTGGCGTCCACATACACCCGCACGTTGACGAGCCCAGGCTCCCCGCCGTCCAGCGATCCGTTGCCATTGAGATCGAGCCAAACATAGTCGCCGATGGATCCGGCTTGGTATTCGAAATCCTGATCCACCGCATGCATACCCACGGCCAGCGCCAGTGATATATTGTTAGGATTGAATCCATCGCGGTCGGCATACACGTAAAAACCTGATGGAACCGTGGTGACAATGACGCAGTCGCCAGGCAGCAGACCGGTGAAGGAATAATCGCCATTGCTGTCGGTGGCAGTGGTAAAGGTCAGGTCGTCACCCGTGCCCAGTATGCCATCGGTCCCGGCGTGGGTCAGGGTGACCGTCACCCCGCTTTGCACGGCTTCGCCAGATCCGGCGAGGCCGTCCCCGTCCCCCTTGACCACAGTGCCGGCAATGCTGCCGAAATGCTCAACATAGCCGAAGTTCAGGTTGCTGACGTTGACGGTGTTGTTCGAGAGGGTGGTTGTATTGTTAGGTGTGCCGTCGGGATCCACGGTATTGACAAAAGCCCTATTCGGCAAGGTGGCGGTGGCGACGGTGATGACGATATCGCTACCGGAGGGAACCCCCATAAACTGATAGAACCCGTTGCCATCGGTGGTTGCCGTGAACACTTGCTCAGGGATGTTGTCATGATTGGCATCAACCGCGGCGGACACGGTCACACCCGGCAGCGCCTCAGCCGTGAGGTCGGGCGCCCCGTTGGTGTTGAGGTCATGGAAAATGGTGCCGCTGACGGTGCGGACAATGGTTGTCGGGTGATAGCCGAAATCCCGATCCACCACCGCATTGCCAGTGCTGAGAATGGTGGCCCCCGCCGCACTGCCACTCACCCACTCGGTCGAGGGATGGGCGGTCGGCGGCAGGTCGTAGGCGCCTGGCAGGGTGGCGGTCAAGACCCTGACCACGTAGTTGCCAGCGGCCAACCCAACGAACAGGTACTTGCCATTGGCATCGGTCAACTGGATGTCCAGCAAGGCGTCTCCCACATCGACCAGGTTGTCATTATTAATATCCTGATAGAGTTCAACGGTGACATAGGATAACCCGGGTTCGCCGCTGCCCTGGGTGCCATTGCCGTCCACATCCGAGAAGATCGTGTCGCCGATCCTGCCGTTGTTATCGACGCCGAAATTGAAGGCCGGGTGCCAGTCTTCGCCGGGCGAGGCATGGAACGTGTAACTGGTGGCCGTGGTGGTGTCGGTGAGGGATGCGTTGATGACCAGCACATCCGGTGTGCTGTAGACAAGGGTGTAATTGCCCTCGGGCTCCACAAAAACGAAATGTCCGACGGCGTCGGTGGGAGTGACGGCCGACACCGGATTGCCGAGCATGTCGGAGCCGGTCAAGGTGACCCGCACCGGCGTCAGACCGGTTTCCCCGCTTTCAAAGACGGTGTCGCGGTTGGCATCCCAGAAGACATTGCCCTCGATGCGCGCACCGACGAAGTACCCGAAATCCGCACCAGAATGATTTACGCCCGGGGCAAGGTTTAGGTAGTGGACGTTCGGCGTGGTGGGAACCACGTTGCGCACACCCCCCGTGATGAAACTGTCTTCATAGACATCCACCAGATAAGGGCCAGACGGCAGATTGCCGAAGGAGTAGTTGCCGCTGGCATCGGTCGGGATCGCGGCAATCTGATAATCGCCGTTGATCACATCGAAAATGCCGTTGTTGTTGGCATCGGCATAGAGAATAACATAGGCATCCTTAATGGGGAGTTCGCCTGAGTCGGACGCTTGGTTGGATGTCTGGTTGCGGTTGGCGTCCCACCACACGTTGCCGCTGATCGAACCAAACAGGGTCGTGGTGGTGGCGGGAGAAGTAGCGAGCAGAGTTCCGCCGTTGTTGTTCTTCAATTGCGCGGTGTTGGTCACCGCGCTCACCCCGGGGTTGGTGTTGACAGTGGCGGCGAAGGTCAGCGGTGGTGTGACCAAAACCGTGTTGGCTGTGCCTTGCGCCCACACTCCTCCAATGGAACCGGAAGGCGTGGCTTTGAAGGTCAACACGCCGGGACTTGTGCCCGCTGCGACCGTACAGGTGTAGGTGAACGCGGCCGTGCCATTGTTGACCGTCGCCGTCAAGGGCGAGGCCGCGCTGCACACCGCAGACGCGCCGTTGGTACCGGTGGCCGTCAACGCACCTGCGGTGAGCGTGCCTGCGTCGCCCGTGGCGGTGGTGGTCAGCGTGACTGTCACGGTGTTGCCCGATGTCTCAATGCTTTTGTTAGAACACAGGGCCGTGGTGCTACTGAAAGTATTGGTCCCGGACTTGAGGGCCAGCATCATTTGGGTATGATGAGTATCAGGAGTTAGAGTTGCTGTCCCGATGCCCGTCGATGTACCGGCCACCGCCTTTATCGCCCACGCCGAGCCGATAGACATGATGCTGGGTGCGGCGTCCTGATAATCGTACAGTTCGGCAAGCGACTGGGATCCCGTCGCAATCTTCCAAGCACTCCAGGTGGAGCCCTCAGTATTCCCCGCCAGTCCGAACATAATGACTGCTGCATTGGCAGAATTTGTCGTAATAGCTGCTGCCGAGGCAGGATTGGAGGTTCCTTGGCCGGGCAAGGTTCCGGGAGCCACATCAAAAGGCCCGCCGGTGCCACCGCCCACGGCGAAGCCCCCCGTGGTATCCACACCGGAGAAAGCCACGATCGAACCGATAGCGGCGGTTATGGTTTGCGGTCCGGCATTACTGAACAAGTAAGGTCCTGCTTCTGAGGCACCAGCGACTTTGTAAAATAGCGAGCCCTGCATGTGCTTTCCTCCCTCAACCACAGCGGTGGATATCTCTGTCCAGCCGCTGGGACCTGTAATATTTGGTGTTGACCCACACTGCATCACAATACTCGCAATCATGACATCTCCGGCAACGACTCCGGTCGGCATGATAATTGATAGGGATGTGCCTGAGGTGGTGGTCGCCGTCGCAGCCACCCCTCGCTGGGTGATGGTTCCAGGACCGCCCGCCAAGCTCTTGGTGCCATTGATTGCGGCGGTGGTCGAACCGAGTGTCCATGTCACCGCGCCGCTCGCCTGCGAGCCGCCCGCGTTGGCACTTCCATTCTGATAGGTTGTACCGGCAGGCACGGCATCGGTGACGGTCGCACTCGTGAGCAGGGCGGGTCCGGGGAAATAGGGACGCATGGTGAACGTCAGCGCATCCCCGGCAACCGCCGTGGACCTGTCCACGGTCTTGTCGATATAGGTGAGGATGAAGGGAAAGTCCTTGTCTGTGAGCGTCTGTCCCGCGCCAAGAGTGAAGGCAGGGTATGCACCACCGCTTACCGAGGAAACCAGGTTCATCGCGATGTCCGGGTCGGTTAGATCCACCTTGACGACATAGGTGCCGGCCGGGCGACCGGCGAATGTATAGATACCGCCCGCGTTCGTCGCGGTGGTGGCGAGCAGGGTCGAACCGTCGCTTGCACAGAGTTGCACGGTGACGTTGGGCAGAGGCGAGTCGCCCGCATCATAGACGCCATTGCCATTCACATCGTGGAATACCTGGTCGCCGATCGAACCGGTGGTGGTGGTGGATTGATAGCCGAAGTCGAGGCTGAGCACCGCGCCATTGAGTCCGAGGGTCGCGGCCCCTTCATGGGCGGGATTGGCCAAGCCACCCGGAGGATTGCCGGTATTGTTGCCAGCCGGTGGCGAATTGATTTTGACGACATACTCACCTGGCGGCAAGCCGGTGAAGAGATAGTTGCCATTGGCATCGGTGACCTTGGTGCCCGCGAGCGTATCGCCTGTGTCATATATATCATTGTTGTTGACGTCGTTGTAGAGTGTCACGGTGACCCCTGCGATGCCGGGTTCACCGGCGTTCTGAGTGCCGTTGCCATTGGCGTCGGTGTATACAGCGTCGCCGATCTGGCCGCCACCCACCGTGACCGGGGCTTCGGGGATGGGCGGAATGCGTTTGCCCTCGAAAGTCAGATCCACTTGGTTGTAGTAGATGCCGGGCGGGGTGCCGGGCCCAACCAAAGCCTTGAAATGAATGACCAGCGTCTTGCCGGCCTGAATCGCGGTGCCAATGGTGAAGGTCGGTTGTCCCGGGTTGCTGGAATTGATGGCGGGCGTGATGGCCGCGCCGTTGACGGTGGCGTTGATGAAGGATGCGTAGGTAAAACCGCCCGGCAGATAATCGGTCACCACCAAGGGCGCGCCGTTGGGTCCGGTGCCTTCGTTGTAAACCGTCATTGTGTAGGCAACCTGCTCACCCGGAGCCACGGATGAGGGCGTGACGGCTTTCATTTCGCGCAGCAAGGCGCGCACTCCGACCTCGACCGTCTCTTCGGCGTAAGCCACGAAACTCCCGTTGCTGGTGGCCGTTACCGTGTTCAACTGGGTGCCGGTGGCGGTGGCTTTCACGTTTACCGTTAGAGTCACCATCTGACCTGGATAGACAGTGCCTAACGACCAGGTCAGGATACTGCCGGAAACGCCCGCCGCCGGCGATGCACTCAGATAGGCCAAACCGCCCGGCAGGGTATCGGTAAGCACCACGTTGGGCAACGCGACACTTCCAGTGTTGGCAAGCGTGAGGGTGAATGAAGTCGTGCCACCGGGAGGCAACAGGGGATCCCTGGCAACCTTCTGCAACAGGACGGTTGAATCAAGAGTCATGACCGTCGGATCAAAATACCGCCAGATGTGGTCCTTTCCATTGTCGGTCCCGCCCGCATCACCGCCGAAGGCATCCGCATACATCTTGTAGCTGGAGGCACCCGTGGGGGCGAGCACTTTGACTTTGACCGCCGAGTATTCCGAGCGGCCCAATTCAAGCTGGCCAATGGCAAAGCGCACCGCGTTGACCGTGGCTGGGAGCGCACCGCTGGTCATTGCATAGCCGAGATGGCTGGCGTCAATGCCCGCATAGCCGAGCGCGGTGCTGAGCAGTCCGGCCTGGTCCTTGCTGATCTGGCTGCCGGGATACTGGATGCGGTTCCACGGGCCGACTTCGATGGCCGATTTCACGGCAGCCGAGTTGTTGCCGTGGGCCACATAGGAGGCATAATCAAACGACCAGGCATAGCCGCTCTGCGGTCCGGCCACCGCGCAAGCCATTCCCCATGGGGCGTTGCCGCGTTCATCCGCCGGGTCAATGATGGCGGCCACGTCCTTGCGACCGAAGGCACGGAGTTGATAGGAATCCCACAGATTCATCACCCCCAAGGTGGTGGTGCCCGCAACATTTACGGCGTCCCATTCGCCAACGGCATCACCGGAGTTGTTAGCCATCGGCGGAGTTCCCCCTGAAGGCGCGGCTCCATAGCTGTTGAATGCCGTCCGCGAGTCCGTCGAATAAAACACACCGGTGTCGGCATAGACCCCGGCAATGGTGCCGCGGGCAAGGCCACCCGACGTGACCGGTGCCTCGTTGACACCCAGAACATTCGGCGTCGGATAAGTATATCCGGTCAATCCCACCGCCACCTTCGCACCGATCGAACCGGCCCCTATGGCAATCGGTGATTGCCCTTTCATGGGTATCGTCGCAAAGCCGCGCGGGTCACTGGAACTCGCTTGCACATAGGCCACATCCACCACCTGCATCCCCGTCGGAATATATATCGTTTGATAGCCGCCCACCCCGGTCGTGGTCCCCGGACCGGGCGTCGTCTTTGCCACCACCCAGAACTCGTCGTTGACCTGAATGAGGGATTCGTGGGCGGCCGACCGCTGCGACATCCGGGCCAGAAAGTCCTGCGCAAAGCTGAGGCCAGTGGCTCTGGTATCTAGATTGTGCGCATGCGTCGTAACGGCTGTGACAGTCGAAAAAACAAGCACTGCCGCAGTGAGGCGGACTGGATTTTTCATGGAAGTATGGGGTGGGGACCAGGGCTCCTGGATCAAGTGATGACGCATGCTTCCCGGTCTGATGTGCTATATTTTTTGTCAGAAAATCGAACAACCGGTTCGCATTCGTATTATTTTTAAAACTAATGCAGGTAAGATAAAGGAGTGTTTCATACTCAGCGCATAGTTATGCTTTGGTATATTGAACTGGCAGCCGACCACCCCATCCAAGTCCCCATTTCTAACTTCGCAAGATCCCGCACGACCACCCCTACCGAGAGGCAGGCGCTGTGTTAATATTTTCATGCGTCCGGCGCACAGCCGGAATCCCGTGTTGATTCCGCATATTATGTTAGATAAACCACGGATCAGATTTATGGCTCAAGGGTTTGGTGGGTCGTCATGTGTAAAAAAAACCCGCCGACCCAATGCGGGTCGGCGGGCAGGTTCCTCAGGAGAGGATGTATCAAAGTGCGCGCAGGGTGGCTTTGACGGCCTCGAAGTCCGGCAAGTCCTTGGGATGGTCCTGCACCTCGGCGTAACGAATGACGCCTTGTTTATCGATGACGAAGGCCGAGCGCTTGGCCACGCCACCCATGATGAGATTGGCTTCCGGCAGGAATTGGTCGTAGGCGACGCCATAGGCCTTGGCCACCGCGTGCTCGTAATCACTGAGCAAGGGGAAACTGATGCCTTCCTTGGCCGCCCATGCCGCTTGGGCAAAAGGGTTGTCGCCGGAAATGCCGAACACCTTGGCATCCAGCGCCTCGTAATCCTGGATCCCCGAGGAAATATCGCAGAATTCCTTGGTGCACACGCCGGTAAAGGCCATCGGCACAAATAGCAGCACAATGTTGGCGCTGCCGATCTGCTCGCTCAAGGTAACAAGTTGCGGACCTTCGGAGGTTTTGGTCACGAGGGTGAAGTCTGGGGCGGTATCGCCGGCTTGGAGGGTCATGGTGGTTTGGGGGTTGATGTTTGCCTCGGCAATATAGAGGCTAACGCCCGCCGGTCAACAGACACCCGCTCATGAATGACAAATTTTCCCAATTTGGCCGCCACCTCGGCTGCGGCAGCGGCATTGAAGAATTGATGGACGACCTCGGCCACGCCCTGGCCGGCGGCGGACCGGACCTCAAAATGCTCGGCGGCGGCCAGCCGGCCCGCATCCCGGAGATCAACGCCGTCTGGCGCCGCCGCCTGCTGGAATTGCTCGATGAGCCCGGCGGCATCGACCGGGCCCTGACATCCTACGATCCGCCACGCGGTAATCCGCGCTTCCTGGAGGCGGTGGCCGGTTTGTTCCGCCGCACCTTCGGCTGGGACATCGGACCGGACAACATCGCCGTCACCCCTGGCGGCCAAACCGCGTTTTATTTTCTCTTCAACCTGCTGGCCGGGCCGATGCCGGATGGCACAGGCCGCAAAATCCTGCTGCCGCTCGTCCCGGAATACATCGGCTACGCCAACCAAGGCACAACCGGCGATCTGTTCCGCGCCGTCATGCCACTTATCGAACCCACCGGCCCGCATGAGTTCAAATACCGTGTGGATTTCGACAAGCTGGAGGTCACCCCGGAGATCGCCGCCATCTGCGCTTCGCGGCCAACCAATCCCACCGGCAATGTTCTAACCGACGAGGAGGTCTCGCGCCTGTCCGCCTTGGCCAAGGCCCACGGCATACCGCTCATTCTCGACAATGCCTACGGCGCGCCGTTTCCCGGCATCCTCTTCACCGACGCCACCCCGTATTGGGCCGAACATGTCATCCTCACCCTCAGTCTATCCAAACTCGGCCTGCCCGGCACCCGCACCGGCATCGTCATCGGCCCGCCCGACATCATCCGCGCGCTCGGCTCGATGAGCGCCATCATCGGCCTCGCCAACCCTAACATCGGCCAGCAAATCATCCTGCCCCTGCTCGAGTCCGGCGAAATCCTCCGCCTCAGCCGCGAGGTGGTGAGGCCGTATTACGAGGCCAAGTGCCGGTTGGCGCGGCAGGCGGCGTTGGAAGAATTCGGTGATGATTTCGCGTGGTGCATGCACCGCAGCGAAGGTGCCTTGTTCCTGTGGTTGTGGTTTCCCGGGCTGCCCATCACCTCCCGCCAACTCTACGAACGCCTCAAACAACGCGGTGTGCTCGTCGTCTCCGGTCATTACTTTTTCTTCGGTGACACTGCACCGGAGTGGCCGCATCGTCACGAATGCCTGCGCGTCTCCTACGCCATGGACGAGACCACCGTCCGCGACGGCCTGCGCGCCATCGCCGAGGAGGTGCGCCGGTGTCGGGCGTGAAGGTGCAAGTCCTTCTCTTGTAGGCGCGTTGGTGACAACGCGTTGGGGGATGACCGACTGCCCGGTGCCGTCCCTGAACAATCAACTTGGCTTTTTCACCCCATTCCCCCATCCTCCCGCCATGGCCAATCCGCCTGACCCCTCCGCTGTGCCGATGGAACGCGATTTCACCGCCGGGATGATGCGCCCCGGGCGGCGGCGTTCCTTTGCGGGATCCACCGGTGATCCGGCAGTGGACCAACGGATAGAGGAACTGGCCGCCAACATTCCCGGCGTGCGCGACCCGGAGTTGTTAGTGGAGATGCTGGTGACCGGCGCCCGCATCGCCCGCATGGACATTGCGGCCGGCGAGTTCAAGTTGTTCAACCGCACGCTCAAGGAGATGCGCCGCGCGGAGGAGGTTTTCAAACCCTGGCGCAACATCCGCAAGGTGTCCGTGTTCGGTTCCGCCCGCACCCGCCCGGATGAGCCGGAATACAAAGCCGCCGTCGCGTTCGCACGCCGCATGCGCGAGGAAAAGTTCATGACCATCACCGGCGCCGGCCCCGGCATCATGGCCGCCGGCAACGAGGGTGCCGGCCGCGCCGATAGTTTCGGCCTCAACATCGTGCTACCCTTTGAAGCCGTGGCCAATGAGTTCATCGCCGGCGACGACAAGCTGGTGGCCTTCAATTATTTCTTCACCCGCAAGCTCAGCTTCGTCAAGGAAAGCGATGCCTTGGTCGGTTTTCCCGGCGGCTTTGGCACAATGGATGAAGTGTTCGAATCGCTCACCCTGATCCAAACCGGCAAATCCTCGATCCATCCGATCGTGCTCATCGATGCCAAGGGCGGCACCTATTGGAAATTCTGGGCGCAGTTCATCCGCGAGCATCTGCTGCGCCTCGCCCTCATCTCGGAAGCCGATCTCTCACTCTTCAAGGTGACCGATGACATCGAGGAAGCCGTGGCCGAGATCACCGGCTTCTATCGGGTGTTCCACTCCTATCGCTATGTCGGCGACCAACTCGTCATGCGCCTCATGGCCCCGCTGGCGGCCGACGAACCCGCGCGCCTGCAACAGGAATTCGCCGATCTCGTCAAGGCAGGTAACATGCAACAACGCGACGCGCTCGAAGAGGAGAATGACGAGCCGGAAATGGCCGCGCTGCCGCGCCTGGTGTTCCGCCACCACCGCCGCGACTATGGCCGCCTGCGCCAGCTCATCGATGCCGTCAACCGCGCGCGCGTCGAAGTGTGTTAGGAAGATCGCGTAATAACCACAGATTACATGGATTTTACGGATGAGCTCCCACAACTGACTGCGGAAGGTTTTACATCCAATAATGACCACTGATGCCACTGAAACCCACTGAGGACACTGAATTCATTCTATTTTTCAGTGGTTTCAGTGGTCTTCAGTGCAATCAGTGGTTCAAAAAACCATCACCTCCATGTCAACCCCAAGTCCTAACAAACCAAAATCCGAGCGTGCCGATGCGCTGCTCACCCTGCGGGGACTGTGTGATTCCCGCGAACAGGCGAAGCGCCTGATCCTCGCCGGCGAGGTGCGCAGCGGCGAGCGCCTCATCGACAAACCCAGCATCAAGCTGCCTGTGGACGCCCCGCTGGAGGTGAAGGCCAAACCGCGCTTTGTCGGCCGCGGCGGGCTCAAGCTCGAGGGAGCACTGGATGCCTTCGCCATCGATCCAAGCGGTTGGGTTTGCCTCGATGTGGGCGCCTCCACCGGCGGCTTCACCGATTGCCTGCTGCAACGCGGCGCGCTGCGCGTGCACGCCGTGGACGTGGGCACCAACCAATTGGTGTGGAAGCTGCGCAACGACCCGCGGGTGATTGCCAAAGAACAATTCAACGCCCGGCACATGGTCCCGGAAGACATCGGTGAAAAAGTCCGCCTCGCCGTGATGGACTTGTCGTTCATTTCCCTAACCAAAGTATTGCCGGCCGTGTTTTCCGTGTTGGATGAGGCAGGCAGCGTGCTGTGCCTCATCAAGCCGCAGTTTGAACTGCGGCGCGAGGATGTCGGCAAGGGTGGCATCGTTAGAGATCCGGACCTCCATCAGCGGGCCATCGATAAAATCCACCGCTGTGTCACCGAAGAACATGCCCGCCAATGGCGCGGCCTCACCCCTTCCCCGATCACCGGCACCGACGGCAACCAGGAGTTCCTGGCATGGATCGGCTGATTGTCAGACCTCGGCGGTCGCGGGCGCGACCTCCTGATGGACGGCTATGAACTGGAGTTCCTCGCTGTCGGGTTTGGGGCTGACGTTGACGAGGTCGCCGGATTTGACGTCACCGCGCAGAATCGCCTCGGCGAGCGGGTCTTCGAGGAAGCGCTCGACGGCGCGCCGCATCGGGCGGGCACCATAGGCGGGATCGTAGCCCTTGGTCGCCAACAGGGTGCGGGCTGCCTCGCTGAGCACAAACACGATATCCTTCTCACGCAGGCGCTTGAGGAGTTTTTCGACCTCGAGATCGACGATCTGGTTGAGGTCGTCTTTTTCGAGCATCTGGAACACGACGATGTCATCGAGGCGGTTGAGGAACTCGGGTTTGAAATGGCGCTTGGATTCCTCAAGGATTTTGGCCTTCATGGCCTCGAAGTCGCCCTGATCCGCAGCCATGGCACCGAAGCCAAGGGTGCTTTGGCGCTTGATGTCGGAGGCCCCGACGTTGGAAGTCATGATGATGATCGTGTTGCGGAAGTCGATCTTGCGCCCTAACGAATCAGTGATGGTGCCTTCCTCAAGGATTTGCAGCAGCAGATTCATCACATCCGGATGCGCCTTTTCCACCTCGTCAAAGAGCACCACCGAATACGGACGCCGCCGCACCGCCTCCGACAACTGACCGCCTTCCTCGTGTCCGACATAACCCGGGGGCGAGCCAATCATCCGGCTGGAAGTGAATTTCTCCATGTATTCCGACATGTCGATCTGGATAAGTGCCTCCGGGTCACCAAACATGAACTCAGCGAGGTTGCGGGCCAGATAGGTCTTGCCCACCCCGGTCGGCCCGAGGAACAGGAAGGATCCAATCGGCCGGCGCGGGTCCTTGAGGTCGGCGCGGGACCGGCGCAGGGCCTTGGATATGGCCGTGACCGCCACATTCTGACCGATCACCCGCCCCTTGAGCTCATCCTCCATTTTAAGCAACTTTTCGGTTTCCTTTTCCTCCATGCGACGGAGCGGGACACCGGTCCATTTGGCGACCACAGCCATGATATCATCCTCGGTGACGGTGACGATGGTTTCTTCCGAGGTGGCGCGCCAATGCCTGAGGGTTTCCTCGAGTTCCTTCTTGGTGGTCTTTTCCGCATCACGCAGCGCGGCGGCTTTTTCAAAGTTTTGTTCGGCGATGGCCGCCACCTTGTCGCGATTGATCTGTGCGATCTTCGCCTCAAATTCCTTGATCACCGGCGGACGGGTCATCGTTCCAATCCGGGCGCGCGCACCCGCCTCATCCAACACATCTATCGCCTTGTCCGGCAGGAATCTTGCCGTTAGGTAACGCGAAGTGAGCTTGACCGCCGCCTCGATGGCTTCGGGGGTGAATTTCGCCTTGTGATGGCTCTCGTATTTGTCCTGGAGTCCTTGGAGGATTTTGATCGCGTCGCTGATGGAGGGTTCCTCGACCTTGACTTGTTGGAACCGGCGTTCAAGCGCCGCATCCTTTTCGATGTATTTGCGGAACTCGTTGAGGGTGGTGGCACCGATGCACTGGAGTTCGGCACGGCTGAGCGCCGGCTTGATGATGTTGGAGGCATCCATGGTGCCCTCCGCGGATCCCGCGCCGACGATGGTGTGGAGCTCGTCGATGAAGAGGATGACGTTCTTGGTCTTGCGGATTTCATCCATCACCGCCTTGATGCGTTCCTCGAATTGACCGCGGTATTTGGTGCCCGCAATCATCAGCGCGAGGTCAAGCGTGATGACCTTGCGATCCCGCAACAACTCCGGCACATTGCCGTTGGCAATTTCCTGCGCCAACCCCTCAACGATGGCGGTTTTGCCAACGCCAGCTTCACCGATGAGCACCGGGTTGTTTTTGGTCCGGCGACACAGGATTTGAATCACCCGCTCGATCTCACTCTCGCGACCAATCACCGGGTCCAGCCCGCCGTCGTGCGCGATCTTGGTCAGGTCGCGACCAAACGCATTAAGCGCCGGTGTCTTGGATTTCTTCGCGCTTTCCTGGCCTTGAGGTGGCTCCGGCTGCGGCCCTTGGGTCGGCACCTCCGCTTCTTCAAACGGGCCGTCGCCGTCTTCGAGATCGTCATCATCATCGTCATCGTCCTCGTCGTAGTCCTCCGGAGAAAAGTTAGGGTCGATTTCCGCGAGGATTTCATTGCGGGTGCGTTGGATATCCACATTGAGGCGGCGCAGGACGCGGGCCGCGATGCCTTCACCTTCCCGCAACAGCCCCAGCAGCAGATGCTCGGTGCCCACATAGGAATGGTTGAGCGCCTTGGCCTCCTTGTTGGCAAAGGCCAGCACTTTCTTTACCCGCGGCGTGTAGGGAATGGTGCCGGTGGATTTCTGCGGCGGCCCGGAGCCGACTTCCTTTTCCACTTCCATGCGCACGGCTTCGAGCTCGAGGCCCATGTGTTGGAGCACGTTGACGGCGACCCCCTGGCCCAGCTTGATCAACCCAAGCAGCAGGTGCTCGGTACCGATGTAGGCGTGACTGAAGCGGTCCGCCTCCTTGCGAGCCAAGGCAAGGACTTGTTGGGCGCGTGGGGTGAAGTTGTTCATGATTCGTTAGGTGAATTGACGGATTCCGCCGCGGCTTGCTCTCCCTCAGCGGCTACAATACCCGTAACAGGGGAACTGAGATTTTGCAAGCGGCTTCGAACGATTTGTGCGCGGATGGAATCGCGCTCTTCCGGGGATAGTTTGCGGTCGGCATGCAATTGCAAATGCGCCGGTTGGATGTCCATCAACAGCGTGTCACACAGGACGATGGTGTCCGTGGTGAAAAATCCCAGGTTGGCGCCGAGACGCACCAACGAGAGATGGTTGAGAGCCTCCTTGGAATCGATCAGATGGGCATGGCGCAACACGCCAAAGGCCCGGCCAATTTTGTCCGCCACCATTTCCGGGTCGTCCTCAAGGAGTTTTTCGCGGGCGTTTTGCTCGTGCTGCGCCACTTGCGCGATCACCCGCTCCAAGCGCCGGATGATCGTCTCCTCGGTCTCACCCAGCGTGGACTGGTTGGATATCTGATAGAGATGCCCCAGCGACTCGGTACCTTCGCCATAGAGCCCGCGCACGGCGAGACCGATTTTGCTGACAGCTTGGAGGACCTGGCCGATTTGATCACTGAGCACCAAGCCGGGCAAATGCAACATGGCTGAGGCCCGCAAGCCGGTGCCGAGATTGGTTGGGCAAGTGGTGAGGTAGCCAAGGGTGGGATCAAAGGCAAATTCGAGCGCGACTTCCAAGTCGGTATCCAAGGCGCTGAGCGCCTCATAGGCCGAGGTGAGTTGGAGGCCCGGGCGGATCGCCTGCATGCGCAGGTGGTCTTCCTCATTGAGCATGAAGCTGAAACTTTGGCGGCGCTCGATGATGGCCGCCGAGCCATCGCCACGGGCGGCGTGTTCGCGGGATACCAAGTGCCGCTCGACCAGCACCTGTTTCTGCACTGCCGTCAACTCGCTGAGCTCCTGCGAGAAGGCGTCTTTCATGACGGGCAGCGCTTCGACGGCCGGGCGCATCAATTCGAGGGCAGCGGCGCGTTGATCGCGTTTGGCCCAACCGGGAAAGGGATGGCGGCGCAGATTGCGGGCCAAGCGGATGCGGGAGGTCAAGACCGCCCCACGTTCCGTCTGCCCGCCGGTCATCCAGTCGGCTGGGTTCTTGATCAAGGTGGAGAAACGCATCATGACTGGGTGAGAGTAAGGATTTCGTCGCGGATACCGGCGGCTTCTTCGTAGTTCTCGGAGGCCACGGCTTGTTCCAACCGCGAACGCAGGTCTTGCAGGCGCTGGTGTTTGAATTGGAGGGCCATCAGTCCCTCCGGGACCTTGCCGACATGCGAGGCCCCCTTGTGCATGCCGCGCAGCATCGGCGCAATTTCCTCGCCAAACGCGGTGTAGCACTCGGCACAGCCGAAGCGCCGGACGCGCCGCAAATCCTCCAAAGTGAAGCCGCAAGCCGGACAAGCCTTGTGCCCCCCCCCGCCCTCCGGACTGGCGGCCAGCGGGTCGGTCGCGCTGCCGATCCCTCCAAGCAGCAGGTCTGCCAGCGAGAAGCCGGTGGGGTCGGTGACTCCGCGCTCCTTGGCGCAGTTCTCACAAAGGCTCACTTTCTTCATTTGACCCTCGACGAGTTGGGTCAGGAAGACCGTGGCTTTGGTATCACAGAAGTCACATTTCATATCCGGGGGAAACTAGAACCGGCAACGCCGGAATGCGAAAAAAAGATCGGTTGGCTGGGCCGTCGGCAGAACCCCTTAGGCGAAGGGCGTGCCGGTGGTGGTGGTTAGATTGTTAAACGCCTCAATGAAACGGCGCGTCTGCGGGCCGGGCTTGCCACTGCCGATGGTCCGGCGGTCCAGCGAGACCACCGGGATGACCTCGGCCGCGGTGCCGGTCAGGAAGCATTCGTCGGCCACGAAAATGTCATAGCGGGTGAGCGACCGCTCGCAGCACGGAATGCCGAGGCTGGCGGCCAATTCGATGATGACGCCGCGGGTGATGCCATCGAGCGCCCCATCGCTGATGAGCGGGGTGAGCAGGGTGCCGTTCTTGAGGATGAAGAGGTTGTCCCCCGTGCATTCGGCGACGTAGCCCTGCTCATTGAGCATGACCGCCTCGAGCGCGTTGGCTTGGATGGCCTCCACCTTGGCCATGATGTTGTTGAGGTAATTGAGGGATTTGACCTGCGGCATGAGGGCGGCAGGTGCGGGGCGGCGGGTGGCACAGGTGATGAGGGCGAGGCCGTTGGTGTAGTGCTCCTCCGGATAGAGTTTGATGGTCGAGGCGATGATAAACATCGACGGCCGCGGACACAGGTAAGGATTCAGACCCAGTTCGCCACAGCCACGCGTGACCACCAGCCGGATGTAACCGTCGCTCAGACCATTGGCCGCCACCGTGTCACAGGTGTAACGGCAGACTTCCTCCTGCGTCCATGGCAATTGCAGCACAATCGCGCGGGCCGACTCAAACAGCCGCCGAACGTGCTCCTCCAAGCGGAAGATGCGACCGTTGTAAAACCGAATCCCTTCAAAAACACCGTCTCCGTAGAGCAGGCCGTGATCAAAGACCGACACCTTCGCTTCAGATTCATCTACCAGTTTACCGTCGAGCCAGATTTTCATAGGTGGTTGCCCGACAAGCCTAAACAGCCATGCGCCCGTGGCAAGCGGGAGATGAAAAAATCATGCATTTCGGGCCAAATCGGCGGATTTTGAAGTCCACCCTACTCCACCACCGCAACATTAATCGTCCGCGCTTCGATCGCGGCGCGCAGGCAGGCGTAAAGCTGGGGGTTGCGCAAGGCGAGGATGCCGAGGGCGGCGAGGGCGGCATTGGCGGGATTGAGCACGGTCAATACCGGCACCTGGCTGGGGGTGCGTAGCGACGACCAGACATCCTCCGGGAATTTGTCAAAACTGGCCGGAATCGTGATGACCGGCACGCTGGTGGCGGCGGCCAGCGTGGGACCGGCACCATTGGACATGCCAATGCTGGCAATGACCACCGTGTCCGGCACCTCCTGCGTGAGCCGGGCCAACTCCAACATGCCGCGCACCGGTTCCTTGTGCACCGAACAGGCGACCGTGACACACTCCACCTGCCCGTCCGACAGGCTGGCCACCGCTTCCACCACCGGTGCCAGATCGTCCTTGGGCGAACCCGCCCAGACGATGACGCGCTGGCGCGGCAACACGAATTGCGAGGTGAGCCGCTCGACCAGACGGTAACTGCTAACAACATCGGACAAGTGGCCGCCATCGCGATAGATTTGTTTGTCGATGTAGGCGCCGTCCTCGATGACGCGCCATGAATCGTTGTCGATGACATCGGCCAGCAGCAACTTGCCGGCCGGGTCGAGACCGAACTCCACTTTCATATCGACGAGTTTGCGGCCTTGGAGTTGCCAGGCTTTTTCGAGCACGAGGAACGTCTGGCGGGCCAGCCGGGACATTTCCCCAAAGTGCGCGGCCTCGCCCGGATGACTGAACACCTCGCTCGCCTTGAGCACCAAAAACGGCTCCTGCGTGGCAAACGGCTTGGCCGGATGAAACAGGCGGATCGTCCCCGCCGCCGCGTCCCAAATCATATAGGGGTCGTCACAGGTCAACTCGTGCTCATGCCAGCGGCGATCCTTGGTCTTGAGGAAAAACTCGACGATGAGACTGGGAAAAAGCTGCCCCTTGCCGAGGTGCGGCGCGCGCTTGAGAAAGGAACCGTGGGCTTCGCGGCGGGTGACCACCTCGTAGGGCAACATCTGGCAGTTAGGCGCGGTGAACCAGTCCGGCCCGCCCTGTGCGTCGAAGGCCACCGGAATCTGGCAGGCTTGCAGCAGGCGGAACACATTGCACGCCGTCTGCGTCGCGATTTTGCCCTTGTCGGGAATGATGTCGTGCTTGGCGCCATCCCCGGCGGTGATGTCGTCCTTGGCTAACAGTATGACCCGGCTTGGATCATCCTTCTTTTCAACGATACGCTTGGTTTTCCCTTCGGAAATGACGCGTCCAAGTTGCGGGGTCAGGTCATCGTGCATGGCTGGCCGCAAGCTTGCCCGCGGCGCCCCACGACGTCAAGAGGGATGCGCAGAGGTGGTTTTTATTTACATTTCTCCGAAATTCTCATAAGGCTAGTCCATTGTAACGGTGGCGGAAGAATAAGACCCATAAGACCCATAAGACCCATAAGACCCATAAGACCCATAAGACCCATAAGACCCATAAGACCCATAAGACCCATAAGACCCAAAAGACCCATAAGACCCAAAAGACCCATAAGACCCAAAAGACCCATAA
>CAIKDP010000221.1 GCA_903826205.1 Akkermansiaceae bacterium
CTGATCGCCATCGAGGCCAAGGACCTCACCAAGCGATTTGGCGATTTCGTCGCGGTCGATCACGTCAATTTGCGTATCCGCCGCGGCGAAATCTTCGGATTCATCGGCTCGAACGGCTGCGGCAAATCCACCACCATGAAGATGTTGACGGGGCTGCTGCAGGCCAGCGAGGGCAGCGCTTCACTGCTCGGCCACGCGGTCGATTCCAAAGACCTCGCGACGCGGCGCCGGGTCGGCTACATGTCGCAGGCGTTCTCGCTCTACACCGAACTGACGGTGCGCCAGAATCTGGTGCTTCACGCGCGCCTGTTTCAGGTTCCCGAATCTGACATCCCCAAGCGCGTGGCTGAAATGGTGGCGCGCTTCGGCCTGCAGGATGTGCCCGATGCCTTGCCCGACAGCCTGCCGCTCGGCATCCGCCAACGCATGTCGCTCGCGGTGGCGATGGTGCACCGGCCGGAGTTGCTCATCCTCGACGAGCCCACCTCGGGCGTGGATCCCATCGCACGCGACACTCTGTGGCAGTTGATGATTGATCTGGCGCGCAACGACAGGGTTACCATTTTCATATCCACGCACTTCATGAATGAGGCCGCCCGCTGCGACCGCATCTCACTCATGCACGCCGGCAAGGTGCTCGTCACCGAGGTGCCCGCCGAACTCGTGCGCCTGCGCGCCGCCGCGTCGCTGGAAGCGGCTTTCATCAGTTACCTCAAGGCAGCCGAGGACATCGCCAACCCGCCTCCGCCTGCCGGATTGAAGCCGGTGACGGCGGCGACCGCTGAACCAGTTAGAGAGGTGCCGCGCAAGGTTTTCAGCCTGAGTCGTGCCTGGAGTTACACCTTGCGCGAGACGCTGGAACTCAAGCGCGATCCGGTGCGCGGTACGATGGCATTGCTCGGCACAGCGGTGTTGATGCTGGTGTTCGGATACGGCATCAACATGGATGTCGAAAACCTCAGCTATGCCGTGTTGGATCGCGACCAGACCGGCTTGAGCCGCAACTATGCACTCAATCTATCCGGTTCGCGCTACTTCGTCGAACGCCCGCCCCTTGCCGACTACGGCGAGGTGGACCGGCGCATGCGCAACGGTGAACTCTCACTGGCCATCGAGATTCCATCCGGCTTCGCCCGCGCCGTGGCACGTGGCGATGCCGTCCAGATCGGCGCCTGGGTGGACGGGGCGATGCCAGCGCGCGCCGAGACGGCGGCAGGCTATGTGCAGGGGATGCACCAAGGTTGGCTGTTGGAGCGGGCCAAGTACAGCCTGGGCCAGGAGATGGCCGGCGGACCCGCCACCATCGAGACGCGTTACCGCTACAACCCCGATGTCAAAAGCCTGCCCGCGATGGTGCCGGCGATCATTCCGATGCTGCTGCTGATGATCCCCGCGATGCTCACCGCGCTGTCCGTGGTGCGCGAGAAGGAACTCGGGTCCATCATCAACCTCTACGTCACCCCGGTGACGCGGACTGAATTTCTGCTAGGCAAACAATTGCCCTACATAGTGCTCGGCATGATCAACTTCGGCCTGTTGGCGCTGCTGGCCGTCACCCTGTTCGGGGTGACGGTCAAGGGCAGCTTTCCCGCGCTCGCCGTGGCGGCAGGGTTGTTCGTGATGTTTTCCACCGGTTTCGGACTCGTTGCATCCACCTTCACCCGCAGTCAGGTCGCGGCCCTGTTTGTCACCATGATGGGCACCGTCATTCCGGCCGTGCAGTTTGCCGGCATGATGAATCCGGTGTCTTCACTGGAAGGCGCTGGCGCGGTGATCGGCCGCATCTATCCGGCTTCGCACTTCCTCACCATCAGCCGCGGAGTCTTCAGCAAGGGCCTGGGCTTTGCCGGGTTGCACGCCTCGTTCTGGCCGTTGCTCATTGCCGTGCCGGTGATCCTCGCACTGGCCATCGCACTGCTTAAAAAACAGGAGACCTGACCATGACTTCCTTTGCCAACATCTATCGCCTTGGCATCAAGGAATTGTGGAGCCTCGTGCGCGATCCCATGATGCTCGCCCTGATCGCCTACACGTTCACCGTCTCGATCTACATTGCCGCCACAGCCATGCCGGAAACCTTGCACAAGGCACCCATCGCCATCGTCGATGAGGATGGATCGCCGCTCTCCGCACGCATTGGTGCCGCCTTCTATCTGCCGCGCTTCGAACCGCCGGCGATGATTCAATCCTCCCAAATCGATGCGGGTCTGGATGCCGGGGAGTATACCTTCGCGCTGGACATCCCGCCCAACTTCCAACGCGACGTGCTGGCCGGCAAATCGCCTGCGATCCAACTCAACGTGGACGCCACGCGCATGAGCCAGGCATTCACCGGCAGTGCCTATATCCAGCAAATGGTGCTCGGGGAGGTCAATGAATTCGTCCAGCGCCATCGTGGCAGCGCCGTGCCGCCGGTGGACCTGGCCCTGCGTGCGCGCTTCAATCCCAACCTCGAGCAGTCATGGTTCGGGGCGTTGATGGAAATCATCAATAACGTCACCATGCTCTCCATCATCCTCACGGGAGCCGCGCTGATCCGGGAGCGCGAGCACGGCACCATCGAGCATTTGCTTGTGATGCCTGTCACTCCCTTCGAGATCATGGTGTCCAAGATCTGGTCCATGGGCCTGGTGGTGCTGGTTGCGGCGGCTTGCGCGCTGACGGCCGTCGTGCAAGGTGTGTTGCGCGTGCCGATCGAAGGCTCGGTGGCGCTTTTTCTAACGGCATCGGCGCTGCACCTATTCGCCACAACCTCACTGGGGATTTTCATGGCCACGCTCGCCCGTTCGATGCCCCAGTTCGGCTTGCTGACGGTGCTCATCCTGCTGCCGATGCAATTGCTTTCGGGCAGTTTCACTCCACGCGAAAGCATGCCGGATCTGGTACAAACGCTCATGCTCGCCGCGCCGACCACCCACTTCGTCGCCGCCGGACAGGCGATACTGTTTCGCGCCGCCGGCTTCGAGGTGGTCTGGCCGAAATTCCTCGCGCTCGCCGCCATCGGCACGGCATTTTTCCTCATCGCCCTCAACCGCTTCCGCATGAGCCTCTCGCACATGACATGAATTCCATGCTCCTGTTATTGTTAGGCAGGATTTGAAGGCGGGGCGGCTCCATCGCTTTGGGGTGAACACCCTATAGCGCCACCGCGATGGGGCGGGCTAGTGTCCTCCTGATGAAACGCACTCATCCACATCCTGCTGGTTGTGGCCATCATCATCCTCCTGGTCAGGGTGATCCAAGGTCGCCGCTTGTGAAGGACAGCCACTCTAACATTCCGATCCCAACACTCCAATGAAACCCCTGGCCCTGTTTGCGATACTGCTCATTGTCATCGTCATAGCCACCTTCGCCTATGATGGCGTCAACTACACCACCACCGAGCCGTCTCTTGGCCATGGGTCAAGCCCGGTGACGATGGAAAAGACCCATACCATACCTCCGCTGCCCATCGTCGGCTCCGTCGCGGTGCTGGGCATCATCCTGCTGCTGGGTACATCCGCAAAGAAAATCTAGCCGCATATCATGCCACCGCTATTTTTCCCGCATGATCTTTTGGACTGCGGATTTCGCCCCGTCCTTGAAAGTCACCTGAACGTGGGCAAACCCGGTATTCTTGGGAACGCTCAGGAAAACGTCGTCGCCTGGTTCAAACATTATCTCGCTGGGCTTGAAGGTGAACGTCTGATCGAGGGCATCGCTGTTGAGTGAGTAACGGACCTCCCGGATGACCGGCCGATAGGACATCAAGGTCGTGAAGTAGAGCAGCACCTTGCCATCGAAGTCGCGAAAGGACAGCCAACTCCCGATGGCGGCATTGAGCATCATCTTGCCCTGTGCGAGTTGTTGGTCGGCGGTGGAAAACTTGAGCGTATAGGGGCCGTTTGTTTGATCGTTTTTGTCCAGGTATTTGACCTCGATCGTGTGTGCACCGGGCGCGAGGTTGGGCAGGGGCAGATAGGTGTTCACTTGCGGCAAACCGGTCTGCGGATTCTGGAACGCCTGATGGCCGGTGGACACAAATTCGCCGCTGCCATCCAGCTTGTAGAACAATTCCTTCATCTTGAAATCGCTGCTGATGAAAGTAACCGCCCATCCGGAGTTGCTCTTCATCGCGGTGAGCGTCACCGGGTTTTCCAACACCCGGGCCGGCGTGCTCTGGAGCTTGGCCCAGCGGGCGTCCGCGTCGTCGAGCCACTTTTGCGCCTCCTTCTTGTCGAGGAAATACCTGAGGAATTTCCCCGCGGCATTGGCAGCACGGAATTTCTCCAGCCATTCCATTTCCGCACGCTGGTCAGCCAGGGTTTGCTCGCCGAGTTTGGTGTTAGAATATTCCTGGCTGAGCAGGTGGAGCAGCGGCCCGTAGTCGGGATGACTGGCGGCGAGCGCGGCGAGCTTATTGCGCCGCGGCCCGGGCTCTTCGAGCAAGGCAAGGGCGGTCTCGAACGAAGCGGTGTTAGGCTTTGCCTTCTCGCCAAAAAAGCGCAGTGCCTCGATGGCGCCGGACCGACCTTCCTGCACCTTGAGCATCGCCGAGTAACTGAGCCAAGGATCAAGCACATCGAGATTCGCCATCAGGTAATCGGCGTATTCCTTGCGCGCGGCGGCGAAATTGCCGCTCACTTCCTGGAAACGCGCGTTGTGGTAATGTGCCTCGGGCGTTGTCGGGTTGGGAATGAGGCCGCCGGCGCTTGCCAGCGAGTCAAAGCGCTTGGCGATCTCCTCCACCGAGGCCGCAATCCGGGTTGTGTCCTGGCGGACGGCGGCCGTGTCATTCCGGATCACGGCAGCATCCTCGCGGATTGCGCCGGTATCCTTGCGAATCACCTGGGTGTCATTCTTCACCCCTTCGATTTTCTGTTCCACGCGAAAGAGGGAATTTTGGAGTTTTTCCAGACCTGGAATTGTGCTCGCGAGCACGCCTTTGTCTCCGTCACCGCCCATTTTCTCCGCCACGACAAAGCCACCCATGACGACCGACGCCACCACGGAGAAGGCAAACATCACCGACCAACCATTGCTTTCACCCAAATTCCTGACTTCCTCCGGCGACATCACGCCATCCGTGGCGGCTTGCAGGAAATGGCGGCGATAGCGGGCGAACCACAGGAAGCCGGAAATCAGCGCGGCACAGGCCGCAACGATCAGCAGATAAAGCGAGAACTTCGCGATGGTCGAGGCGAGGTCGGCGATGATCCCGCATATCATGGTGACCGGCGTGCTGATTTTGGCACCGCGACCGACGAACGAGCGCATGTTCTGCAACGCACCTGTGCCGAGTGAGATGGCACGTTCCGTGGATATGGGAGAATTCATGGGAGTTTGATTTCCACCCCAATCCGAACGCAATCGAATGTGCCGGCCGGGGTTTCTCTGTTAGATGAGCGTTTGTGAGGCATCCGTGAAACCTAGACCGCCGGACCCGTGTGTCAAGTTCCCTTGAAGCGTCCTTTCCAGACCGGCAAAATCAGGGAAATCAACTGGACAAGTTGTCCAGTTTGGGCAAGCCGAATACACCAGCCAGGCCGCCGATCCCGGCGCCAAGGACCTCGATGCGGCCATCACCGCCGGCGATTTCGCCGCCTATGCCGGCGATCTAACGACCTGGCTGGGCTCAAAAGTTCCCACGGATGCCAGTCGCATCACGGAAGGCGGCTTGACGGCCCGGCTCAAGGAGCCTACCCTCAATGTCGTGCTGGCCCAGCGCCAGCTCATCAGCAAATTCGGAGCTGAAACCCTGGACGCCTTTGCCAAGGCCAACCAATAACCCTCACCATGCAAATCCCCCGATCAATGCCGCGCGGCGGCCCGCAGCACGGTGCGGCCGGGCATCGGCGGACCCTGGAACGGCTTCCGCGTGGCGGTGGTGGCCCAGTAGGGCGGCCGCAAGCTCACATAAGGTTATGAAAACCATGATGACACAACGTGTCTCACCGGTCAACCTTCTGACCGACTTGACTCCGCTGGTGCCCGCTAAGGAGCGACGACATTCCTGTCGTCGTGCGGAAGAATCGCTCATGAACAGAGCCTTCGGTATGCACTCATGGGCCGCAGTTCCGCAACCACCACAAGAATGTGGTGGCTCCTTATTGCTCCCACGTTGCTTCCGGTTTTATTTCTCATGATGAATACATTGTTAGTCGTGTTAGGTTTAGCGACCGTCTGGTGCGCCGCGTGTCACGCCGCGGTGCGGGTGCCGGCCATCATCGGCGAGCACATGATGTTGCAAGCTGGCGGCCGCACGCCTATCTACGGCTGGGCCGATCCCGGTGAAGCGGTGGCGGTGAGCGTCGGGGATGCCAAGGCCACCACCAGCGCCGGCCCGGACGGCAAGTGGCAGGTCATTTTCACCGGTCTCAAGCCCAGCGCCACGCCGGTCACGGTGACGATCTCCGGCACCAACACCCTCACCTATCAGGATGTGCTGATCGGCGACGTGTGGGTTTGTTCCGGGCAATCCAACATGGCGCTGCCGGTGCGGCGGGTGCTCGGCCGCGATGTCAACAACCCCCAGGGCTTGGGCCAGGCCAACCAGCCGCAGATGCGGCTGTTCAAACTGCCCAAGGATACTGTGTTAGATCCGCAGGATGACTGCAAGGGGAGCTGGGCGGTGTGCACTCCCGGCGAGGCCAAGGAGTTTTCCGCAACAGGATATTTCTTCGGGCGTGATATCCACCTATCAGAAAAAACCCCGGTCGGCCTGATCAATGCCTGCCGCGGCGGCAGCTCGGGCCAGATGTGGACCAGCCTGGAGGGACTCAAGTCCGATCCGGCGCTCGCCAATTACCTCAAGGAGATCGTCGCGGCCAAGGCCGACTTCCCGCAACGCAAGGAAGCCTATCTCAAGTGGAAACAGGCCAGCGCGCAGTGGCCGGAAATTCTCAAGCGCTGGGAGGCCGAGAGCGCCAAGGCCCTGGCGGAAGGCAAGCCACCGCCGGCCAAACCCGAGCCACCGCCGGTGAAGTGCGCCAGACCTGAAGGCATGGACGCGTGGGAGGACAACGTGATGGCGTTGCCGACGGTACTCTTCAACAGCATGATCGCGCCTATCATTCCGTTCGGCATCAAAGGCGCCATCTGGTATCAGGGCGAAGGCAACGCGGATGAGTGGGAACTCTATCGGTCGTTGTTTCCGGCCATGGTGCGCGATTGGCGCACGCGCTGGGGCCAAGGCGATTTTCCTATCTATACCGTCCAGCTTTCCAGTTACCGGCCGCCGCGGGCGGAGCCCGGCGAGAGCAATTGGGCGGCCTTTCGTGAGATCCAGACCCAGCTGCAGACGCTCGTGCCCAACTCGGGCATGGCCGTGACCGTCGATATCGGCAACCCCGATGACATCCACCCGCTCAGCAAGGCCGAGGTCGGCCGCCGCCTCGCGCTGGTGGCCCTGGCCAAAACCTATGGCCGTTCGTTAGAATACTCCGGCCCGATCTATCAGCGCATGCAGATCAGGGAGGGTAAGGTCGTGCTGCATTTCACCCAGGTCGGTGGCGGCTTGACTGCCAAGGGTGGCGAACCCTTGAAGCGGTTTGCCATTGCCGGCGCGGATCGGAAGTTTGTCTGGGGCGAGGCCAAAATCGAGCCTTCGACAAGCTCAGGCCAGGTGGCTGATACAGTGGTGGTCAGCAGCCCGCAGGTGGCGACTCCGGTGGCGGTTCGCTATGCCTGGGACATCAATCCCGACGGTTGCAATCTGTTCAATGCCGCAGGTCTTCCGGCATCCCCGTTCCGCACTGATGACTGGAAACTGGAATTCTCACAACAATAATACCAACGAATCCAATGAAAACCACAATCTGAAGTGGTCCCGCGAAACGGAGCCCGTGCCTTAGTTATGGCGCGGGAGGATTCGCGAGTCCGCCTCAGTGCCGTAGAGTCGGTCGCCGAAATCGCCGAGGCCGGGGAGAATGTATTTCATGTCGTTTAGTTCGCGATCAAGCGCGGCGGTGAAAATGGGCACGGTGGGATGGGCGGCTTCGACCACCCGGATGCCTTCGGGAGAACTGACGATGCAGACAAGGTAAAGTTCGGTCGCTCCTTCGGCGCGTAAAACATCGAGGGCTTGCACGGCGGAACCTCCGGTCGCGAGCATGGGGTCGACGGCAATCACGCGTTTGCCGGCAAGGAGAGGGAGTTTCTGATAATAGCTGCGGGCGACAGCTGTGAAATGGTCGCGCTCCAGTCCGACGTAACCCACGCTTACGTCGGGAAACAAATCGGTGAACGGCTGCACCATGCCAAGTCCGGCACGCAGGATGGGAATGACCGCAAGCGGCCTGGCGAGCACACGACCTGTGGCTTTTTCAAGAGGGGTGTCGATAACATGATCCTCGGTGGCAAGATCGCGAGTGGCTTCTAGGGCGAGGAGTAGGCTAACCTGATAGGCGAGGGTACGGAAGATTGCCGGCTTGGTCGTCCGGTCGCGCAGGTGAGTGAGGATGTGCGCACTCAGCGGATGGTTCAGAACGTGCAGCATGGAATATTTTGTAGTGCTTCCGGGATAGGGCCGCACGGCCCGCAGGCCGGACGACGCCCCCCCCATTGATCCGGACGAGAGTAATGAACGCATCCGCTGCCTCCAACTACGGTTTCACCCCCAGGCTATCTTTCACCGTCCGTGGGATGCGGCATCCCGGCTCTCCAGTACGCTGGTCGTTTTTGGATTTTCTTCGTAGGCGCGTTCGTGAGAACGCGGAGAGTGAGGTGAAGCGGACCAAGACAAGCACTGAAAAGAACTGATTACACTGATATCATACTGGTGCATCTCTCCAACAACCAAGGATCAAGTGAAGAGGAAGAGGCGCAACGGCATGGAACTGGACTTACCAAGTCCCACCGCCAATGAAGACGGCACTTGGCAAGTGTCGTTTCCTGTCCGGCGCTTGTCATGGTGCGAAAAGCCTAGACCCTGCGGCGCAAGGCTAACAAGCCGCATGCCGGCAGGACCAGCCACGGGACTGCGGGTTCGGGGATGAGGGCCAGGATCTCGGTGGTGTGGGAACCTGTGTAGCTGAAGGCGGAACCAGGTCTGTTGATGACGATGTTAGGGTCGGGATTGATGTCGACGGCACCGGCGGCCCAGGCGATGCCCACGAGCACCAACCTGCCACCGGCGACCATCATCAAGGGGCTGCCGGAATCGCCGCTCACCAATTGGGCCTCGAAGCCGGTGACCGTGAAGCCGTAGGTCGCGTCACTCGTTAGATTTTGCGCGGTGAGCAGCACATCGCCGGTGGAACCATCGACCACAAGGTCCTCAGCGAACCCCTCCAGGCGGTTGGTGCCCACCGTTTGCACGGTTGCCGTCACCGCTCCGTAGCCGGACGCGGTCGGGGATATGCCGCCCATCAAGATCGGCAGGTCATTGAGCGCCGAAGTCGCAAAGTTGGCCGCCGACACCGCGATCTGGCAAAATTGATAGTTGGTGATGGCCGGCGGCAAGGCTGAGCTGAGCGTGCCGACCCACAAATCGCTGGTGCCGAGGCGTTGCCCGCCGGTCACGGTGCGGGTGACGGCAAGCGCGCTTGGATCATTGCCGGGGAAAAACGACATCACGCTGCCGGTGCCCGGACGCGCATGGGTGGCGCTCAGGAAAACGCTGGGTGTGAGCATCGTGCCCCAGCCGCCGGTGTTGCTGCGGCCCACGCCGGACCAATTCAAGCCGCTGCCGATGAAGTTCGGATTGTTAGCAAAACGGTCATTGCTGGCCGCGGCGAAATTCTGGATCGAAGTGGCCGCCGGGCACAGGCTCACCACCCCCCACCACGCCACAAGTGCGGCGTGGATCGGCCACCGTGTGGCCACGCGCGACAGGGTGCAAGCGCTGGATTTATCAGTGAACATAACGGTGAATCTAGCCTGAACGGAACCAACCACAACCCCGGGCCGCTTGCCAGTGAAATATGATGAGGGGTCGGCTGTCCGTGGAAGAGAAGAGTGGTCGGACCACGGACCACGGACCACTCTTCCGCACCTCATCCGATCGTCCTTGCCGTGGGGCAGGGGACCCGCTACAACCCGGCCCGTGGCGGCGAAACCAAACCCCAAATCCAGCGGCAATTTTCTCGCGGTGATCGGCAGCGATGAGGGGCAGGTGCGCGAACAGGCGCTGCGGCTCTATAACGAGCTGACCGGCGGCAACGACGATGGCTTCACCCACGAGACGATCGATGGCATTGCCGACAACTCGGAGTCCGCCTTTGAGATTTGCGCGTCCACGGTCCAGGCGTTGCTCACCCTGCCGATGTTTGGCGGCGACAAGGTGGTCTGGCTGCGCAATGCGAACTTTCTAGCAGATTCGGTGACCGGCCGCGCGCAACGCACCGAGGAGGGCGTGGATCGGCTCCGCGCCACCTTGGAAAGCGGCCTGCCCGCGGGCGTCAGGTTCTTGCTCACCGCCCAAGGCGTGGACAAACGCCGCGGGTTCTGGAAGTTCATCGAGAAAGCCGCCGAGGTCCAGGTCTTCGACCTCATCGATACCAGTCGCGATGGCTGGACCGACCAAGTGGCTGCGCTCGTCAGCCAACGCGGCCGGCAATTGGGGTTGGATTTCCAGACCGACGCGCTCAACCTGTTTGTGTTGCTGGCCGGGGAGGCAACCCAACAAATCGGCAACGAACTCGAAAAACTCGATTTGTTTCTCGGGCCGGAGCGGCGCGAGGTCACCGAGGAGGATGTGCGCCAACTGGTGCCGCAGAGCCGCGCCGCTGCCGTGTTTGAAACCGGTCAGGCCATTCAAAAGGGCGATGTCGCACGCGCCATCCAACTCATCGACCAACAACTCGGCGCCGACGAATCCGCCATCGGCATCATGCGCGCCTCCATCATCTCAACCGTCCGCAATCTCTTCATGGCAAAGTTGATCGGCGAAAATTTCAAAGTCCCCACCGGCAGCTACAGCGCGTTTTCCGGCGCGCTCAACCGCCTGCCGGAAGCGGACCGCGCGTGGCTGCCGCAAAAAAAGGATGGCAGCGGCGTCAATGTCTACCCCATCTTCCTGTGCCTCCCGATGGCCGCAAGCTTCGAGCTCGCGGGCCTCCAAGCCGTCCTCGAGGCCACCCTCAAGGCCGACCAGGCGCTGGTCACCACCGGCTTGGACCACCGCCTCGTCCTCCACCGCCTGATCGCGGAGGTGGCCGCCGCCCGCAAGGGGTCTAACAAACCAATGCCCCGTTCCCGCCGATGAAATTCCTGATTTTCGCCATCCTCACCGGCCTCGCCGCCGGCCTGCTCGGCGCGCTCTGCGGCGTCGGCGGCGGCATCGTCATGGTCCCGGCTTTTGTTGGATTGTTAGGGTTGGAGCACAATCGGGCGGTAGCCACCTCGATGGCGGTGATCATCGTCACGGCCATCGCCGCGACCGCCAACAACACCCGCTTCAACGGCCTCATCGAGTGGCGGGTCGTGGCTTGCGTCGGCCTCGCCTCCGCGGTCGCCGCCTGGTTTGGCAGCGACCTGATGCGCAGTCTGAGCAACCACACGCTAACCCGCATCTTCGGTTGCCTGCTGGTTGTCTTTGGAGCCCGCCTGCTGTGGAAAGCCTGAGCGGCGGTCTTTTTATTGGGGGACCGTGGCGGCGGTTTTCAACCGCCATGCCCGGCACTCATCGAACGACACATCGCAGCCGCATTGCGGCGGGACGTGGCCATCACGGCCTGCCGCGGGACGTGGCGGCCACGTCGATGGCGGCGAGCACGCGCTCGGCTGTCAGTTCATTCTGGCAACGTCCATCCAGCGGGCATTTTGTCAGAAAACACGGCGCACATGCCACATGCCGGCGCACCACACCATGGCAGCGGCCCAGCGGGCGTTTCCAGGCTGGATCGTTAGGTCCGAACAGGGTCACACACGTCGCGCCCACATGCGCCGCCAGATGCGGCAACGATCCATCGGCCGCCAGCACCACCGCCTGCGTTGCCAGCACCGGCAGCAGGCCGGCCAGCGAATCGATCTGGAAATACGGCAGCCCGCCATCGAGTTTTTCTAACAAACGAGCGCCGGCCCGGTTGCCGCCCGGCAGTCCGGCAACGGTCAATGCCCAACCGTTTGCCAGCAACGCCTGGCCGACCTCGACCCAGCGCTCCACCGGCCATTCATGAGTCCGGCCGAAATCCGAATCCGGGCACAGCAGCAGCGATTGGGCCTGGCGCGGCCCGCCCAAATCCACCGCTGCGAAAAACTCCGCCCGCCCGGTCTCCAGCCCCATGGTTTCCAATACCGTTAGGTAATGCCGGACGCGGTGCTCGAGCGGTCGGCCCGCCGCCGCCAGCGGCACCGGATGGGTGAGAAACTTTTTCAGGGGCTTTTCCGCGGGACCGAGTCGGCGGGGGATTTTGGCCCGTGCGCAGGCTTCAGCGGCGAGGCCGGGTTCCCAGAGGAGGGCGGCCTGCCAGTTTCCGGCCAAGGCGGCCGCCAGCGTCCGGGCCTTGGTCTTGGTCGGGAAATCGACCACGGTCAGGCCCGTCAGCGTCTCCCAAAACCCGCGTTGGTCGGTTGCACACAGGACGCCCACGCCCACCCCGGTGGCCAGCATCGCCCGCACCGCCGGCGCCGCAAAGCACGCCTCATCCCAGCGCTCCGGCGCCGCGATCAACATTTCCCCGCCAGTGGATGCCTGTCTCGTCACGCCCGCAGCGTAGCAAGTCCGCTTTCAAGCGGAAGGCGGAAGTTTTAGCAGATTCCCAGTTCGGAGATCGCCCCTCCTTGATTTTTCCGCATGTTTTCCGCTCCCGATTTTCCGCGCTTGATTTTTCGTGCCTTGTGGGCGATTTCCTGCTCTCTTTGCCGCCCGTCCCCGCCGAGTTCCCCATCCATGTCCACCGAGCTGACCCGCAATTTTTCGATCATCGCCCACATCGACCATGGGAAAACCACGCTGTCCGACCGTCTGTTAGAGTCCACCAGCACCATCACCCTGCGCCAGCGCCAGGACCAGCTCCTCGATTCGATGGACTTGGAACGGGAAAAAGGCATCACCATCAAGTCCCACCCGGTGGCCATGGAGTACACCGCCAGGGACGGCAAAACCTACAAGCTCAACCTGCTCGACACGCCGGGTCACGTCGATTTTTCCTACGAGGTGTCCCGCGCCCTGGCTGCCTGCGAGGGGGCCATCCTGATGGTCGATGCCGCCCAAGGTGTGGAGGCTCAAACCGTCGCCAATCTGCATCTGGCGACCCAACAAAACCTGTTGATCATCCCGGTCCTCAACAAGATCGACCTGCCCGCGGCCGATGTTGCCAAGTGCAAGCGCCAGCTCGAGGAAATCCTCTGCATCCCGGCCGAGGATTGCATCCCCGCTTCCGCCAAGAATGGGATCGGCATCGAGGAGATTCTGGAGGCCATCATCGCCCGTGTGCCGGCCCCGGTGGAAAACCCCGACAAGTTGTTGCGCTGCGGCGTGTTTGACTCGCTCTACGATGCCTACCGCGGCGTCGTGTCCTACGTCCGCGTGTTTTCCGGCAGCGTCAAGCGCGGTCAGAAGGTCAAGCTCTTCGCCACCGGCAATACCTACGAAGTCAAGGAAGTCGGCATCTTCACCCCCAAGATGGTCGCCTGCGAGATTTTGAATGCCGGCGACGTCGGCTACGTCATTGCCAACATGAAGTCCGCCAGCGAGGTGAAGGTCGGCGACACCATGACCGACGTCGTCCACCCCTGTCCGGAGGCGTTGCCCGGCTACAAGGAAATCCAGCCGATGGTTTTCTCCGGCATCTATCCGGTGGATTCATCCGACTATGAGGCCTTGAAAATGGCGATGGGCAAGCTCCAGATCAACGATCCGGCGTTCACCTATCAACAGGAAAGCTCGACCGCGTTAGGCTTCGGCTTCCGTTGCGGGTTTCTCGGCCTGTTGCACATGGAAATCATCCAGGAGCGGCTGCGCCGCGAGTTCGACATGAATGTGATCTCCACCTATCCGTCGGTGATCTATCATGTTTCCCTGACTGACGGCTCCGAGCTCATTGTGGACAACCCTTCGCTCTTTCCCGAACCGCAAGGCATCCAGGAAATCCTCGAACCCATCGTCAATGTCTATATCATGGTTCCCGGCGAATACATCGGCGACATGATGCAGCTCGTGCTCGAAAAACGCGGCGAGGTGACCCACACCGAAACCATCGATGAAACCCGCGTCATCCTTTCCTGCGTCCTGCCGCTGGCCGAGATTTTGGTGGATTTCAATGACAAGCTCAAGTCAATGACCCGCGGTTATGCGTCGATGGACTACGAACATTCCGGTTACCGCGCCGCCAAGATGGTGAAAATGGACATGCTCATCGCCGGCGATCCGGTCGAGGCGTTTTCCACCATCGTCCACCGCGACAAGGCGGAGTCCTACGGCCGTGCCCTGGCTGCCCGCCTCAAGGAGGTCATCCCGGCCCATCTCTTTGTGGTCGCCATCCAGGCCGCCGTCGGCGGCAAAATCGTCGCCCGCGAATCCATCTCCGCGATGCGCAAGAACGTCACCGCCAAATGCTACGGCGGCGACATCACCCGCAAACGCAAGTTGTTGGAAAAACAAAAGGAGGGTAAGAAAAAGATGAAGCTCTTCGGCAAGGTCAACATCCCCCAGGATGCCTTCATCAAGGTGCTCAAAACCGGGGATTGAGAAGAGAGATCGCGGATAGAGGATCGCGGATTGTAGCGGCGGTCTATGACCGTCGCAGGATTTTCGCCATGGCGGACGTCATAGAGTCTCGCAGCCGAGCGCATTCTCCTATTTCCTATGCCGAAAGCATCCGTGCAAGCATGGGCAAGGTGGAGGGCTATCCGGTCTCGCAAGCACGGATGATCCGGCCCTATTTCCATCCGTTTCTGCTGATGTTGCATCTGGGGTTCGCGTCGCACCGGCCGCTTCTCCACGACCGGCGCGAAGGAAAAGGCGGCCTTCGAGGTGGCCTTCATGAAGACGATGCAAGCCTCCAACATGGCAGTGGGACATCCTGTTGTCCTCACAACGCAGACCTGGAGATGTGGCGGCAGCGTGATGAGGCACGTATGGCGAACGCGACAAATCTGCTGACGATCGTCACAGAATTTGTCGCGTTTCATTTTCCTGCCTAAGCTCTTGCAGCTGCGGTTCATAGGTGGCAGCATCCTGCCTAGGGTTGCTCCATGAAAACCACGCTCGACATCCCGGACGACATTTACCGCCAGGCGAAGGTGCATGCGGCACAGCACGCCACCACGCTCAAGAGTCTGTTTCTCCAAGCCTTGGGAACAATGCTCCGTGAGCCTGTGGCGGCGGTGCCGACAACCCGCCACAAGAAGACCAACCTCGCCCTGTTGCCCCTATGGATGCAGCAATGCGCCGGTATGGCACACGGCAAACTGACCACCGACGCCCATCTCAGGGAGGTGCGCGGAGAAGGATAGTCCTTCCCAAAACTCAAAATCATCAGTCGGTAAAATCATTCCGCCCTGCCCATGATCCACTCCCCGGAACCGCCCAGGCTCCCACCTCGCTCGCTGCACGACCTCGGATTCGCCGGGATCGAGGGCGAGTTGCGGGCCGCCGGTGTGTCCGCTCACCATGCCAAGGCGCTGTGGCGCGCACTCTATCATGATGGTGAATTGGGCCTAACAATCAGGGCGGACTTCCTCCCGCCGCTGAAGCGCTGGCTCGCATCTTCGGTGGGCGAAGGCAAGGCGTTTTTCCTTGATACGCCGGAAGTTGCGGATGAATCGCACAGCGACGACGGGCTGACCCACAAGTTCCTGTTGCGCCTGAGCGACGGCCACTCAATCGAAACCGTGCTGATGGGCTACGATGGCCGCCACACCGCCTGCGTGAGCACGCAAGTCGGCTGCGCGATGGGTTGTGTGTTTTGCGCCACCGGGCAGATGGGGTTTGTGCGCCACCTGCGGCCGGGCGAGATCATCGCCCAGGTGTTGCATGTCCGGCGGGTCATGCGGGCCACCCAGCCGGACAAGCGCTTGCGCAACCTCGTGCTCATGGGCATGGGCGAACCGTTGCACAACTATGATGCGGTCATGCAGGCGCTCGACACCCTCTCCAGCGTGCGCGGCCTCAACATCGGCCCGTCCAAAATTTCCATCAGCACCGTGGGCGTCATCCCCGGAATTTTGCGCATGGCCGCGGAGGCCCGCCCGTATCGCCTCGCCGTCAGCTTGCATGGCGCCACCGAGGCGGAACGCGCGGCCTTGGTCCCGCTCAGTTCAAAATGGAATCTAACGGAACTGATCGCCGCCTGCCGGCAATACGGCGCGCTCACCGGTCGGCGCATCTTTTTTGAATGGACCCTGATAGCGGGCCACAACGATTCGTTAGAAACCGCCACGCGGCTGGCGGAATTGTTGCGCGGCATCGATGCCCACATCAACCTCATCCCCCTCAATCCCACCAGCGGCTTTGCCGGGACACCCAGCGCCGCGGGCCACGCGTTCCAGCGCGTCCTGCGGGCTGCCGGCTTTCCCTGCACGTTCCGCCAGCGCCGCGGCATCGACGTCGCCGCCGGTTGCGGCCAGTTGCAGGCGTCTGCTCAGGGCCGATCCACGCCGCCATCAAGTTCGGCGGGCCACGGCGACAGGTCATCCGGGGTGTTGAAGTTGGCGTGATACCACTCCAGTTCCTTCATCCGTTCCTCAACTGGCCCCTCACAGTGCGTGCTTAGGAGCCACCACATTCCTGTGGTGGTCTGCGGTGGTGGCGGAAGTTGGGCCCATGGATGCGTGCCAATGGCTCTGGGCATGGGTTAGCCTTACACACGACGACAGGAATGTCGTCGCTCCTTACATACAGAATCTCTTCAATCCATGTAATCCTCTTCATCCGTGGTAATCTTGTCCCGTCGTTTGCATTCAACCCCGCAACCGGAGGACGCTTCATTTCCCCTAAAACGCTATCACGCTCAATTCCCAGAGGTATGGAGTCCCGGGGCTAAGTAAATAGTATTGGGCGAACCGCCCGAGCCCCGCTTGTTGCCCCGCCATTTTTTCGCCTTGCCGCACGACGATCCTGCTTGCCGGGCACCCAGATGTCAGACAGATTGAAAGCGTCACGCCATAATTGATGCAACCCGCCTCTGTCATGATTTTCAAACTCCGCCCGATTCTGTATGTGGCCGCGCTGGCCCTCACCGCAACCCCGCCAAGCTTCGCTCAAAAGTTGGACGCACCACCTGAGGTGAGCTCCGAAGAAGCCGCCGCCGCCCAAAAATTCAAGCAACTCGTCGCCAGCCTCGATTGGAAGACGGAGGGGGAGGGGCCGCTGGGCAGCATGGCCACCCTCAAGGTTCCCGCAGGCTACCGCTTCACCGGCGGCGCCGGCACAATCAAGTTGATGGAAGTCTACGGCAATCTAACCAACGGGTCGGAGCTCGGTTACATCGCGCCGCTCGACATGGGATGGTTCGCGGTGTTTGAGTTTCAGGATTGCGGCTATGTAAAGGACGACGAGAAGAATAAACTCGACGCCGATAAAATCCTCAAGCAACTCAAGGACGGACAGGTGGAGGCCAACAAGGAGCTTGCCAAACGCGGCATGCCAACGCTCGAGGTGTTGGGCTGGCAGACCCCGCCATTTTACAACCCGCAGACCAACAATCTCGAGTGGGCCATCCGCCTGCGCGACGGCGCCGGCGGCCAAACCATCAATTACAAGACCAAGCTGCTCGGCCGGCGCGGGGTCATGGATGTGGTGCTGGTGTGCGATGAGGACCAATTGTCCGGCGTGATTCCCCAATATCAGAAGCTGCTCAAGGGCTTCGCCTATCAGAAAGAGGAATCCTACGCCGCCTTTTCCAAGGGCGACAAGATCGCCACCTATGGCCTGACCGGGTTGATCGTCGGCGGCGGTTTGCTGGCGGCGGCCAAGACCGGGTTGTTAGCCAAGTTGTGGAAACCGATTCTGGCAGGGCTGGTGGTCATCGGCGCCTTTTTCAAGCGCATCTTCACCGGCAAGACCCAGGAGTCGATTTGATCGGAGTCATTGATGTCGGCCTTTGCTGAGTTTTGGCTGATTGCAGTCGCCCTGTTTTTGTGGGAGTCAACGTTGTGGCTGCCCTTGCGTGGCATCGCCCTGAGGCGCCGCTGGTGCGGTCCCAAGTGGCGGGTGCTGGCGGCCGACCAATGGCTGACGCTGCGGGAACTCGGGTTGGTTCCCATGTTGCCATTGCCACCGGATCGCGGGTTGGCTCCCTGCCAGGCCCCGCCGCTGGCGGTCGATGCCAATGGCACCTTTTTGCTGGAAGTTGCCGCCGGTCGCCGCGAACGCCTCGCGCCCTTCACCTGGAGTGATGTGCATCGGGAACCGCACCACCTGCGGGTGGGACAACGCCGGGCCCGCATCTCGTCGCCGCGTTGCAGCGAGGGGTTGCGGCGGGCCAAGCGGCGGGGCGCCACCCCGCAGGCGGCGGTGCGGCAAGCGTGGCGCTTGGCGCTCGCGCCCGACCGCGCGGCACGCGAATGGCGGCGCTGGCAATTGGTGGCCGGGCCGCTGCGCTGGCTCGGGCTGGTTCTAACACTTGGATTTTTCATCGGCTTGCCATGGGTCTATCTCAATCGGGGCAGTCAATCCGCGGTGGGCTTTGCGCTGTGGCTGTGGTGCCTGATGGCTTGGACGGCGGCCCATCTGTGGTGGCTGGGGCAACGGGTCTATCCGGGAGCGCGCCAGGCCTTGCGGATGGATGCGTTGCTGGCGTTGGTGGTGCCGTTTCATGCCATGCGTGCCTTTGAAATCGCCGCAGTGCATGCCATGGGCACCACCCATCCGGTCGGGTTGATACTGGCCACCCGCGATCTAATCAACCCGTGGCTGGGCGGTTTTGTGCGGCGGATCCTCCATCCCTTGCCGGGGGTGGCTGAGGATGCCGGGTTCGCCGCTGCGGTGCAGCCCGTGCTGGCCGCCGCGCTTGCCCGCTGCGGGAAATCATTGGACGATTACGACGGCGCGCCGGATGCGGACGGGGATGCCGCGGCGGCGGGTTACTGCCCGCGCTGCCACGGCCGCTATCTTGCCGGGGTGGAGTCGTGCCCGGACTGCCGGGGGCTGGGTTTGCGGGCTTTTAAATGAGGTGGGAAATGGATTGACCGGGCTTGTGCGTTTCACAGACCTCACTAGACGGCCTCGAATTTGACGAAGGAGTGAGCAAGTTCAGGTCCTCCAAATACGCGGGTTTGTGAGTGCTGTTGGATTGGTTGGTCTCCCGGACCATCGTTGAAGCGCACATTGATTTATTACTTAATGACATCCATTATGTTGTTGACAACCGCGAGATAATGGGTTTGTTTGCATGCATGAAAAAGCGACATGGTGGTGGTGGTGGGTTGGCTGCGGTGACTCAAAGCGAAGCTGGGGATGGATATGGAGGGGCAGGGCTGGGGTGCGGAGAGGTGGTCGAACCTGCGGCGGCGGGCGGAAGCGGTGGAGGTGGGGAGGGGATGGATACGACCGTGAAACCCAAAATGCTCTCGCCGCTGGAACGGATAGAATTACCGACGGGGGCGTGCCTTGGCCGGGTGTTTGCACGGGGTTGGAAAGGGACGCGCCAACGGATTGTGGTGGGTCCGTCGGAGGGGGC
>CAIKDP010000222.1 GCA_903826205.1 Akkermansiaceae bacterium
ATCCAGCACAATTGTTCCACGGGCGGTTTTTGTTATTGAGACGGCTGGTGAACAGTGGTTTCCGCTGTCATGTTAGGGTCATGGAACACTGATGAACCCGTCTTATTGAGACAGCCAGCTTGTGACAACGCGCCAAATGCGGAGTTGCGCCGTGTGGTACAGTCGCGGCATGAAGTTCTCCCCCTTCCTCGAACCCAAGTCACTGGATTTCCTGAACTTGCAAGCCAGGATCAAGGCCGCCGGATGCCGGCACTGCCAATGCCCGTCGGCGATTGTTGGGCATGGTCACTTGCGGGGATACGCGGCATCGGGTGGTGACAGGGTCTCCAGGGGCTTGCGTTTGTTGTGCTCTGATCGCTATTCGAATCAGGGATGCGGCGCGACATTTTCCGTCCACTGGGACTCTGTCATTCCCCATTGCTCGTTGAGAACAACCCAGCTCCTCGACTTGATTCGGACGGTTGCGGCAAGCCCATCCACCCATGGTGCCTGGTTCTTTTCCGGCAGCACCCTGCCGATCACCTCCGTCTATCGGTGGGTGGCCAAATGGCGAAATCGCACGGCGCATATCCGAACGCAGCTTTGCCTGATCGTTGCTCCGCCTGGCAAATCCGGCGATCAACCCGACCCGTTCACACTTCAGCATCTCATCGCGGCGTTTCCGCAGGCCGCCTGTTGCATCGCCGCATTCCAAAGCGGCCTTCAAGTGTCCATCACCGGATAATCCGGTCCCCCGGTCCGTTTCTCACGCGTCCGAGGCAACTTTCCGGCCTCGGCGACCCCTCTTTTCAGTCAGGCGCAGGATCTGTTAGTGGTGGTTTGACATCGCGGCCCGTGTTGCCGTCCGGTTCTTTTTTGCAGCCACAGGATTCGGGTAACGCTTCCCGCCAATAATCCGGGTCAGTTTCCCCGGCGACATGAAACGCGTAAGCAATTATCTGAAAATGCGGGTGCTCGGCGCCCTCGAATATGCCGAAGGGGACTCCAACCTTGCCCGCTATATGGCGGTGAGCCGGATCACCTTCACCGATGAGGACGGCCGGGCCGTCCAGTTCACCTGGAGAACCATCCAGACCTGGTGGTATTTCTATCGCAAGCACGGCATCACCGAATCGCCCGCCCGTGCCGACAAGGACACCATCCGCAAGGTCGCTCCCGAGTATCTCCTCGAAGCCATCGAACAGGTCCAGCCCTCCTTCCACGGCAAAAAGTACAACATTGCCGAAATCTACCGCGCCTGCATCCAACAGGGACTGCTCACGCGCTGTCAGATTGCGCCTAACACATTCCGCAGGCATGTCGACACCTTCGACCTCCTCAAACCGGTCGGCGATGCCACTCCCAAGGCGCGACTCGCCTTCGCCAAGGCCCATGCCAACGACCTCTGGCAGGGCGATACGCTCCACGGACCCTATCTCCAGGAAGGCCTCCACAAGCCCGTCAAAACCTTCCTCATCTGTTTCATCGACGATGCATCCCGTGTCATCCCCCACGGTGCCTTCTATCACGCCGACGACACGCCCAAGCTCATCGACTGCTTCCAGACCGCACTCTACAAGCGCGGCATCCCCAAGGCCGTCTATGTGGACAACGGGTCCAACTACCGCTCCAAGGAGTTCGCCATGATCTGCACCCGCCTCGGAACCGTGCTGATTCACACCCCGGTTAGAGACGGTGCCGCCAAAGGCAAGATCGAACGCTTCTTCAGAACGGTCAGAGATCAGTTCCTCGTGCGTGACCTCAGCCATATCCGCAGTCTCGACCAGCTCAATGGCGAGTTCACCCGCTGGGTGGAAGACACGTACCATCGCCGCGAACACTCCACCCTCGGCATGAAGCCCATCGACCGCTTCGGCCTCGACCTGAGCCGCGTGCGCCACCTCGCCACCAACTCCTTCAGCGATGAACTCTTCCTGCTGGAAAGCACCCGCAAAGTCCGCGCCGACAACACTTTCAGCTACGACGCCACCCGCTACGAGGCACCCTGCGACATGCGCAACACCACCATCGTCATCCGCCACCATCGCGAGGGCATCGGCTTCGCGCCGGTGGTCTATCAGGACGGCCGCCGCCTTGGGGAAGCCACCCTCGTGGACCTCATCGCCAATGACCGCAGACCCAACATCGAGTTCTAAAACAACCTCAGCCCAGCCGCCCGTGACCAATCCAAACCATATCCAACATATATCACCACCATGATCAGAAGCTACTTCGGACTCAGCCACCATCCATTTGCCATCGACGACAACGCACCCCTGCTCGATCACCAGCAGCGGCACTTCGACATCCTCAAGGTCCACAGCCAGCAGGGCGGACTCTGTCTCATCCTCGGCGAGCCGGGCACCGGCAAAACCGTGCTCAAAAACGCCATCATCCGCCATGATCCCAAGCAGTGGATCACGCCGGTCATCAACCGCTCGCTGCACACCTGGCCCAACCTGCTGCGCCTGCTCTGCCAGGCACTCCAACTCGACACCCTCGGCAGTGACGCCCGATGCGAGACACGGCTCATCAACGAGGCTCGCGCATATAACTCCAAAGGCAAGACCATCATCCCCATCATCGATGACGCCCATCTGTTGCCCATCGAGGCACTGCACAAGCTCCGATTAATGTTAGAGGACTTCCCCAAAAACCACAATCTCATCCTTATCGGCCAACCGGCCCTCAACACCACCCTCCAACTCATCCAGCAACAGGATCTCAAAGGCCGTGTCACTTACTCCGCCAAAATCGACACCTTGGCGCCTACGGCTCTAACCGCCTTCATCCACGGCCAGCTGGACCTCGTCGGCCTACCCCACACAACCTTCACTGACGAGGCCGTCAACCTCATCCTGCGGGTCTCGGAAGGCACCCTCCGGGCGGTCAAGAACCTCTGCGTCGGATCCCTCATCGAAGCCGTCCGCGACCAAACTCAATCCGTCGATCTCAAACAGGTCAACGCCGTGCTTATGCAGCCACACTGGCGGCACAATGCCCGCGACGAACCCGCCCAACCGCTTGTCCTAACCAATCAGAAGCCCCGGCCCAAATAGCCATCCACACAAACCCGCCGCCGCGGCGCAACATTTTTGACCAAACGGAGGCTGGCTCTGCGGGGACGCAACCGGCCAAGGGATAGTCAAAACAAAGGCGACAGACATGTCGCAAACCACCGGGAGCGTATCCGCCAGAACACGGCGGATACGCTCTTCCGCGTCATGCCTGTCGACATGTCTTGAGCCTTTGTCCATGCCTCCGAAAATCCTGGGGTTTGGGGCAAAGCCCCATGATTTCGGACATGACAGGCACCGTGCAAGACCTTCCATAAAGCTACGACGAACTTGGAACTAAAACTCGACCACAGTGTGGAAATCCCGCCAAAAACCTACGACCTCAATTCGGAAATCTCATACGGTATCAATTCGGCCCGTAACACTGAGTTGGAAATTGTCAATGTTGCCGTTGCCGTTGCCGGACTGGGCGTCGCCCATGGCCGTGACATACCGGGTGTTGGCATAGGTCAGGCCGGGGTTGACGATGGCATGGAGCGATGAGTAGTCGGCATTGCTGCCCGAAAGGCTGACGTTGGAAACCTTCCCGGTGGCGGTGTTGATCGTGTAGGTCAGGGTGTGCCAGTCGTCCGGCGAGAAGGCAGCGTTGTCGATGCCCGACCATGCGACCTCGCCGATGGC
>CAIKDP010000223.1 GCA_903826205.1 Akkermansiaceae bacterium
CCGGATTCAGCGGCAATGCCGGTTCACGTCGCCCGCCGCGATGAAATCCGCACCCGCCCGTGCATCGTCCTCAACACGTCGGAATCCAAGCCTGTCCCGCCCATGCAGCACACCGCCCGCGTGAAGCTCGACGTGCATTTGTTTTCCCAAGTGGACGACACCCCGGCGGATACCCACGCGGAGTGGGCGGGCAAACTGGTTTCCCTGCTCAGGGGCAAGGCGGCTATCCAGTCGGCGTTGGATTGCGACACCTTCGTTCTGCACGACCTGATAGCCCGCGAAAGCGTGACCACTCCTGACGAGGCGCGGGGGCGCGAATCGGTGCTGAGCTATGAGGCGGTGGTTTCAGCCGTCTGATCGGAGTTGACACCGCCCCCCGGTCAAATGTCCGCAACACAACTAGGCGTCACCGGCAACTGGGGCATCCCGAACGATCAACCGGGCATCCTCATCACTGACTATTCCTTCGACTTCTCCAACGAGCAAAAGGAAGTGCTCGACAAGGGAGGCGAGATCACAGGCCTTTCGCTCTACAAGGAGAAGTGTGAGATCAAGATCTCCGGCCTCGTTGCCAAGTTGTCGTCGTTCAGCGGCAAGATCGGCGCGCCACTGGCCCTGGCCAACGCAATGCCGGGTCACCTCCAGTCCACGGGAGGCAACACGATCACAAAGCAGATCAACCGCAGCCTCAACAACGAGGATTTCGAGAAAATCGACATCACCGCCACCCACTATCCATACGTGGTCATCGGGTCGTGATCCCTTTTCTAACACGAACAACGAGATAATCACATGAACGCCGTATCCCACCTGTCATCCACCGCCACCAGCAACACCTGTCTGGCCGCCGCCTTGACCGCAGTCGGCATCCAGCTCGCCGCAAAGCCGTTTATCCGTGTCGTTGGTGACGGCATCAGTGGCGAACGCATTATCTGGTTCTTCGATCCGCAAAGCCAGGACTGCCGGTTCCAGACGAGGGAACTCATCGCCGCATGGCATGACGACGCGTGGCACCTGGCCAACCCGGAGCATCCATTCGCTTACATCAAGTGCGCGCTCAAAAACCGCGAGTTGCTGGTGGACAAGGTGAAGCAGGATGTGCCGCTGGCCTGCGTGATGCGCCGGGGCAAGATCGCGCTGATTCCGCTCAATGCCCCGCCGAAAGTCGAGGACTTCTTTCTCCGCCATCTCTAACACACCATGAACGACACCGACCGCCAGCAACTTCTATCCACCGCCTTCCACGACGTTGAAGCCATCGTCGGCGGCCACGCCATGCGCCCGCTCTCGCTCGCCAGCTACGACGTGCTGCTGCGCACCGGCAACCCGCTGGTCGAGGGCAAAATCCCCAAGGATGGCACGCCCGAGTTCACCGCAGCCATCATGGGATTCGTGTTCACCCACTGCGCCCCGTGGCCGGATGTGGTTAGATCCTCATTCGACGATCAGACCTTCCGTGAGTCGGCCCTGATCTTCTGCGGTGGCCTGACTCCAGCCGAATTCCAGACCGCGTTCAAGCGGTTGGAGGAACAAAGCAAGGAACTTGAAGCGGCACAGGTTGAGACGATGGGAGGCATTGGCGCAAAAAAGCCCCACCGTGCGACGAACCCGGTTTCCTAGCAGCCCAGGTATTTGCCGTCGCCGCCGAAACCGGCTGGCCCGAGGAACGCATCATCTTCATGCCGCTGGCACGTCTCGCCCAATACCAGCACTGCCTGTTGCGGAGGAACGGGGCGCGGACACACTGGAGCAGCATGGGAACAGGGCAGGGAACCATTAGGGACCAGTTGGAGGCGCTGCGGATTCAGTGGAATGGAACTATGGTTGACTCCACTCCCGGCGCATGAGTGCCCTCACCGTCACGTTTGGAGCCGACATCACCGCCTTGCAGCGGGCGAATTGCTATGCAAAAAATAGCTCGCACCCACGCCCTGACCCATTCAATCTCTCTGTATGTTGAGCAAGAAAAAACAACGACTCCAGCAGCGCATGGAGGAACGCCTGCACGCAGCGAAGCGTCAGCGGCGTCGCTGGGTCACTGTCATTGCCGCAGTTGTGACGCTCATTATAATAGCGGGCGCTTGGCATTCCCGGCGGTCAATTACCTCCAACGCACGCCAAACCGCCAATAAAGCTCTTCCCGCTGATGACAAGTGGACGGTTCAAGCATTGCTCGCGCTCAAGCCGCACCAACTCGAAGGCCTGGACATAGCGCTCGTGAATCTCCTCTGCGCTGAGGGGCTTCGCGGGTCCGAGAAGCTGGACATAGACATGGCACTCAACCGCCTTGACGAATTCGCTGCACGCGTCCGGGTGGAGACCGACCGCAACATGCACCGCTTTGATTCCAACCGAGCCGAATACCAAAATTCTAAGCCCTATTTTCGCATGCTGATGCTCGTCACCGTTCTCCAACAGGATTTCGGTATCCGCTACAATCCAGCACGGGTGACTCCAGTCGGGGTGTTCGAGCCGAACGATAAATTCTTTGCGGATTCGCGTGATGTCTTCCTCCACGGTCTCACCGGCGATCCCGGCATGGGCACATGCTCGTCATTGCCTGTGTTCTATGTCGCCGTGGGCCGCCGACTGCGCTATCCTCTCTCGCTCGGCAGCGCAAAGAACCATCTTTTCGTGCGGTGGGAAGACCGTGACACCCGCCTCAATATCGAGGCAGCATCCATCGGCATGAACACCTACGATGACGCTCATTACAGGGCATGGCCTTATCCGATGAGTGCCGGGGAGGAGAGGGACTACGGATTTCTCAAGAGCATGTCCGCGGCGGAGGAATGCGCCGCCTTTCTTGCAATCCGTGGACAGTGCCTGATGGCTGCCGGTCGCCTCGACGAAGCAATCTCAGCGCATGAAACTGCGGCCCGCCTCACTCCAGACTCGCGCCTATACCAAGCCATTCTTGGTTTCGCAAAGCGCGATGCCGCCACACGCCGCGCCCCGAAGCTTCCTGGTGTTGGAATGCCGCCCGACCCCTCCCTCTGGGATTTGCCTCCCGAGGTGGCGTGGCCCATCTGGCGACAGCAGCAGGCTCAGCGACAACAAAACCGCATGGTTCCAGGCGGGGTTCCAAACCCCGAACCTCGCATTCCAATGCCGGGCCAGCCATTCGACGGCAATAATTTCAATAATTTCGGCTTGCCACAGCCGCCTAGAACGCGCTAACTGAAGACCGTAACACGATCACGCCATGAATACCCTCAAACGAATCTTTCTTGCCGTTGCTGGTTTGTTCGTCCTGACTCACACCCTCCAAGCTCATTACGACCCGAATATCGGGCGGTGGATCAGCAGGGATTCAATTGCTGAAAATGGCGGAGCGAACTTGTATGGGTTTGTGGAAAATGACGGGGTTGACTATTTTGACGATCTTGGCCAAATGAGGAATCATGCGTGGGCAAGCACATCAAGTCCGAGTTTGGCGTATAAATCTGAAAAGATTGACGTGAAGGAATGCGGCTATTTCGAGTGGAGAATTGACTGGTATGTATCACCAAAGGCAGGCAAGAATGGAGGGGTAATTCTTCAGGAAATAAAGATGGAAGGAAGAAACCTCGATAATGGCGATCCGATGGATCTATACAACTACCACGAAGGCTGGAGAGTCTATCCAAATTCAACCAAAGTTGGTTCATATACGCGCCCTACGACCGGGCCGGACATTGAGTTTACGGATCCTGATAACCCTGGTGCCCCCAGAAAACCGGCAGATCAGACTAGGCAATTTTTCGAAACGAGACTGGACAGGTGGTTTCACGCTGCTAAGGATGGAATAAGTGGTGAGTTTACACAGCAGGGTTGGGCACGTTATCGTATTCCGGTTAGCGAGAAAGAGATGCTCTCTGAGCTGCCGGGGAATGTTGCCGTGGCGGGTGGTTTGCCATCTCGCAACGTTTCGGACGGATTGCCAAGTTTCCCCAATAGCCAGCAATCTTCGTTGGTCTATCGAAAAATTAAAGTTTCCTGGTGTTGTAAGCCAGGAGCATCTCCTGAAGATAGGAAGACCAAGGTTGAAATTTCCCCGACCACTGATACGATGTACCTTCCTAAGGGTTATTGATCATGAAAGTCGGCCTTATCGAATGGATCCGTAAATTGCGATGCTCAATATTCGCAATTCTGTGCGTGGACGTTTCGTTCGCAGCGGATTCGGATAGAAAGAATCTTCTTAATTGGGTCGGTGGAGATAGAATCGCCACTACTGGAACTATTTATGAGTTATTTTGCAAAAACTTAGCCCCCAAAGAGGTGTCGTGCCAGCGCGTTAGTCTTGACGAATTTTGTGCTAAGTTTGAGATCAAATCCTGTGATCGAATTATGGAAGGGGGTGTAAATAGTGCTGGTTATCACGTATTTCGTGTGTCTGACAACCGTCTTCTTGTGTGTTTCGTGCTATTTGACGTTTCAGTGGGTAAGAGGGGCGCACAAATGATTGAGTTGGTTGCCGTAATCCCTGACAATCGGGTGGGTAAGGCTAGTCAAGTCGAAATCGCCAACGCATTGCGTCCTGAGTTAGACAAATTGAATACCTTGTCCATTTCAGACATTGAAAGGCTCGCTAGAGGCATTCCTGCTCCCTCCGTTCCACAAAGGAAATGAAGGTGTTTCTGGACGGTGGTATGTGTCAGCCTCACCGGACTGACGCTCGGCGTGTCAAGATTTTCCTAACATCAATTCGGTGCCTTCGGGCTATTGGAAAGTCCCACGGAAATCAGCTACATAGGCGATGTCTTGCCGCCCGTCCACCCCCCTGACATCTATCCCTGTGACATGGGCAGGAGAGGAATGATTGTGTCTCGCTGTTCCTTCACTTCATGTTTAGATTCTGTGCAACCTGTTTGCACTCTACCGAGAGACACCGTTCAATCGTGCTAATCCAGGTTGACTCCACTCCCGGGGCATGAGTGCCCTCACCGTCACGCTTGGAGCCGACATCACCGCCTTGCAGCGGGCGCTGGCTGGTGCCACTGAACTTGTCGCCGCATCCGCCCGCCGCATGGGGAAAATGACGGGCGCGGGGCTGGCCGGCCTTGGCAAGGGTGGTGCGGCGGCACTTGAAAAGGGTTTTGCGGTGAGCGGGATTGCGCTCAAGGCGGGCATTGGTGCGGCACTGGCAGGCGGGGCTGCCGCAGTGGGGATCGGCGTGAAGGCCGTCAATCAAGCCGCCGACTTCGAGCAGACCAAGGTGGCCTTCACCACCCTGATAGGTGACGCGGCCAAGGCAGAGCAGACGCTCGCCAAGCTCCGCAAGTTTTCTGACGAAACTCCCTTCCAGTTTCCCGAGGTGTCCGACGCGGCACGCAAGCTCATCGCCTTTGGTGAGTCGGCCAACACGGTGCCGGCCACCCTGCGGCGCATCGGCGACGTTTCGGCGGGCATCCAGGCACCCATCGGTGAAATCGCCGAGATCTATGGCAAGGCGCGGGTGCAGGGCCGGTTGTTTGCGGAGGATGTAAACCAGCTAACTGGGCGCGGCATCCCGATCATCGGTGAACTGGCAAAGCAATTCGGCGTCAATGAATCCCAAGTGAGGAAACTGGTAGAATCCGGTGTTGTCGGATTTCCGCAGATCGAAAAGGCGTTTATCGACATGACCGGCAAGGGCGGCAAGTTCTCCGGCATGATGGAGGCTCAGAGCAAAACGACCAAAGGGCTGTTTTCCACGCTCATGGACTCGGTGAACGGGGTGTTTCTTGCGCTTGGAACACCCATCAATGACGCGATCCGCCCACTCGTTGCGGAAGCCATCGACCTGGTGCCCAAGCTGATGGGCTTCGAGTCCCAGGATGTGAACACCAACTTTGGGGACATCCTCAAGTCCAACAAGGCAGAGGGTGGTTCCTTGTTCGGGGTGAAATACAAGGACTTGCAGCAGGAGAACAACCGCCTGATTGCCTCCGGAGGTGAGGGCTTGGGCAAGAGCGCCGCCGAAGCCGCCCGCAAGGCAGGGGAGTTCGGCTTCACCGACACCTTCGACACGACGGGCCTGAAGAACA
>CAIKDP010000224.1 GCA_903826205.1 Akkermansiaceae bacterium
GTCCATGCGCAGCCATCAAGGAGGGGCGACCCCAATCGGCGCGCACTCGCGGAGTTCTGGCGCTTATTAAGAGGGCGATTCGGAGATCGCCCCTCCTTGTTAGCCTAGCAGGCGCTCAACCCAGGGCGCGAGATGCAGAGTGAATGTGCCGGGCGCAAGCTTGGCCTTGTCGGGATTGCGCCGGATGTATCGCGCGACGTTCATGAAATGGTCCCAGCCGCGAATCATGCGATCAAAGTAATCCTTCTGCCAGAAAGCCCCCGAGGTGTGATTCCGCCCGTGTATTTGGATCGCGGTGAAGCGTTTCCAAGAGGCGACAACGCTTTCGATGGCTACGGCTTCGCCCAAGGAAAAAAGCAGATGCACGTGATTGGGCATGATGACCCAAGCATGCAACAGGTAGCGGCTGTGGTCGAAATGTTGGAGCGCCTGCACCACGATGCCGGCGTTGGCGGGCTCCCGGAGCAGGCATGCGCCATGACCTTGGTCGAGATACCGATCCATGGCGGCGGAAAAATGGCGGTGGTATTCAGTCTCGGTTTCTGGAGACCAAGGTTGCGGATGATCTAGCAGCCAGAGATCGCGTTCTTCACGCCACTCTCTGAGGATGTCGGACGGAATCGAGTCATGGAGTCGGAAAGTGAGGAAATAGGCGGCTGCGTTTTGTTGCCAGTGGGGGAGCCGGTTGAGGGTTTTGTGGACCGGGGTGGTTTCGCTGAGAAACCTCAGAATCGGCCATGGTGAAGGGGCTGAGTCCATTTTTCATCAAGGAGGGACGATCTCCGAATCGTCCATTGAGAAATTCAAGCCATGGAAGAGGGCGATTCGGAGATCGCCCCTCCTTGATAGATCTCCGCGCCGGCATTGACGAATTCCTGGGATTTTTCCCGCATCCCCTGCTCCAGCGCATCTTCCTCGGCGATGCCATGGGTGGCCGCGTATTGGCGGACGTCTTCGGAAATTTTCATCGAGCAGAAATGCGGGCCGCACATCGAACAGAAATGGGCGGTCTTGGCCGCGTCCTGCGGCAGCGTGGCATCGTGGAACTCGCGGGCGGTGGCGGGGTCGAGGCCGAGGTTGAACTGGTCTTCCCAACGGAACTCAAAGCGCGCCTTGCTGATGGCGTTGTCGCGGTATTGCGCGCCGGGGTGGCCTTTGGCGAGGTCGGCGGCGTGGGCGGCAAGTTTGTAGGTGATGACGCCGACCTTGACGTCATCCTTGTTAGGCAAGCCGAGGTGTTCCTTGGGCGTGACATAACACAACATGGCGCAGCCATACCAACCGATCATGGCCGCGCCGATGCCGCTGGTGATATGGTCGTAGCCGGGGGCAATGTCTGTGGTGAGTGGGCCGAGGGTATAGAACGGGGCCTCGTGGCACCATTCGAGTTGTTTGGCCATGTTTTCCTCGATCAGGTGCATGGGGACATGACCGGGCCCTTCATTCATGACTTGCACGCCCTTGGCCCAGGCGCGGGTGGTCAGCTCGCCCTGGACTTCGAGCTCGCCGAATTGCGCCTTGTCATTGGCATCGGCGATCGAACCGGGACGCAGGCCGTCGCCAATGGAGAAGGCGACGTCATAGGCGGCCATGATGTCGCAGATGTCATCCCAATGGGTGTAGAGGAAATTTTCCTGATGGTGGGCGAGGCACCATTTGGCCATGATCGAGCCGCCGCGGCTCACGATGCCGGTCATGCGGGAAGCGGTCATGGGCACGAAGCGCAGCAACACGCCGGCATGGATGGTGAAGTAATCGACGCCTTGCTCGGCCTGCTCGATGAGGGTGTCGCGGAACAACTCCCATGTCAGGTCTTCAGCCTTGCCATTGACCTTTTCGAGTGCCTGATAGATCGGCACCGTGCCGATGGGCACCGGCGAGTTGCGCAAAATCCACTCGCGGGTGGCGTGGATGTTCTTGCCGGTGGATAGATCCATCACGGTGTCCGCACCCCACTTGGTGGCCCAGCGCATTTTCTCGACTTCCTCCTCGATGGACGAGGCGACGGCGGAGTTGCCGATGTTGGCGTTGATTTTGACCAGGAAGTTGCGGCCGATGATCATCGGTTCGCACTCCGGATGGTTGACGTTGCACGGGATGATCGCGCGCCCGGCGGCAACCTCACTCCTAACAAACTCGGGGGTGATCTCCTCCGGGATGCGCTGCGGGAAACGGCTGAACACGCTGGGCGTGTAGGGCGAGGGATTCCGAGCGTTGGAATCTGAAATCTGAGATTTGGGATTTGAGATTTGAGATTCCTGCGCGGAACCCAAGTGTTGTTTGGCTAGGTCATTGCGGACAAGGTCGTCCTTCAAATCCGCAAGCCTCGATCCACGATCCGCGATCTTCAGGTTCTCCCGGATGGCGATGAATTCCATCTCCGGAGTGATGATGCCTTGGCGCGCATAGTGGAGTTGCGTCACGGGCGGCCCGCCCGCGCCTTGCCGGATCGCCCGCAGCGGCGCGCGGCGCCGGCCGCTGAGACCGGGAAATTCCATGAAGCGGCCGGAACGCTCGGACTGCGATGCGAACTCCGCGTGTTTTTCTGTTAGATAACCATTGTCCTGGGGCAGGACCGGCCGGCCGCGGTATTCCTCGACGTCACTGCGGGCCAGGATCCAGTCCTGGCGCATGGCGGGCAGCCCTTGGTCGGAGCTGCCGGTGAAGGCGGGATCGCCCCACGGACCGGAGCAATCATAGACGCGCACCGGAGCGTTGGCTTCGACACGGCCGGTGAAGGAAATTGTGTTGGATAGGGCGATCTCGCGCATCGGCACGCGCACCGACGGGTGCAGGCTGCCTTGGACGTAGATACGGGTGGACGCGGGGAGGGGGGTGCGACTGCTGCTGGTATCAGCGTCGTCAGCCACTGCGGAATCTTCGGGGCGGATCATGAAACGGGGGTGGTTTGTTAGAATGGCGGTATCTCTAAAGGCAAATGGCCGCGCGGATCAGGGGCGGCCGGAGGGGGAGGGAAACCAGGTTTCGACTCCCTCCGGCGGCATGACCCGCGTCAGGTTCGGAGGGTCTTTTCCGCGCTTCGGAAAATCTCAGCCCGGTGCGCGCCGGGCCCCCCTGTCGTGTAAACCCGGACCATGGCGCGGCCAGACGCCCCTGCCAAGTGCGAAGTGCAGTGCCAAGCGCTGGATTTTCCAGGCGGCGGCGATGCCATCGTGGTTGATCACGATCCGCTGGGCTTTCCTGAGGTGGTGACGAACCCTGAGGAGGGCTGACGCTGAGTGGAAATTGGGGGCGGAGCTGTAGCGGCTTCGAGAGTCGCATCGGTTCGCCTCATTTCTCCACCACGAGTCGCAGGAAATGACTGCCACTGGATGCTGGGATGGTGGCCGTGCGCTTGCCACTGATATCCGGGTCCGAGGTGGTCACTCCGGTGGGGGTCGAGTTTCGCAGATCCGTGCGCCACCAGCCAGGCCACCGCAGGGGATGTGCCGACAGATGGATAGCCATCCCACGTGCCCGTGCCACCGACCTGTGGGTTGGCATTGGTGGCGGTTGGGGCAAAGACCACGCCCAGCGCGGTAACCGCGAGCCAGCCATCAAAGGTCACGTTGCCGCCCAGGGTGAGTCTGCCGACAACGAGGACACCAAGCAGCACAAGGCAGCGAGGACGGCATAGAAATGAGTTGCAGGAGTCGTCATAGGGGCGGAGGTGGTTCGAAGGGTTCGAAGGGTTCGAAGGGTTCGAAGGGTTCGAAGGGTTCGAAGGGTTCGAAGGGTTCGAAGGGTTCGAAGGGTTCGAAGGGTTCGAAGGGTTCGAAGGGTTCGGAAGCGATTGGATGGAATTCGGACTACGCGGGGAATCTTACTTATTTCAACACCCAAGCAAGAAGAAACATTATTTATAACACTATTTCCGCATTTCCGCGCCGCCCGGTTGCTAGAGGGCTAGGCCGACACCGAGGGCGGGGTTCTTCTGAAGGGTGCCGCAGGTGGGCTTCATTCACGCGTCACGCGCAAACACATGAAACGCTGCGGATTCTGTTCCAACAGAACATTATCGCGCATGGTCACCCGCCAATAGTCTCCCTCATCGATCTGGGAAACCATCGTGGTGGCCGCGTTCCAGTTGCTGCTGTCCAGGGAGGATCCGGCCAATACGGTGAACGTGATGTCGGTGGCGCTCTTGTTCTGCCTGTATGTGAGCGTCAGGTAGCCACCTTGTTTTGATGCGCTCGGAGTGCCGCCCGAGCCATCGGCCAACGGGGGCAACGCGAGGGCATATTTCATCAGGTTGGTGATGCTGTCGTGAGCGGGCATGGCCATCTCGCCGCTGATGGCCGGATCGTTGCGCTGGGCGTCGGTGGCAAAGGAGATGGCTTTCCAGGCGTCGTAGTTGCCGGCCCGGATGATCGTGAGGGTATAGGTGGTTGGAGCGACGCTTTGCTGTGGGGTGACCACGATGGGGATGGTGTTAGTGCCGACGGCGAGCGGAATGAATGGGCTCACAGAACCGGAGGTAACGATCGTGCCATTCACCGTCACAGTGGAAGTAACGTCGGTCACGGTGGGGGTCATCGTGATGGACGGGGTGGCATTGGGCACGCCGACCGTGTAGGAGTGAGTGGTGGAATGAAAGACCGGACTCAAGGTGCCTGAGCTCAGGACCAGGTTGGATAAATCATTCGTGTTAGGTGCCGCCGCCAGCACCAGGCAGCTGTAACCGTCCGCCGCGACGGATCCCACCCACTTGTCGGCAAGCACCCCGCTTTGCGTCACCAGCACGGGCACCTTGCTGTCGGCGTTATTGTTAGTTCCGAGTTGGCCGTAGACATTGGATCCCCAGGTGGCCACCGCGCCGTCCGAGCAGCGCGCGACACTGTGATAGAAAGCGCTCGCGATGGAGACGACGGTTTTGTTTGACAGCACCCCGTCCTGCTTTACCAGGACTGGCAGATGACTTTCTGTTAGGCTGTTGTTGCCGAGTTGGCCGTGGTCGTCCATTCCCCATGCGGCCAGCGTGCCGTCCGCGCACAGCGCGAGGCTGTAATAGTACCCGGCCACCATGGAGACCACCTTCTTGTCAGCCAGAACGCCGCCTTGCATCACCATGACCGGCACGTTGCTGGAGTTCGTGGTGCCGTCGCCGAACTGGCCGTGGTCGTTCATTCCCCAAGCGGCCACCGTGCCGTCCGAACACAGCGCGAGGCTGTAATAATATCCGGCCGAAATTGAGACCACCTTTTTGTCGGCCAACACGCCATTTTGGGTAACGGCCACCGGATCGCGCCGGTCGATGAGGGTGTTGTCGCCGAGTTGGCCTTTGCTATTGTCGCCCCAGGCGACCAGCGTGCCGTCCGAGCACAGCGCGAGGCTGAAGGGATTGCCCGCCGCGACGGATACCACCGTCTTGTCGAACAGCGCTCCGCTTTGCGCCACCAAGAGCGGTTCCTGGCTGTTAGTGGGGCCGTTGTATCCCCAGGCGGCCACCGTCCCATCCGAGCACAGCGCCAGGCTGTTATTATCACCCGCCGCGATGGCAACCACCGTCTTGCCGGCCAGCCACCCGTTTTGCTTCACCAAGACCGGCAGATGGCTCTCGGTGAGCTTATTGTTGCCGAGTTGGCCGTAGCCGTTTTGGCCCCAGGCGGCCAGCGTGCCGTCCGAGCACAGCGCGAGACAGTGCCCTCCTCCCGCCGCAACGGACACCACCGTCTTGCCGGCCAGCACCCCGCTTTGCGTCACCGGGACCGGCACGCTGCTGTCGGTGAGGTTATTGTTGCCGAGTTGGCCATTGAAATTCCGGCCCCAGGTCACCAGCTTTTGATACGGCCAAACCAGGACCAAATCATTGCCGGTGCCACCGTAGTAGTTTGCCACAAACGGATAGTGAATCCCATTGTATGAGAGATCGACCACCTGACCCTGCGCCAGGTTGCTGAATTGGCCGGTGATGAATCCCATCCCGGTATTGTCCACCACGGTGAGATTCGTGCCGGTGGCGGGTGCGTGATGGAGTGTGAGGTCCAGCGTGTTGCCCGTGGCCGTGTAGGATGTGGCGGATACCGGCACGTCCGTTGGATTGTTATAGCCGGCGGTCACGACGGACGCCCTGGCCGACATGACCCATAATGGGACGGCGGCGAGGGTGGCGAAAATGGAGAATGTGGACATGGGATGGCGCGCGGGTGGATTTTTTTGTTAAAATGATGCCTTACGACGGCGCGAATTGACCGGGCCATGTGCAGGCATTGCCTGTTGGGGAATCGGGCTTATGGCAGCGGTGGCTGGGCCGCGACGCGGAAGAAGCGCCGGGGACCGCTGACGAAGGTGACGAGCGTGGTCGTCTCCGTGCCGGGATCGGCGAGGAAGGAGGCGCCGGTTGGGGTCCAATCGCCGGTGCCGAGCGTGGTGCTCGTCTGGAGGGTGTAGCTGCGGGTGGGCCGGGTGGTGGAGAATTGCAGGGCCACTTTGGTGAGGCCCGGATTGTAATTCTGGGAGACGATGCGCAGGAATTCCTCGACTTTGTTAGGGTCGGTATCCGCGGCGTATTCGGCGGCATCCGTCTGGCCGTCGCCGTCTTGATCGGTGCCGATGCCCGCGGTGCTGAGGTTGCCGAAGTGCTGGATTTCCCAGGCGTCGGCGATGCCGTCGTGGTCGCTGTCAGGGTAGGCCACGGTGGTGGTGGTTAGAATCCCGGTGCCGAGGTTGATCCAACCGAGATTCGCGCTGTAGGCATAGCCGAGCCACTGGCCGCTGCCGAGGTCGAAGTGCGCGCGGTTCGGGTCATTGGCCCCGGCCCAGCCGAAGTCGATCCAGCCGATGTTGGCGCCGTAGCCGTAGCCGCTGAGCGTGCCCGTGCCGTCGTGGTTCACCCCGAAGTCGCCGGCGGAGGCGTTCGAGTAGGTGTGCCCGTTCGCGGGCGTGCCATCGCCCAGATCAATCCAACCGCAGTTGGCCGCGTAAATGTGGCCTGATAGAAACGCGCCGCCCACCACGACGCCGTCCGCCGCGGACGGGCGGAAATCCAACCATCCGGCATTGGCGCCGTAGGCAAAGCTGTTGGCGGCGGAAACCGTGGACTGGGCGCTGGCGCTGGCGGCAACGGCCAGCAGCGTGGTGAGGAAATAGAGGGGTGTGTGCATTTGCATAATATCTAACGATTGAGTGATTGAAGAGTGACGCGATCAGGGTGAGACAAAGGGTTTGCGCACGGCGAATTTGAGGTCGCGTTTGGTGTCGTCGTAGTAACTGATGGCAGGCTGGCCACCGGGAGTAAAGGCCAGCGAGGTGTATTGGCCCACGCTGCCCGCACTGTCCACCGTGCTGCACGTCCAAGTGCTGCCGTTGAACACCGCATATTTAAGATCGGAGTTACCACCGTCGTAGTAGCTGATGGCGGGTTGGCCGGCGGGGGTGAAGGCCAGCGAGGTGTAGGTACCCACCCAGCTTGAATTGTCCACGGTGCTGAGTGTCCAGGTGCTGCCGTTGAACAGCGCGTATTTGAGGTCGCCGTTCATCATGTCAAAGTAGCTGATGGCGGGCTGACCAGCGGGGGTGAAGGCCAGTGAGGTGTGTAGGCCCACATCTCCTGCTGTGCTGTCCACAATGCTGGACGTCCAGATGCTGCCATTGAACACCGCGTATTTGAGGTCGTAGTTGGTGTCGTCCCGGTAACTGATGGCGGGCTGGCCGGCAGGGGTGAAGGCCAGCGAGGTGTAAAGGCCGACATTGCCCGTGCTGTCCACGGTGCTGAGTGTCCAGGAACTGCCGTTGTACACCGCGTATTTGAGGTCGGCGCTGGTGATGTCATAGTAACTGATGGCGGGCTGGCCGGCGGGAGTGAAGGCCAGAGAAGTGGCGCTACCCACGACACCCGTGCTGTCCACCGTGCTGAGCGTCCAGGTGCTACCGTTGAACACCGCGTATTTGAGGTCGCCGTTCATCATGTCATAGTAGCTGATAGCAGGTTGGCCACCAGGAGTGAAGGCCAACGAGGTATCGACGCCCGCGGCACCCGTGCTGTCCACCGTGCTGGATGTCCAGATGCTGCCGTTGAAGACTGCATATTTGAGGCGGATATTGCTGTTGTCCCAGTAGCTGATAGCGGGCTGACCTGCGGGCGTATAGGCCAGTGAGGTGTATTGGCCCACACCGCCGCCGCTGTCCACAGTTGTGATCTGCCAGGGAAGCACGATGTTGGCGTTGGCCAGTAGCAAGGCGTTTTGTTGCTGGAGCAGGGTGTTTTGTTGCTGGAGCAGCGAGATCTGTTGTTGCTGGCTGGTGGCCGTGGTTTGCAGCGTGCCGACTGTAGTTTGCAGCGTGCCGACCTTGTCCCAGATTTCCTGCAGGCTCTTCATGGTCGGGGCCGGGGCACCGGGTGGGTTGAGCGGGCCTTGGGCACGGCTGGACTGGGAAGTGGCCGTTAGAATGACGGTCAGCAGGATGAGGCTATGGGGGATGGATGGGATGTGCATGATGGCTAACAGTTTATGGTGATTTGGTGGAGAGAGTGCCGCGATCAGGGTGAGACAAAGGGTTTGCGGATGGCGAATCTGATGGGGTGGTTCAAGGGACGACGAAGGCTCTTTCGCCGTCGGTATTGACTTCACTCGGATAGAGGAGGTGAAGACGGAAGAAGGCGCGCGGCGTGGTGAGGCGGAAAAACCAGCCGGGCGGGTCGCCGGGGCTGAGGCCGCCCGCGGGGCTCACCGTGCTCCAGGCATCGAGGTCCGGGCTGCCCTCCATCTGATAGTCGAGCAGCGTGGCGGAGTAGGACAATGTGGGCGGGCTCCAACGCATGGCCGGCCACGAGCTGGTGGCATTGGTAAAGGTGGTGAAATCCATGGCAAAGGCCGGTCGGCTGGCTGCCGCGAGCGGGTTGGAGCCGAAACCGAATTCCATGAGATTGCCCAGGCCGTCGCCATCCGGATCCTGATCGGGCAGCCACTGGGTGAAGCCCGGCCCTTGATTGGCGGCCCACACTTCGTAAGTGCCCGAGCGATCGACGATGAGCGCGCCGGCATTGGTGCCAGCCAGATCGGATCCGGGCGCGGCGCTTAAAGTGAAGATATCGGAAGTGGCCACGGCGCTGCCCAGACCGTCACCGGCGAGCGCGGCCTCACGGGCGTGCAGCAGGCTCCAGGCCCGCGGACTGGCGTCGGTCACATCGTAAGTAAATGTCTTGCCGCTGCCGAAATTCGGATTGCCGACCACGACGCGCGTGCCGTGGATGGCGAGGGCACTGCCGAAGCCATACCCCTCGGCGGAGCTGCCGCCGAGTTCTGCCAGAGTGGTCAGGGTGGTAAAGACCCCGTCATTGAGGTGAAAAATGTAAGCCTTGCCGGGGACCTCGGCGATGCCGGCCTTGGAATCGCCACCGCTGCCGGGCGCGCCAACAGCGAACTTGCCATCACCGGGAAAGGCGGCGAGGGCCGAGGCAAAGCCGGGCGGACAAGCGCTCGGGGCGCTGATGGTTACCGAAGACCCCCAATGGCTCACGCCCCCCGTGTCCTGGGTGAAGATGAAAATTTTCCCTTGGCTGGCAGCGGCAGGCGGCAACGCCACGGCGAGATGATGGGTGCCGAAAACCACCGAGCTACCGAAGCCGGTGAGCGTTTCACCCAAGGGCCGGTTGAGCTTTTTGAGCTGCCCCCAGGCATCGGTGCCACCGCGGTCTTTTTCAAACAGATAGACGGCTCCGGCATTCGAACTGGCGGCGTCATCGGCGGGCGCACCCACGGCGAGTTGCAAACCCTCTGCGAATGCGACACTCGATCCAAAGGCTTCGGCGGTATTGTAATCGGGGTCGGGCGGGGCCAGCCGGATTGCTGTGGATCCGGGATAGAACGAATTAATAGCAAACAGATAGACCGCGCCGTGATCACTGTTCTCGCCGGGCGCGCCGACGGCCAGCCAGGCATATCCCACCCCATCCATCACCGCCACGCTGCTGCCGAAACGCGCCCCGGCCACCGGCGTGGGCGCTTGGAAGCGACCGCAGGGAAGCCAGGTCGAGCCGCCCGCGCGGTGTTGTTGATACCACACCATCACGCTGCCGCTGTTGACGCCGGCGCTCGAATCGTTAGGCATGCCGACGGCCACATACCTGCCATAGGTGGCAAGGGCCCGGCCGCAGCTTGCCGCAATACCCGGACCGGCGAGGATTTGTTGGAGTTGCCAGGCGTCGGTGCCGCCGGTATTGCGGCGGTGAACCGACGCCAACCACATCGCGGCCAGCCCGGCCGGATCTAACGGGCCGAGCCCGTGGATGAGATCGTCGCCCGCGAAGCCGAGGCCAGGAAGAGTGATCTTAAAGCCATTGACGGGACCCACGGGCATGTCCGCGGCGGCGCTCCATTGGCCGATGCCCGCACCCGCAGTGTAGGCAAAGACCCACAGGTGGCAGGCTCCGAGAAAGGGACCGGCGGCATAGGAACCCAGGGTCGAAACGGAATTGGGCAAGCCAAGCGCGGCGAGACGACCGCTGCTCACATCGGTCTGCAACGCGATCTCGCCAATGGTGGTGGCGTCCACGGTGGCGAGGGTGCCCGCCATGCCCCACTGGTTGGCCCCACCCTGATTGCGGCTGAACACATCGATGCGGCGCTGGGTGCCCGAATCGGTGACCGCGGCCAGGCGCTCGCCATGGAGCGCCACCTGGTTACCAAGGGCGCTGACCCCTGCGGTGGCGGTGGTGATTTCCCGCACCAACCCCCATTGGCCCGCACCCCCCTGATCAATCTCGTGGATGCGGATGCAGCCTTCTGCTAGAGAACTGACCGCCAGGCGGGTGCCGGACAAGGCGAAGTCCGTAACCACGCTGACCGTTTCAGGTGGGGCCGTCAGCGAACTCGCGATGCCGATGCCTTTCTTCAATACCCAGTCGAGGCCATTGTAGTCGTAGATGCCCAGCATCTCTCCACCGATACCGGTGTTGATGAGTGCCACCATCCGGGCGCCTTCGAGGGCCAGTTTGCTGACGGAAATGCCGCTGCCTAACGGGATTGTTCCGGACAACAACCAGGTGCCCGCAACACTGCGCGAGTAGAAGTCGATGGTGCCACCGTGCGCGATGGCAAACTGCGTGCCCGTGCTGTCAATGGCCACGGTGGAAAAAACACCGGGAATGGTCTGCACGAGCGACCAGGTGCCACCACTGCCGCGCTCATGGACCAGCGCCCCCTCCGCTGATAGATACGGTGCGGCAAGGATCACCGCCGTGGTGTTGGCCGCCGCTATGGCCGCCGGTCGGCTTTGCGCGTTGGGCAGCAACACCCCGTCGGGAAATGCCCGCGATATCTGCCCGTGAACAAAACCCGTCAACCCAAGCGTGAGCAAAACCACCCCCCATAGCGATGGGGGAGTCTTGCTTCTTTTTGTTAGAAACGGGCTTTCCGGCCGGGCAGGACGCCGGGAAAATGGCCAGGATTTTTTCAGGCCCGGGAGAAAAAAGTGCAACAGAAAGGCTCCGGGCAGAACGCCCGGTCCACGTGGCGTGGCTGCCGCGTCTCGCGGCAGGCCGTGACTGCGTGCCTCCGGCCGCAGCGCGGATGCTAAGTGCAGGCAGTGCCCCACGCTTGCTTCA
>CAIKDP010000225.1 GCA_903826205.1 Akkermansiaceae bacterium
AACACTATCAACAGCAGGGCCAAGCCCATCAGCATCAGCCCGGCGGCGATCATTCCAAGGATCGACACATAGCCCATAACGGCGACCATGCGGCCACCCCAACATTGTATTTTGGCAATCAGTTCTTGATTCATGACGCGGCCAACATCCCACCCCCGTGTGAAGAGTTGATGCGACTTGCATGAAAAATCGCCGATTTTTCCCCGCGTCTACGCCGGCTTGCGGCCTAACAATAAAAACGGCGCGGGCCGGCGGGTGGCGATGGCGCCATAGCGTGCCACCCGCCAGCCATGGGCGGCGAGCGCCTCAAACCACTGGCCGACGGCTACCGCTTCCGCCGCGCCGCCCGCATGGCCGGGATAACAAACCGCCGAGAGCATGCCGCCAGGCTTGAGCAAGCACATGGCGCAAATCAAGCCCTCCAGGGTGCCGCCGGGCTCGGTGATCAGTTCGTGGGTGGTTCCCGGAAGATAGCCGAGATTGAACATCACCACCGCCACGGATCCAACCTCCGCGCGGGTCCCCATAAGGGCGTGCGATTCAAGGAAGAAATCGACTCGGGCCAGCAAACCGGCGGCGCCCACCCGCTCCCGCGCGGCGGCCAGCGCCGCTGCTTGCACATCAAACGCCAGCACCCGTCCGCCTGCGCCCACCCGCTCGGCCAGAAACGTCGTGTCGTGGCCGTTGCCCGCCGTTGCATCGATCGCCAGATCCCCAGGCTGCAGGCACTCCTGCAATATCCCGTGGGCCAGCGCCGTGGGGCGCGGCGGCAGTCGCGGCGCGGTTGGGTCGGTCGGATTCATGGGCGGCGGCGGTTCAACCCGCGACAGGCGGCAAGGCGGGCGGCGTTTGCATCAGTTTGGAGCCGGGCGCGATGGGCTCAACACCACGGTTCCGATAGAGTTGATAGAGCCGCCTCCGGGTGATTCATGGTGTCATTCATTGTGTTAGAAGCGGGGCGTTGGGGTCCCCCCACGCCGGATCGTGGCTTTTCGCGTAACTGAACAATTGCCGGTGCGGGTAGGCCACAAATACGGGTTGTTGCTCCTTGTCCAAGCGCTCGAAAACCGCGGTGTTCAACGAGCGCGTGACCTTTTGCATCAGGTGCAGGGTCAGGTGGCGCCCCTTGCGCGCCTTTTGCACCTGCTTGTGGCTCAACTGCTCGGTGGAGGCATTGACCAAATCATGGTTGCTCAAGTGCCAACGCTCCATCAATCCATCCAAGGGTTGTGGGCCATGCTCGCGGGTCGGTTCGTCCATGCGCCGATATTAGCGCATCGTCCGCCCGCTGCTAGGCAAAAAAAATCCGCCATGGCGCGGCGCGCGGCGGATTTTTGCTTGATTTCGGCCGGCTTCCGGCGATAGCTGCGTGCCGCCATGATTCCGGAGGGGTGGTAGAGTGGTCGATTGCGCCAGTCTTGAAAACTGGAGGGCTCGCAAGGGTCCCGCGGGTTCGAATCCCGCCCCCTCCGCCATAAATCCCTTGTAAATCAAAGGTTTAAAGAGCAAACGAGCTGTTGAATTGGCAGAAAGGCCGAGTCTCCAAAGTGCGCCAATATGCGCCAATATGCGCCGAAATGAGCGATAATCGCTGGGCGATTGGTGGTCAATTGGGAGTCTGTCAAGCCCTAACAGTTTCTAGCCATTTTTCCGAGTCTCCTCTCCGTTGCAGCTTCTCGCACCCGGACGTGCATGCTGAATTGCTCCTCACGCCGCATCTGGCTGTTATAGGAAGGCGTTCCAAGCACATTCTCGTATTTCACCGTAAGAACGTCTTCCCCGGTGAAGGGATTTGAAGGAGTTGGTGATCCGGTCGGATGGCGGGATTAGGCTGTTGTTTGTGACCCGATTGTGACCCGTTATTGTTCTCGTCACGCCCCTGCGGCGGGCGCAAGGATGACGTCCGCCCAGATAGTGACGGCCACGGCGGAAGCCGGCGGCCACGGGGTGGTCTAACATTAATATCAACAACAACCGATAAGCACCAATGAAACAAGTCAGTCTATTGAAAACCACGGTCAGGGTCCTGACCGTCGCCACCCTCGCAGGATTATCCAGCCCTGCGTTTGCTGAGGAAAAACCTGCGGCCAAATCCGAGGTCACTTGGAAAGAGATCGGCACAGCCCCCGGCATCGTCGCCATGGCAGCGGTCGGCAAAAACCTCTTTGCCATCAACTCGGCCAAGAAAATGGTGGTGTGTGAGCCCGCCACCACGCCGGTGGTGTGGAAGGAAATCGGCGACGGCCCCGGCGGCAACGTCGTGGCGATGGGCGTCTCGGATGGCAAGCTGTTTGCCTCCACCGATGCCCGCTCCGCCGGCCGGCTTGCCGTGCGCGAGGCGGTGGCCACTGCGGCCCCCTGGCAGGACCAAGGCCATGCCTGGTGTCTGGTCGGCATGGCCGGTGCGCCTGGCAAGATGTATGCCATCGTTGACACCAAGGAGGTGGGTTCGGAACCGACGATTATGGTGCGCGAAAACGCCGGCGCGGCCAACGTCGCTGCGGGCCGCGGCCTGGATGGCATCCCGTGGAACGGTGTCGACCGCCGTCCGCCGGTTGGCGCGCTGGCCATCACCGAAGTGGGTGGCAAATACTATGTTGTCACCAAGGAAGATGCGTTGTACGTGGGCGACCCCACCAAGGCCGATGTCAAATGGCAGCAGATCGGTGATGCCGCCGGTGTGACCATTCTTGCGGGTGCGGATGGCAAGTTGTTTGCCGCCACCAAAAACGGCAAGCTCATGATGTGGCAACCGAAGTAAGGGGTTAGTCCTGCAAGGGAAATGAAACCGCAGATGGACGCAGCCGAGCGCAGCGATAAGGAGCCACCACATTCCTGTGGTGGTTAAGGAAGAAGGCTGCCTGAATGTGCGCCGAAGGCTCTGTGCATGGACAATTCTTCCGCACGACGACAAGAATGTCGTCGCTCCTTACATGAACACCCCCAAAAGACCTATGCAACAACCACCACGTCGCCGGCTCATCA
>CAIKDP010000226.1 GCA_903826205.1 Akkermansiaceae bacterium
CACCGCCGTCGCACTGGCGTTTTCCACCACCGGCGAGCCGACGCTGGTGCTGGTGGTGAGTCCGCCGAGCGTGATGCTGTGGCCGTTGAGTTGCAACTTGGTGCCGGCCGCGACATTCGAGCCGAACGCGACGGTGTTGGGGGTGGTGCTGTTGAGGGCACCGTCGCTGCCAATCTGAAGCACGCCGGCGTTGACGCCGCTGCCGCCGCTGATGGTCACGCCGCCGGTAAAGGTGTTGTTGCCGGTGAGTGTCAGCGTGCCGGTCCCGGTCTTGCCCAGAGCCAGCGCGCTGGTGCCGTTTTGCAGCAAGCCGTCGAAGGTGCTGGTCTGGTTGTTGGCACCGACTGTTAGAGTGGCGGCACCGGCCCCGCTGTTCGTGATGGTGCCCAGGCCTGTGAGGCCGTTGATCGTGTTGTTGCGGGCGTTGAGGTCGAGGAAACTGCCTGCGGCAATGGCGACGTTGCCTTTGCCGGTGCCAGAGGGGATGGCGGAGGTTCCGTTGAGTTTGAGGGTTCCTTCGGCAATCGCGGTATGGCCCGAATAGGTGCTGGCACCGGCAAGGGTGATGGTTCCCGTACCGATCTTGGTCAGCGCGATGGTGCCGCTGCTGCCATCCTTGATGATACCCGTGAAGGAGGCCGTCGTGTCGGCCGCACCCAGCGAAAGAGTGACCGCGCCGGCCGCATGGCTCAGCACCGTGCCATTGCTCGTCAAGCCGTTGAGGGTGATGCTGTTGGCATTGAGATCGAGCGTGCCACCCAGCGCCACTGTGGATTTGTCGGTGCCGAAGGGGATGGCATCGATGCGCCCCACCTTGAGGGTGCCGCCGCTGCTGATGGTGGTGACCCCGCTGTAAGTGTTGGCACCGGTCAGGGTGAGAGTGCCGGTGCCGGTCTTGGTCAGCGCCAGCGTGCCGCTGCCGTTTTGGATGACGCCGCTGAAGGTGCCGGGTTGGTCGTTGGAGCCGACTGTTAGAGTGACGGTACTGGCTGCGCTGGTGGTGACGGTGCCCGCGCCGCTCAGACCGTTGATGGTGATGCCGTAGGTGCCGAGGTCCAGGGTGCCATCGAGCGCCAGGTTGCCTTTGCCGGCGCCGCTGGGGATGGTGACGGCAGAGCCGATTTTAAGCGTGCCGGCCGCAACCGTGGTGGTCCCCGCATAAGTGTTAGCGCCGGAAAGTGTCAGCGTGCCAAGGCCGGTTTTGTTCAGGTTGAAGTTGTTTTCATTAGTGCCGGTTCCCCCGAGGTAGGCGGAGTAGTTGGCGGTACCGGCGATGTTGAGCGTCAGGGTGGAGAGTGTTAGATTTCCGTTGACGATGCGGTTGGTGCCGCCGCCGAAGGCCGTCAAGCCGGCCAATTCCTGTTCTTTGCCGTTCAATCTGAGAATGCCACCGCTCGTGCTATCGCCCAGCGTCAGGCTGGTGCCGGTGGGCAGGGCGTTGTTGATTCCCAGGCTGAGAGTGCCGTCCTTGATGGTGGTGGCGCCGCCGTAGGTGCTGGTGCCAGACAGGATGAGCGCGCCAGCACTGGTCTTGATCAGGCTGCCGGTGCCGCTGCCGGCGACGGTGAGTCCGGCCAGCGTCTGGGAATATCGATCGAGCTTCAAGACGCCGTTGGTGTTGGCGGTGGCGTCACCCAGGGTCAGGGTGGTGGTGGCCTTCAGGCCGGTGTCGCTGACGGCCAGGACCACGGTTCCGTTCTTAATGTTAGTGGCGCCGCTGTAGGTGTTGGTCCCGGACAGGGTGAGGGTGCCCGCGCCGGATTTATTGAGGCTGCCGGCACCGGTGATGTTGCTGGTGATCAAGGTGTTGCCCGCGCCGCCGATGGTGAAGGCACCGCTGGTTGCGACATTCCCGGTGCTGAGGGTGAGGGTTTGGCCGGCGGTGGTGGTGTCGATTCCCCCGCCGCTGGCATTGACTGTGAAGCCACGGGTGAATGAGGCCGAGGTGCCGGTGTAGGAGAGCACCCCCGCGTTGGCCGCATCGCCAAGCACCACTGCGCTGGTGCCGCTGCCGAGGTTGCCACCTGCTGCCAGATTGCTGACACTGAGAACGCCCTGGGTGATGGTTGTAGTTCCGGTATAATTGCTGTTGCCGGAAAGCGTTAGAGTGCCCGTACCGGTCTTGGCAAGTGCCACGGTGCCCACGCCATCCGTCAGAGAGCCGCTGAAGGTGCTGCTCGCATCGCCATAACCCACCGTAAGATAGGCGGCGGTGCCGGAGCTGTTCGTCACGCTGCCGGAGCCTTTCAGGCCGTTGATTCTGGCATTGTTCAAGGTTCGTCCGTTGAGGTCCAAGGTTCCGTTGACGGTGAGGTCGCCCTGGCCAACGCCATATTGGAGCGCGTTGTTGACGCCGAGTTTCAGCGTGCCGCCGGATACCGTTGTGTTGCCGGAATAGGTGTTGGAAGCCGCCAGCGTCAGCGTGCCACTGCCGGCTTTAATTAAAGCACCAGTGCCGGAAATCACGCCGGAATAAGTGGTGTCCGTGTTGGCCCCGCCTGTTGTCAACGTGTAGCTTTGCAGGTTCACATTGCCACCATTGGAGCCCCCACCAGCGAGCGAGCCGATCGTTTCGTTGGCGTAAAGCAGCAGGCAGGCATTCGTGACGTTGGCCAGGAAAACGGCAGCGGTGTCGGCAATGGCAGCGCCGTTGGCAAGTGCCAGCGTGCCGTCAGAAACTGTGGTCGTGCCAGTGAAGAGATTGGTGCCGCTCAGAGTGAGGGTGCCCGTACCTTGTTTTGTTATTGAAAGCACTCCGCCGCCAGTGCCGTTTTGCAGGACCCCGGCAAATGTTGTGGAACTTGCTTGATTGATCGTAAGGGTTGCGGCACCGGCATTGGCGTTTTCCACAACTACCGTGCCGGGAGTGGCATTGGTGGCCAGCGCGCCGATGGTCACGCTGTTGCCATTGAGTTGGAGCTTGGTGCCGACTGCGGCAGCCGGGCCAAAGATCAGGCTGTTAGGAGTGGAGCTGTTAAGGGCACCGGCGTTGGCAAGTTGCAAGGTGCCGCCGTTGATCGTGACGCCGCCGGTGAACGTGTTGCTGCCGCTCAGAGTGATCGCACCGGTCCCGGTCTTGGTGAAAGCGAGCGTGCCGCTGCCATTTTGGATCACGCCTTTGTAGGTGCCGCTGCCATTGTTGCCGCCGGCGGTGAACGTGATGGCGCCGGCCACACTCGAGGTGATGACGCCGGCGGAGCCGACGCTGGAGAGTCCATTGACGGTGACGGAATTGCCGTTCAGGTCGAGGGTGGCATCCACCACAACATCGCCCTTGCCGGTTCCCGAGGGGATTGCGGTGGTTCGCCCAGTTGCAAGATGCCGGCATTGATCGAGGTGGTGCCGGTGTAGGTGTTGGCCCCGGAGAGTAACAGCGTGCCGGCGCCGGCTTTGGTCAGGCCGCCGGTACCCGCCCCGCTGCTGGTGATGATGCCGCCGTATGTCAGGATGGTGCCAGTGGCCACGTCGATGATGCCGGCACCGGCCCCGCTGGTCGGACCGATCTTGATACCGCGGTTCGAGTCGAGTGTGAAGGTCGCGGTGGTGGCAAGCGTGCCGGTGGAATCGATGACCAAGCTGCCCGCCGTGGCGGTGCCTTGCGCGGTGCCGAGGTTGCCGTCCTGGCTGATGGAGAGCGTGCCGCCCGGAGCAATCGAGGTGGCGCCGGTGTAGGTATTGGCGCTGCTGAGGGTAAGGGTGCCGGTGCCGGTTTTGGAGAGACCGCCGGACCCGCCGAGAACTCCGGAAATCTGGGTGTTGCCGGTGCCGGCGATGGTAGTGAGGAAACCGGCATTGGTGATCGAGCCGCTCAGGGTGAGGGTGCCGGAATTACTGGTGAAGATTCGGGCCGCGCCCAAGGTCGAGTTGATGCCCCAGATGTTATTGCCGTCGTTGGCAAAATCGCCGTTGAGGGTCAGGGCGTTGCCGCTGATTGTGAAGCCGCCCGTGCTGAACGTCACCGTGCCAATACTGCTTAGCCAATTGTTGGAGTTGATCAATCGGGTGCCCCCGACGAACGTCAGCGCATCGTTGTTGGCGGGCGTCGCGCCGCCCCAGTTTGCTACCGAACTCCAGTTGTTGTCACTGCCGCCACCGTTCCAGGTGATGCTGGCTGCCAGCCCGGAAATCGTGCCGATGGCGCTCAACGCAATGACCGGCAGCAGTCTGATGGTTTTCCTTGTGGATTGAGGAGACCTTGGACCAGATATGAATAAATGGAATATCGGAAGTTTCATGGAAGTATGAAAATGAAAACAATCGACAGAGGACGCGGATCGCAAATACTAGAAAAACTGCACCTGCGCAAGGGTTGATTTGCAATTTTTGCAGGGCAGGATTTGCAGACCTGCCAATCCCCATGAATTCGCCGGTCACGGCCTTGTCTTTACCCGCAAATACAAAGGTAATCGGACTGCATCAATGGCTTCCAGCAGGCGCAGGAATACGCCGCGTTCCTCCGCGGGAAACTCGCGCTCAACGAATTCGCGCAATAAATCTTTCTCACCCGGCATCGGCTCGGCGCAGACGATGTTGGAGCGGGTAACGGTCGGGCGTCGCGAGGCCGTTAGGCCGAGCCTCTGCCAGGATTTTTGAGCGCGGAGCCAGAGACTCAGCCCGGCGATCTGGGCGCAGTGAGGCGGTATTTTTGGAGGCGGCTGTTGGGTTTGTCGGGGAGGGTCATTTCGAGGATGCCGGCTTGGAGGAGGGGTTGGATGTGGCGTTTGTAGTTCAGATAGGCGTTGGCGAGACCCGCGCTTGCGAGGAGCTGGGCTTTGGTCCGCGGTCCTTGGGCGCAGGCTTTGAGGATCAGGCCGACTTGCTCACTGAGTTGCTCATCGACTTGCTCACCGGCGGGACGGCTTGCGGCGGCTTCGCGCAGGGCCGTCAGAAGGGCGGCGAGCAGGAACTCGATGAAGGCGGTGGAGTTGCCGGCCTTGTCACAGGCGGCAAGCACCTTGTAGTAATCGGCTTGTTGGTCGCGTATGACCGTTTCCACGGGCAGAAACGCGAAGAGCGTGTTCCACTGGCTGAGGATGAGCGTCTGCCAGAGGCGGCCCATGCGACCGTTGCCATCGGCGAAGGGGTGGATGAATTCCAACTCGTAGTGGAAGACACAGCCGGCAATGAGCGGGTGGGCGTCGCTGCGCTTGAGCCAGCCGAGCAGGTCTTTCATGAGACCTGGCACGCGGGCGGCCGGCGGCGCAAGGTGGACGATGCGTTTGCCATGGGCGATGCCGACGGCGCGACTGCGGACTTTTCCCGCGCCGTCCACCAGATCCTCGAGCATCAGGCGGTGAGCCGCGAGCAGATCCTTTACGGATGACGGCTTCCACGAGGGCATGGCCTCATAGGCGGCAAAGGCGTTTTTGACTTCCTGGATTTCCCGTGATGGACCCATGACGCGCTTGCCGGCAATGACCGAACTGACCTGGTCAAGGCTCAGCGTGTTGTTCTCGATGGCCAGGGAGGCATGAATGCTCCGGATGCGGTTTTCCCGGCGCAGCTTCGGCACACTGCCGGCACCCGCCAATGCGCCCAAGCGACCGACCTCACCGGCGATCTCCGCGACGAGCGAGAGAATGCCAGGGGTGATGGTGTAGGGCGGCGTGTATGGGGTGGGCATGGAGGGAGCGGAGGAGTTGTCAGGGGTCAACCGGCGTGGTCCCGCTGGCCGAGGACGGCCACCGAGAGCCGGAGCAGGATCAATTGGTGGATCACTTCATTCGTGGTTCAGGAAAGAGTCGAAATATGGAGGGACGGGGGCAATGGGCAGGACGGCAAGACTCTGCTATTGCCGCCAGAGCCGCACAACTGGCGCGGATCTGGGGCCGGAAAACGGACAAAGTCCGAGCTTGCTTGCATTTCATGCTCGAATCTATCGGTTTTCAGAATCAGCCGGCAAGACTTTATTCAGAACCCTTGGGAATTGAGCAGGGCGTTTGGTTTGATTCTCTTCAGCTCTTTTGGCTGTAGGTTTAAAAATAGTACTAGACAAAAGGGCACGGAAATGCTCGGTTAGGGTTGTGAGAACGAAATCCACTGCCACTGACGGCGAGGGGACGGTGTCCCCCG
>CAIKDP010000227.1 GCA_903826205.1 Akkermansiaceae bacterium
AAGGCATGCTTGAGCCCTGGATCAAAGGCAAACCAGTGGGTACCGGGGTTTTCGGTGGTTCAATCTGCCGGCCCACTGACAATTCCACATCAGGCTCATGCGCGCCGAATTGGTGGATGGCTAAGGAGGGTGGACATTCTTGTCCACCAACTCCGGAATTACGCGGGACAGGAATGTCCCTCCTCCTTATTCCCACGCCTGTGCAATTCTTTGACCAAAGCCGTGGTCCGGTCACGGCGGCGGGCCAGTTCGCTGGCGTAGTGTCGACCGAGGTGCGTGGCGTTGGCACGACACCACTCGCTGAGCCGGATGGAGCCGCTGGCGGGGCCTTCCACATCGAGCAGTCCGCTCATCAGCCCGCGGATTTCCTCCCGCGTAATGAACACGTCGTGTTGGCAATAACCGATGAACCGGCTCACGAGATAGCCCAACCAAGGCGGGATGTTCAGGATGGGGCGTTCGCAATTGATGGCTTTGCCGATGACCTCGACGAGTTCCCGATAGGCATACGCCTCCGGTCCGACGGCTTGGATGAGGCAGTTGTCATCTAACGCCCCGGCGCTGACGGCGAGTTTAGCGAGGTCATCCACATGGATCGGCCGCAACCGGTAGCTGCCATCCCCGAAGACCCCGAAAACGGGAAATGCCCGCAGGGCCCACGCGATGTTGTTGATGAGTATGTCCTCGTCCCCGAAGATGACGGCTGGACGCAGGATGGCATAACCGATTCCGCTTTCCCGCAAGGCCTGTTCCAGATGCGCTTTGCCCGAAAAATACTCTAACGGCGAATGTGCGTCCGGTTGGGTGATGCTGACATGCACAATGCGCCGAACCCCCGCCGCGCGCGCCGCCTCAAACAGCGCAAGCGTGTTGCGCACCGCCTCGCTGTGCTGGAAGGTCGCGTGATTGAAACGCACCCAATAGGTGTTGTAGAGCGTGTCCACATCGGCAAGCGCAGCCGCAAGACGCGCCGGCTCCGCAAAACTCAGCGGCCGCGCCGGTACCAGGTCCCCAAACAAATGGGGCCGACCCGGCGAATTGGTGAGGGTGACCACCTCGCGCTGCTTTGCGAGCAGGCGCGTGGCGATGTATTTGCCGGAATAGCCATAGGCTCCGGTGACAGCGTGTTTCGGTTTGTGGGTCATATTCCTGTAGTTTCTGTAAAAAGAGAAATTAAAAGGCAAAAAAATATCCGCTTTGTTATTTCAGCCAGGCGGCGATCTGGGAGCCGAGTCGCACCAGTTTCATGCGCGATCCAATCGGCATCTTGCGCATCTTGAGGTAGAACTTTTCCATCACCTCAAAGAATTCGAGCATCTCCGTCCAGCGCTGGCGGGTCTCGGCAGTGACGCTCGGGTCGGAGGAAATTTGCGGGCCCACCGCACGCAGGGCGGCAAGCGTCGGATCCACTTCGCGCTTCTTCCGTTCGTCCAGCAAGGCCTCGAACAACTTCCACACATCCTTGATCGATTCAAAATGCTCACGCCGGTCGCCCAGAATATGGACGTTTTTCACCACCCCCCAGGACTGCAATTCCTTCAGGCTGTTGCTGACATGGGACCGGGCGATGCCTAACATGTCGGTGATCTCATCCGCCGCCAACGGTTGCGGCGAGAAATACAACAACGCGTGAATCCGCGCCACCGTGCGGCTGATGCCCCATCTGGCGCCCATTTCTCCCCAGTGCAGCACCAGTTCACGGATCGCAGGTTGCATTTTAATTTCTGTCACGACAGGAATCTGAGAAAATAACGGACCCTTGTCAAAAGTTTTTTTCACCATTTGGGGCTTGCCTCCGTGACGATGGCGGTATAGGAAATGCCCAACTTGGACCAAGAAAGGATACCCCATGACTGAGCTCCCCCCGTTACTGCGCGACCAGCGTAAGATCGACACGGACCATCTGCGGTTGTTAGCCGTGTTTCATTTTGTCATTGCCGGGCTCGCGATTGTCGGGATTGGCTTTCTCGTGCTGCACTATTCGCTGATGTTCAGTATCATGGGAAATCCCGAGATCTGGAAAGACCAGAAGGGAGGACCTCCGCCCGCGGAGTTTTTCGCGATCTTCAAGTGGGTCTATCTTTTCCTGGGCGGGTTGTTTGTCGCGGGTGGCGTCTTGAACCTGCTCTCCGGCATGTTCCTGCGCAATCGGCAGAACCGCCTGTTCTCGTTGATCGTGGCGGGCATGAATTGCCTGCAGTTTCCCTTCGGCACGGTGCTCGGGGTGTTCACGCTCATCGTCCTGATGCGTGACTCAGTGCGCGAGTCCTACTGAGGAGTCCGTAGGGATGTCCGCATGCCGAGTTGCTCGAAGAGGAAGGCGAGTGCATCCGCCTTTTGGGCGATCCTCTCGGTTAGGGCGGTGCCCATGCCATGGCCGGACGCGGCGCTGAGGCGCACGAGAACGGGACGGTCGGAACTGCCGGTGGCTTGCAGGCGTGCGGCCATCTTGCGGGAGTGGGCGGGATTGACCCGGCCGTCGGTCTCGCCGGCGAGGAACAAGACGGCGGGGTAGCGCGTCCCGTCGCTGACGTGATGATAGGGCGAATAGGCATACAGTGCCTTGAACTGCGCGGCGTCCTTGACCGATCCGAACTCGGTGACGTTGAAGGCGCCGTTAGGGTCGAGTTCGACGCGCAGCATGTCGTAGATGCCGACGTGGGCGACCACCGCGCGGGCCAAGTCCGGGTGCTGCGTGAGGAATGCCCCCATCAGCAATCCGCCATTGCTGCCGCCTTCGATGGCGAGTTTGTCGGGGCGGGTGTAGCCGCGGGCGATGAGGTGTTGGGCGCAGGCAGCGAAATCGTCGAAGACCGTTTGTTTGCGGGTGAGATTGCCGGCCAGATGCCACGCCTCGCCGAATTCGCCGCCGCCGCGCAGGTTGGCGATGACCATCACGCCACCGCGGTCATACCACAGCCGGTCCGCGAAATTAAAGGCCGGCCGCAGGCTGATGCCGTAACCGCCATAACCGGTGAGCAGCGTGGGATTGTTGCCATCGAGCCGGGTGCCCTTGCAACGCAGGATGGTGACCGGAATTTGCGTGCCGTCCTTGGACACGGCAAACTCGCGCAGTGCCTCGATGTCACTGAAATCCACCGGCGATGTGTTGAACAACCCGGTTTTTCTCAACGCGCCGGCCCCGTCGGCAGCCGCGGCGTCGTAGAGCATCCACGCCGCGGGCGCGGTGTGGCGGGTCTGACGGAATAGCACGCAATCATCGTTAGGGTGATCCTCCAGCGCGAGCAGGTGGTCGATGCCGGAGTTGTCCGGTAGCGGCAGCACCCGTTGGTCCTTGCCTGTGAGATCAAACCGGCGGATCCGCGACGGTCCACCGATCAGGTCCGTAACGAACAGGCAATGGGCGGTGGGCGTAAGCCCCTCGATGACGGCGTCGCTCTCGGGCACTATGAGCTCGGCAGCGTCAAGCGATTTGCTGGCATCAAGCGGCAGGCGCAGGATTTTCCCGCGTGGCGCGTCCTTGACCGAGCGCAGGTAAAGCGTTGTGCCATCGCAGCCAAAGACGACATCCTTGATCGAGTCGCTAAAGCGGGTCAGTTGCCGCCATGCCGCGTGGGAGCCCCCCCTCCAGTCTAGCAGATAGTGAGCGAACTCGCCGCCGTCGCCATTGGCCACGCTGGCGAGCAGCCAGCGGCCATCGCGGGAGCTTTGCAGGTCGATCTCGGCGATGCGCGGGAAATCGCGGCCCGCGGCATACACGTCGGTGCTCACGGGCGTGCCGAGTTGATGCCAATAAATCTGTTGGAAAAAGTTGAGGTCAGCCTCCGGTTTCTCGCCTGGCAGGGGATAGCGGGTGTAGTAAATGGATTTGCCGTCCGGCGCCCACGCGGCGCTGCCACCGCCCGTTGGATACTGGACGCGGGCGATGCTCTCGGGCAGGCGCTCGCCGGTGTCAGTCCGGAAAAAGTGCAGGGTGCCCTCCTCGCTGCCGTGTTCTGATAGACTGACGGCGAGCAGGGTGCCATCCGGCGACGGCACGAACCAATCCATGGCCACCTGTCCCTTCGGCTCGATTTCATTGGGGTCGAGCACCAGCTTCTCAGATGTCAGATCGTCGGCGGAAGTCAGCGTGACGAGCAACCGCTGTTGCTTGGGTGGTTGGAATTTCAGGGCAAACAGCCGCCCCGGGCGTGACACAAGCCCGCTGTGGGACGGCGTGTCCTTGGCAAATAGTTCGGTCAGTCGCGCCCCGATGGCGGCGCGCTCCGGCACTGCGTCAAGGGCGCTGCGGGTATGGCGGTTTTGGGCTAGCGTCCATGCTTTCACCGCCGGTGTGCCCGACTCCTCCAGCCAGCGATAGTCGTCCACAACCGCCACTCCATGATAGGTGTCGCTTGCCGGTTGCTTGGCGGTCGGTGGTGGTTCGGCACCGGTGGTGGCAAGCGGAATGGAGGACATGACAAGGGTCACGGTGAGAGGGGTTAATTGGCGGAGTTTCACACGGATGGAGCGCTGCCGGATGGATAGCTGAGACCGTGCACTGACGCGACTGAAAAATATCCAGAGCGATGGAGGTCTCTGCGCTCGTTTCCCCAAGGCATGGCTTGCGCAACTTCGTATCCGGTCGCCCACGGCTCAGGCATCAACCTCACTGGCACCGTATTGCCGGGCACGTGACGCCTGAACCATTTGCAATATAATGGGACGGTCGTCCCAATATATTGCAAATGGCTTGGGTTGCATTTTTTCAGTCATGGAGTCGGAACAAACAGAGCCCCTAGGTGTGGCCGAAGATTGCGCTTGCATGGTCCTGCGCGGGAGACCTAACTCGTGAGGTGCGTGCTGACAACGGGTTGGTGTCGCTCCATTCCCCCCAATCCCCATCATTCCACCAATGAAGCCATTCCAGATTTCGCGCCGTTCATTTCTCCACCGTTGTTCCGCCACGGCCGCGGCGACAGGTCTGCCCATGTGGTTTGTTGAACGCGAGTTGGCGCAGGCGGCGGAACCCGTCAAGCCGCTGTCCCCGAACGACCGTCCATTGATTGCGCTGATCGGCTGCGGCGGGCAAGGTTGTGGTGATGCGAGGGATGCCATGCGCTTCGGCGACATCGTTGCGGTGTGTGATGTGGACCAAGGCCACGTCGACCGTGCCGCGAAGGATTTTACCAAGAATGGCAAAGTGCCGGAGAAATTCACCGACTTCCGCAAGTTGCTAGAGCGCGACGACATCCACTGCATCATCAACGGCACGCCGGACCATTGGCACAGCCTGGTCAACATCGCCGCCGCCAAGGCGAAAAAGGACATCTATTCGGAAAAACCCCTGACCCTTACCATCGATGAGGGCAAGCACGTGGTCAAGGCGGTGCGCGACAACAAGGTGATCCTGCAGACCGGCACCCAGCAGCGCAGCAGTGAACGCTTCCGCATGGCTTGCGATCTGGTCCGCAATGGCCGCATCGGCAAACTCAAGGAAGTGACCGTATGGTTGCCCGCCGGTCGCCGTGAGGGGCCATTCGCCAGCAAACCCGTCCCTCCACAACTCGATTGGGATTTCTGGCAGGGCCAGGCACCCAAGGTGGATTACGTGCCTGAACGTTGCCACGTGTGGTTCCGCTATTGGTATGAATACTCGGGGGGCACCATGACCGACTGGGGTGCCCATCACATGGACATCGGCTATTGGGCGATCGGCCTGCCGGCACCCACGCAGGTGGAAAGCAAGGCACTATCAATCCCGATCCCCGGCGGCTACACCACCATCGCCGACTACGAGGTGAAGTTCACGTACCCTAACGGCGTGGTATTCAATGTCCGTTCAACCCGTGACGACGATCCGTTCGGCGGCACCGTCAATCCCGCCGGCCAGCGCAACGGCATCCGCTTTGAAGGCAGTGACGGCTGGATCTGGGTCAATCGCGACCAACTCAAGGCCATCGACCGCGAAGTGCTCAGCAAGCCGTTGCCGGAAACCGCCGAGCGCCTGTTTGTCAGCAATGATCACAAGGGCAACTTTTTCGATTGTGTGCGGTCCCGCAAGGATCCGATCTGCGATGTGGAAGTCGGCCATCGCTCGGCCTCGGTGTGCCACCTCGGCGCCATCTCGCTGCGCACCGGAAAATCCCTCCAGTGGGATCCGGCCAAGGAGGAATTCGTCGGCGAGAACGCCGCCGAAGCCAACGCCCATGCCACCCGCGAAATGCGCAAGCCTTATGACTACAGCTTCGTGGGGTGAGTAACTTGTCTGGTTGATATAGGACTGGCGGGCAGAATGCCCGCGCCTGAAGCTTGGCCCGAATTTCCTCGGGCGCGTTGACCTGTTAGTATGTGCTAAGGTAGCTGGAAGCCGCAGCTGCTTTGCTCGCAGCCGCAGGTGCTGGCATGACGGGCGGCGAGCTGTTGTTCGAGGGCCAGCGCGGTGGGGGTGATCGAGAGGCCGCCCAGATTGGTGCAACGGACTTCGCGCGGCATCCGGGTGGCCACCTGCTTGGCTGTCTCGATCACCTCGTCGAGCGGGATGACCGGATCGTAGCCGGCGAGCGCCATGTTGGCGCAGGCGAGCGCGTTGCTGGCGGCCATCACGTTTTTGCCGAGGCAGGGAACTTCCACGCGGTTGGCCACCGGGTCGCAGATCAGCCCGAGCATGCTTTGCAATGCCATCGAAGAGGCGGCCACTGATTGCGTTAGGGAGCCGCCGGCCAGGCTGACCAGTGCGGCGGCGGTCATGCAGGCGGCGGACCCGCCTTCGGCCTGGCAACCGCCGACTTCCGCGGCAAAGGTCCAACGGGTGGCGATGAACACGCCGATGAGCCCGCTGGCTAACAAAGCCTTGGCCATCGCGTCTTCGTTCAAGCCCATGGCCTCCGCCATTGCAATGACCGCACCCGGCAGCGCCGCACAGGCCCCTGCGGTGGGCGCGGCGACAATCACGCCCATTGAGCTTTTCACCTCCATCAACGCCGTCACATACAGGATGATCCGGTTTAAGGCGCCTCCGTCGAGCAATCTTCCGGCCCGCATCAACTCGTCGAAGCGGCCGGATTGGTGGCCCAGCACGCGGTCGTCGTAGTGAGTGCCGGCGATGCCCTCGGCGATCGAAGTGCGCACGATGCGCACGATATCCACCATTTTGGCGACGACC
>CAIKDP010000228.1 GCA_903826205.1 Akkermansiaceae bacterium
GACTACGAATGCAACATGGACGACTTGAAGTTGACGCGCCATCCGACCCGCCAAGGCGAACAAGAAGGCGAGTGGTATGGGAATCTGTGCATTCCGGGCAACAGCGCCTATCTGGTCATGGCCGAGCGCTGCCTGATGCGGTTGGCGGAATTGATGGGCGACACGGCAATGGCCGCACGCCGCAAGCTGCGCATCGACAAGGCGGTCGCGGCCATGCGCCAACACATGTGGGACGACGAGGCCGGCTTGTTTCTAACCGTCAAGCGCGACACCCTGGAAAAAGTCCGCGTCGGCACCATCGGCAGTTGGATTCCACTGACCGCCGGGGTTCCCACCCAGGCGATGGCGGACCGGATGGCGGCAACCCTCAAGGGCGAGGGCTGGAACACCCCGCTGCCCGTGCCGACCGTGGATCGCAACGACCCGCGTTGGAAATCCAATGGCGCGTGGCGAGGCGACACCGATGCTGCGGCGTCGGCCCGGTACAAGTTCGACGTGAAGCAGGCCAACCTTTGGCGCGGCGATGTCTGGCCGGCCACCAACTATCAGGTCGCCACGGGGTTGGCTGCATACGGTCACAAGGATCTCGCGGCGGAGATCGCCGACAAGACCGTGACCAACGCGATCGTGAACGGGATTAGCGAGCATTATGATTCCATCACCGGCAAGGCGTTAGGCGTGTCCTATCTGGGCATGAGCTGCAGCATCCTCACCCTGATGCTCGACGGGCTCAGCCGGGAGCATCAACTGAGAATAAGGAAGGGATGATGAGCAGTAAATATATTTTGTTAGGACTAGGCGTAACGCTGGCTCTTCTATCGGGTGCCGGCGGTGCCACCGCAGCCGTTGCAGGCGGTGAAGGTGATGCGGGGATTCAGACGCAGAAGGCTGTGCCGTTTCAGATACTCGTCAATCACCTCGGCTATGACACCCAAGGCAGCAAGAGATTTGTGGTGCAGAGTGCAGGGGAGATTGAGCTATCGGGCTTCCAGGTTCTGGATGGTGACGGGAATGTCGCGTTCGAGGGCGATCTAACTAAAACAGGCAAGGTCGATGGGTGGCAGGGACGGTTTTTTCACCAGGGCGATTTTTCCACGCTGACGAAGCCGGGCCGGTATCAGATCAAGGTGAAGGGGTTGTCCTCGGAGCGCTTCCTGCTCGGCGAGCGGCTGCTGCCGGAGGCCTGTCTCTCCGACCTGCTCTACTATTTCCGCATCCAACGCAGCAGCGGCGCATACGACAAGGCCGACCGTGCTCTGGGGTTCTTCGGCGAACCCCAACGCGGGCGGGTGGATGTCCACGGCGGGTGGTTCGACGCTTCGGGGGATGTCTCGAAATACCTGAGCCACCTGAGCGAAGCCAACTACATGAATCCTCAGCAGACACCCATGGCGGTCTGGTGTTTCATGCAGAGTATCGATTTGCTACGGATCCAGAAGAGCCAGCGTCTGCAGTCGGTGATTCCCATGTTGCGCGAGGAGGCGCTGTACGGTGCCGATTTTTTGATGCGCATGCAGGATCCGAGTGGTTATTTCTATACGTCGATTCATGACAGTTGCTCAAAGGATCCGGCCCAGCGCGAAATCTGCGGGTACAAGGGGCTGAGCCATGCCAAACATGGCGAGACCAAGGCCGGCATCCGCGAGGGCGGGGGCATGGCCATCGCGGCGCTGGCCCGCGTCAGTAAGCTGAAGCAGAGCGGGGACTTCACGCCCGCGCAGTACCTCGCTGCGGCAGAGAAGGGCTTTGTGCATCTCACGCGCCACAATCTGGAATACATTGACGATCATCAAGAAAACATCCTTGACGATTATTGCGGCCTGTTAGCAGCGACTGAACTCTACAGTGTCACGACGAACCCGCTCTATCTTCAGGCCGCCCGGTCGCGTGCGGAGTCGCTGGCGGGGCGCCTCGCCAAGGACGAGCGTTACGCAGGCTGGTGGCGTGCGGACGCCGTCGGCGCGCGCCCTTTCTTTCATGCGGCCGACGCGGGTCTGCCGGTGGTGGCGCTGTGCCGATACCAGCAAATTGAGAGCGATGCCGGACGCAAGGCAGCGGCCGGCGCGGCGGTGACGGAGTCGCTCCGGTTTGAACTGGCGCTCACCAAAGAGGTGGCCAATCCTTTTGGCTACGCCCGCCAGTATATCAAAGATCCCGACGGCAAGCGCGGCGCGTTCTTTATACCGCACCGCAACGAGACCGGTTATTGGTGGTCGGGCGAGAATGCGCGGCTGGCGTCCTTGGCCTCGGCCGCCCTGATGGGAGGGAGCTGCACCCCGCCGGAGATGACGGCAGAGTTGAAAGCGTATGGAAGGAATCAGGTCAACTGGATCCTGGGATTGAATCCCTACGACCTCTGCATGATGCAGGGCAAGGGCCGGAACAATCCGGCCGGTTATGAGGGAGGGGCGCCCAGTCCGCCGGGCGGTATCTGCAACGGGATCACCTCGGGCGTGGAGGACGAACACGATATCGCCTTTCTTCCTGCGCCATACGCTCAGCGCGGCGACTGGAGCTGGCGCTGGAATGAACAGTGGATCCCGCATGCGGCTTGGATGATTCTCGCGCTGGCAGCCGAGAGTGCTGACGACCCTGTTGAGGGAAAACGCAATACCGTATTGCTGGACGGCACCTGGCAGGTCGCCGAGGGCGCGATGAATGACGTGCCCACGGATTTCGGGCACACGGTGCCGGTTCCGGGATTGGTGGACATGGCGAGGCCGGAGTTCGAGGAAGTCGGCGTCAAGAGCGCACGCCGGGAGGTCTTCTGGTATCGCCGGACCTTCACTCTAACCGGGCCGCTGCCAGCGGTGGCCACCCTCAAGGTCGGCAAGGCGATGTTCGGCTCCCGGGTATGGCTCAACGGTAAGTTGTTAGGCGAGTATCTTCCCTCGTTCACGCCCGGCTATTTCGAGGCCAAGGCCGCGTTGCAGGAGGGCACCAATGAACTGCTGATCCGTGTCGGCGCCGACCGCGCCGCCGTGCCTGCGGCCATGCCAACCGGCTTCGACTATGAGAAGGAACGCTATATCCCCGGCATTTTCGATTCGGTCGAACTGGTCCTAACAGGAATGCCGCATCTCCGCAATGTGCAGGTGGTGCCGGATGTGGCGAACCAGCGGGCGCAGGTCCGCCTGTGGCTGCAACATGGCACCGTGGGTGAGGTGACGGTGGAGGTGTGCGAGGTGAAATCCAAGCGGGTGGTCGGCAAGAGTTCCGCGCGCCTGACCGCGGC
>CAIKDP010000229.1 GCA_903826205.1 Akkermansiaceae bacterium
CGGTTAGATCATTGATGTTAGCCATGCCCGGGTAATCGCGTTTTTTGGCGGTCCAATGGTGGCCGCCGATGCCGAGTCCCACCCCGCCGAACTCACCTAACACCGCCGCCCGGTTCTCTTCCGGTTTGGGTGACCGGGGGCCGGGATAAGCATGCGCGTCGATCACGTCCCCGCAGTTCTTGTCGGTCCCGCCACTGGCGTTGTTGATCAGGCGCGATGGGTCGAGTTTTTTGACCTCCGCCACCAGCGCCTCGGTATCGTGCTGACCCTGAGACTCATTGAAGATCACCCACATGATGATGGATGGATGGTTCCAATGGTTGGTCACCATGCGCAGCAGTTCGGTCTTGAACTGCGGCACATCAATCGGCTGGGTGCCGCCATAGGAATTGACGCTGGGCATATCCTGCCAGACCATCAGACCCAGCTTGTCGCACCAATAATACCAGCGCTCCGGTTCAACCTTGATGTGCTTGCGCGTGCAGTTGAATCCGAGCCGCTTGGTTTCCACCACGTCCCAGCGCAAGGCCTCGTCGGTCGGCGCGGTGTAGAGGCCGTCCGGCCAGAACCCCTGGTCGAGCGGGCCAATCTGGAAGACGGCCTTGCCATTGAGCATGAGGCGGGGGATGCCCTTGTCGTCCTTGCCCAGTGCAACCTTGCGCATGCCAAAGTAACTGGTCACCTCGTCGACCACCTTGCCGTCTGATTTCAACACAACGCTCAGATCGTATAGATGCGGCGTGTCCGGCGTCCAGAGCTTCGGGTTGGCGATGGCGAGCTTGAGTTCGCTGCCGGCGGCACCGCTGACTTGGGAGACCTGCTTGCCGCCGTCGCTCGCGACCGCCTCCACGGTTCCAGAGCCGGCGACGGTTAGACGCAGGCAGCCGCCCTCGAGGTCAGGCACCAGTTGAAGTGCCTCGATGTGTGACTGGGCCACCGGTTCGAGCCACACCGTCTGCCAGATGCCGGAAGATGACGTATACATGATTCCGCGTGGTGTCAGCGACTGTTTGCCGCGCGGGTAGCCGCCGTTATTTGTTGGGTCAAACACCTCGACGGTGATGTCCTGCCTGCCCTCCGTCTTGAGCGCGCCGGTGATGTCGAAACTGAATGGGTCGTAACCGCCCCGGTGCACACCGACCTCCTTGCCGTTGATAGACACCTTCGCTTCCCAATCCACCGCGCCGAAGTGCAACACCACCTGCCGCCCGCGCCACTCCTGCGGAATTTCAAAATTGCGGCGATAGGTCATGCGCTCCGAGTGCTTCATCACACCCGACAACGCCGATTCGATCGGGAACGGCACGAGAATGCCGGCCTCCGTGCCGTCGCCGAGTTTGATGTCCCACAGACCGTTGAGGTTCAGCCACTCCTTGCGCACCAATTGCGGCCGCGGATATTCAGGGAGCACCTTCGCGGGTGACACGTCCTTTGCCCAACGCGTCTTGAGTGGCCCGGTGGCGGGCTGCCAGTCGGCGGCCAGCGCCTGCGGCAAAACCCACATGGCAAGCCCTGCGGCGATGAATGAGCGGGAAAAAACGGGATAGATTCGGGACGATTTCATGGGAGGGGTAAGATTGTGTTCACGGAGACGCGGGTGATACGGGTGCAACAGCACCCAGACTTGCATAATAACTGAGCAGCCAGAATCCTTCAGCATTGGCTTGAATGGTAACTTCATTGGTCACCCAATTTCTGCTGCTGTCTTCATAGTAGCAGTTGGGCTTGTCAAAGCTGCCGGGAGCTGCGTGCGCAAATCCCTGGGCGTCAATGGTCGCATGATCGGCCGGACCCTCGCCCCACCAACCTGTCTTTTTTGAAGAATTATAACAATTCCGACTGTATGAAGTGCCGGAAGTAACAGCACCATTGACAAAGCTGCAGCCCCACGGATTGGCCCCGAATATGTAGTTCCTCTGTCTGTTAATAAAGGAATTATAAGTGGCGGTGCCGGATAATTCGTTATACATAATGCCCCAGATGGCCTTATGCGCCAGAATTCCGACTGTCCCCCATTGGAAGTTCTCATTGTCCCCGTATGCCGCGCCGAATTTGTCGGAGCCCAGTCCATTGATGGCATTTGCCAGATAGGTTTTGGCTGCTGCCGCATGACTGGGACTCACCCGTGCCAGTTCATAGTTTGCAATGGGTATCCATCCGTCAGTCCAATCACAGGAAAAAGCCTCACGGTTGGCGCCATTTGTTCCGTAAAGCCAGTGGGTCCCCTCATTGATATAGGCGGCTTTTGTCGCCGGATCGGTTTCGATTCTGGCAAGTTCGGCAGCTGCTAAAGCCATAGGTCCTTTCCATCCTTTGGCTGGGTCTTTGCTAAACTCCGTCGGGTCATAATGCTGGGGAGAACGCCATGATTTCTGATGGGATTTGCCATAGTCATAAATTTGTTTAGCCGAGGTTTTATAGGTTGCGGCCAGGGCTGGATCCGAGGCAACCAAATATTGTGAACCAAGCGCCAACGTCGCCGCGGCAATTCCCGCAATGTTGGCTCCTGCTCCCGTGTTATTTCTGGCAACAAACTCAGGAATCCTGAAGCCTGCTGGCAAACTTGATTGATCGGCATTACATGCAACCAATAAATCAGTAGCCGAATCCGGATAAGTCAGGGTTTTGGCGGCATAAAGGACCCTTTTCGCGGGATCCATATCATACACCCACATCCTGTTGATCCAATCCAGCAATGGCTTAACCTGATTGATTGTGGTATGGGTCATTCCGGCATATATCCCATGGGAACCATAATTCATATCAGCCAGCATGAGGTTGATCGCTGTGAAACCTTCGGTAATGACCGGTTTGGGATTGTTATCTGCATCATGGTAGGCGCCAATCCCCCTGGTGCTTACATTAGCGCCATTTTCCGGCCCTCCCCAGGCTTGAAGACAGTTTGAGCCGCGGTGGCAATTTCCAAACCCTGCCACGACATCCCTACCAGCCGCACTTCCGCAAACCTGGTAACCATAAAATCCCAAGGTGGGATCCAGCAGCCTTCGATAGATGTTGAATCCGCTATTGATTTTGAATTGCGGGGATTTGCTGCCGCCGCCACTCACATAGTATGTTCCAGGCTCTGTGAATGTGCTGAAATCCAGGGCATAGACATACAATCCTGACTTGTATCCGATGTCCTCGCCAAGGTCGGATCCTGTATAAACCGTCGTATTGTCACTGGCCTTGACTATATGCCAATTGCCAGTTCTCGCCTCTGTTACCGTCAAAAATGCCTTCTTGTCATCCTTTGGCAAGTAGCCCATTTGATTGACCCGAATTCCCTCGTTCTTTGAACCAAGCTGAGGAGCTTTCTCCGCAGCAGAAGACGCCGCCATGATTAGCATGCACAAGGAAACAGCAAGCGTATCGACACTACATATTAAACGCATGGCAACATCATTTTATGCCCCTGATTTGAAGTGAATGATTCCGGGTGAGGCCGTCGAGCATCATCGTGAGGATGCTGCAGCTCATGCCAAGATAGCTCACGCCCAACGCCTTGCCGGTGTTGGAATCATAATGCTCGCTGATCCCGTTCCTGATCGCGTTGGCGACTGTCTTGTCGGCGATCTCCGCGGCGAGATCCTTGTGACCGTAGGCGGCCAACCCAGTGGCGACCTGATAGTTGGTGGCCGGCCAGACATCGCCGCGCCAAAGGTTGGCCTGCTTCACGTCGAACTTATACCGGGCCGACGCTGCGGCATCGGTAGCGCCACGCCACGCGCCGTCGGATTTCCAACGTGGATCCTTGCGATCCAATGTTGGCACGGGCAGCGGCGTATTCCAGCCCTCGCCCTTGAAGGTTGCCGCCATGCGGTCCGCCATGGCCTGGGTGGGAACCCCGGCGGTCAGCGGAATCCAACTGCCGATGGTGCCGACCCGGACTTTTTCCAGGGTGTCGCGCTTGACTGTTAGAAACAAACCCGCCTCGTCATCCCACATGTGTAGGCGCATGGCTGCGACCGCCTTGTCGATGCGCAGCTTGCGGCGGGCTGCCATTGCCGTGTCGCCCATCAACGCCGCCAGCCGCATCAGGCAGCGCTCGGCCATGACCAGATAGGCGCTGTTGCCCGGAATGCACAGATTCCCATACCACTCGCCTTCTTGTTCGCCTTGGCGGGTCGGATGGCGCGTCAACTTCAAGTCGTCCATGTTGCATTCGTAGTC
>CAIKDP010000230.1 GCA_903826205.1 Akkermansiaceae bacterium
ACGGCTTGGGCCTTGCCAAGAAAGGCGCGGTCCGCCGCGCTGATCTCGAGCTCGCGGGTTTGGAAATCCGGGCTGGAGCTGGGGATGTCCGCAAGGCGCTTGGCGGCAGTGGGCATGGGAATCATCGGCCAGCCGAGAGTGATGAGCGCGGTGAGCAACAGGCAAAACCAAAGGACGGGTCGTTTCATGGGGCCGGGGCGGGTGGGGGGGCGGATACGCGGGACAAGGTGAGCAGAAACAGCGCCATCAGGGCTGCCAACGCCGGCCGCTCCCAGCCGCCGAGTCCGCCGGCTCGCCAGTGGCTCAGCAACCAGCCGCTGGCGGGCAGCCAGGCGAGGACCGTCACCGCCGTGATGCCCAATATTGTGAGTTTGGTCAAGGCGGCGGCGGGAGTGAAAAGAGGCGTCACGGTGGCCCGGGCATACCGCCAGCCGGGCAGGCCGGCCACCGCGCATGCCAATGCGAGGTGGTGCAGCACCCGCAAGCCACTCATCGCTCCGGCGGTGCACAACATCATGGAAGCCGCCAGCCAGGCAACGCTGGCAGGGGCTGGTAAATGACGGTTTTTGAAAAACAGCCAGCCCTGCGTGGCGATCCAGATGGCGAAGGCGAGCGGCGCGCCACGCGCGTACAGGTCGTGGCTCCATGCCTCGATGAGGGTCGGGAAGGCTTGCCACACGGCGAGCCCTAACATAGCCAGTGGCAGGCTCATGCCAAGGCGGTCGGAAGGTGGGTCGGCTGGCGGGTTCATGCGGCTTTGATGAGACGGGTGGTGGCTTGGGGTGGCGGCTCCAGCACATGACACAGCCACTTGAGCAGGGCCAAGACGCCACCCAGAACGGCCAACCCGGTGAGGCCGTGGATCGTCCCACCGGCCACTTGCGTGTCGAAGGAAAGCGCGATTCCGGCCAGCATGAGGATGCGCAGCAAATTGGCGAGCCAGGCGATGGCAGGCAACAGGCCCAGCAGCAGGGCGAAGCGGCGCGGCGAACGAACCCCGTAGGCTCCGACCGCCACCCCGGTGAGCAGGGTCAGTTGCAACAAGTTCCACCCGGCGCAGGACGCCTCGATTTCAATCGGCACCCCCATGATGGCAAGGTGGGTGCCCTCCCGCTGGGTCGGCATTTGCAGCAACCCGAACACCTGCTCGGCGACTGCGGCGGAGGATAGCCGAAAGGCCCAGCCGATGGCTTGCCACTCACTGACCAGCCACGGGAACGAGAGTACCAACAACCAAGCCAGGCGTCCGCGCCCGGGCTCCCGGGTAAACCAGCGGTGTCCCCACAACAACGCGAGAAAACTCCAACTGAATGCCAGCAAGGTGAGGCTGCCGAGGATCCAGCCACCGATCCAACCCAGGATACCGAGGGTCAGTAGGGCGGGTTTGTGGCCCGGCAGGATTCCCGTGTGCGGATGCCACGGACGGCCTAGAAAATACGCCAGCGGCAACCCGAGTGCGAGCGGCAAGGTGTCCGCGGGAGCTCTCATCCATGCCAAATCCCGGGCCCAGACCGCGCCGGCGGTCAGCGCCAGACCGATGCCACCGAGCCACATCTGACGCTGCCTGCTCATGGTTTTTTTAATTTTTCCGCGGCGTCGATGGCGATGAGGTTTTGGCGGAATGCCGGTTGCTCGGGAAACCGCCGGGCTAACAGACGGGTCCATTTCCGGGCCTGGTCGAAATCGCCGGCGGCAAACGCTTCCTTGGATAGAAAAATCATGGCGTCGGCCGATTGTTCGCCCAGCTCCTGATAGATGCGGAGGGATTCCGCCCGGGTCCCCTCGGCCAGCGCGATGCGGGCCAGCAGCTCCTTGCCCTGCACACTGGTCGCCAGACCGGGCGTGGCGAGCGTGAGTTGGCGGGCCTTGGCGGCGTTGCCGCGATCAAGTTCCGCCAGGGCCAGTGTCCATGCGGCACGGCTGGCGTGAGGGGAGTCGCCGGCGGCGATCTTTTCGAGCAGGGCCAGGCCTGGGTCCACGCTGCCGGAGGTGAGCAGGAGTTCGCCTAACAGAAGTTCCGCGGCAGGGCTGCGCGCGGGCAACGAGGCCAGCCACTGGCGCGCTGGTTCCTTGCCATCCCGCAGCAACAGGGATTTGGCGTAGCCGTAGTCAAACCACCCGGGTGCCTCCGGTTCCGGGACAAGCTTGCCGGCGTTGCCGGCGATGAGTGCCGCCCCGCCCCAGCCCGAGGCAAAGAGGATTCCCACGAGGGCTCCGGGTTTGCCAAGCCAGGCCTCAATGGGTGGCTTGGCTGTGGCACCATCCGTGCGTTGCGCCCAGCGGGAAAATTCCAGCAGCCACGGGTGTGCATCCCCAGCCACCGGGGGTAACTCCCGGCCGCCGAGCGGCAAGCGCGGATTGGCACCTTCGCGGGCCGCCAAATGGACCCGCAGTTGCAGCGCGAGGTCCGGCCACAGGCGTTCCGCCTCGCGCGAAAACCCGACCTCCAATTGTTGTTTGGCGGCTGGCAGGTTTTGGCTGCGCAAGGCTTCGAGCAGGCGCAGCCAGAGGACTTCCGGGCGCGCCTGGCCGCCATGGATACGGGCCAGCATGGCATCCAACTCGGCCGTCCAAAACACCCCGTCCGGGGTGGCGGTCATGGCCGTGACCACCTCGTGCCAGCCTTGCTGACGGCATGGCGGCAGGGGTTTGCTGAGGCGCACGCCGACCATCCGTGACCAGAACCAGCACTTCAAGGCGTACACCCCAAGTCCGGTGTCCTCGGCGGCATCGCGCCAGGTTTCCGCGGCATTGGCGAGATCCCCCCGCCGCAGATAGAAATTCGCCAGCGTATCCCGGTACAGCGGGTTTTTCCGCTCGGCAAGGACGGCCGCCACATAGTCAAGCCGTGCGTCATCCACCCGTCCGGCGGCTTCCTCGATTTGGGCACGAAACGACAGCAGGTCGGCGTTGCGCGGATCCACCTTGAGTCCCGCATCAATGCTGGCCATCGCCTGCCACGGGGTCTTGGCTTCCAACAACGCCAGGCGGGCGTGGCGCTGCGCGTCTTCCGCCCCGCTGAGTTGCGCCGCCTTGAGCACTTGCAGCGCCTCCTCCGGCAACTTGCGGGCCAGCAATTGGTCGGCTTCTAACAATTTCCACTGGCCGCCCAAGGTGGTCTTGGCTTGCCATTTTCCGGCCGCCTTGCGGTAGCTTTCAAAATCGCGGGCTTGGACCGCCTCGCGTGCCAGTTCCAGCTCGGCGGCTTCCAGCAATTTGGGATTCATCCACGCCCCGCCATCGGTGCCGATCGCGCGGCGCATGAGGCCGGTGTCGCGGTTGGCCAGTGCGGCTTGGAGTTCGCCCAAGCGGATTTCCCGTTCCATAGCCTCGCGCATTCCGGGGTCGGCGATGCCGGCGAGGGCGGATCTGGCGGCGACGAAGTCGGCGGTGGTCACGCCATTTTCGATCGCCGCCAGGGCCAGGGTGGCGCGCTTGGATACGATGGCCTTGCGCCAGATCCCGAGACTCAGGCCCACCACTGCCAGCGCCACTCCGGTGCCGATGCATGTCCTCGTGAAGGATTTTGCCATAGGGCTTACTAGGCGGCCGGTCCCGCGCTGTCCAAACAATTTCTCAGACTCTGCGGCGGCGACCGAAGCCAAACAGGGCGCCCCCTGCCAAGAGCGCGCCGAACGCCAGTGATGGCTCGGGCGCACCCAGCCCCATCAGATGGGCAATGTTGGACTTGCCGAGATCCACGGCAAAGTACACATCGTTGAAGTCGCGGTCACCCCCGCCTTTCATGTCTTCAAAGCTGAGCACAAGGTAGGGCGAACCCGCCTTGGCCATGGCCACCGCGTGGACGAGGCCGTCCGCGTTGAGGCTTTGGTTGGTGGACATGACGTCTTTGCCACCGGTGGCACCAAAGGCGATGAGGAAAAAGTCAAGCGCGGTGCCGGCTTTGAGTTTGCCGAGATTGACGAAGTCGCCGGGTTGCAACGGTTCGCTGGCGGAGCGGACGGATGAGCCGCTGCCCGCAAAACCCACGGAGCTGGAGGCGTTGGGAAAGATCAGGGCCGCACCCGGGCTCAGCGGTCCGCCGTTGGTGGTGGAGACGCCGAGGGTGTTTTGATAGCCCGCTCCCTCACCGAGGAAATACACCCGCGCCGTGGTGTCGGCACTGAGCAACAGCTTGGATGGATCCAACGAAAAGGTGGCCAGATTTTGCACCGTATGCGATTTGTACTCGGGCAGCAGTTGCCGCTCCGCCGTCAGCATCCCTGGCAGCACGTTGGCTTGGAAGGCCTTCGCTGCATCGTCCGATCCGGCAATCTGCACCGGTGCCACAATGCTCAGGCTATACGGCCGGGCCGCCGATTGGATGGGACTCGCTACCGAGGCCGATGCTTTGCTATCTTTCGCGGCCGATGCTTTGTTATCTTCCGAGGCTGATACTTTGCTATCTTCAACGGCTGATACTTTGCTATCTTCAACGGCTGATACTTTGCTATCTTCCACGGCTGATACTTTGTTATCTTCCGAGGCTGATACTTTGTTATCCTCCACGGCTGATGCTTTGCTATCTTCCACGGCTAGGGCGATGCCGGCAAGGCTAAGCCATGCCAGCGTGATCATGCGGTAATAGGTTTTATCCATGCCCGAATCTTTTCATCGGCCCGGGCGAAGTCAACTTGTGATTGGCAAATGGGGATGGGACCTTGGGCCTACATGGCCAGGCACGCCGCAAGCAACTCGGCTTGCACGTTTTTCTCTAACGGGGAAGTCACGCAATGCGTCGCCCACGCGCGCTGTGGCTCCACAAACAACTCATGCATCGGTTGCACGTGCTGGCGGAATTGCCGCAGCACCGAACCCCGGGTGCGGCCGCGCGTCTGCACGTCCCGCGCCACGCGCCGCCGCAGGCGTTCGTCCGCCGGACAATCAACAAACACACTGAGCGCGAGTTTGTCCCGCAGCCAGCCGTGGTGCAGCAACCACAATCCGTCTAACAAAACAAACCGGGCCCGCGCCAAGCGCCGGCTCGTCGCGTGCCGCGTGTGGGTCGCAAAATCATAGCGCGGAATCCGCGCCGCGGCCCCCCGCTCAAGCCGCTCTAACACATTTCGCAACGCATCCCAATCGATGGCCGCAGGGTCGTCGAAATTCACCCCGGCGCGCTCCGCTTCCGGCAAGTGTCCCAGATCGCGGTAGAAATCATCCAAGCTCAGGTGTGCCGCCTCAGCGCCGAGGCGCTCCAGCAATGCGGCGGCCAGCCAGCTCTTGCCCGAACCGCTGCCGCCGGTTACGGCGATGAATCGGGACTGGATCAGCGGGGGCATGGCGGCGGGATCAGGGGGGGGTGACGGGGATGGGGACGCCGGGACTCAGCTTGCTGCCGGTGAGGCTTGCGCCCTGGCTTGCGGCGATGCTGCGCGCGGCATCCGTGAAGACAAGTTTCACCGTGGATTCTAATAATCCAAGCGGCCGGCGTGGAATCCACACGATGTCGCCGGGTTGCAGCCGCACGTTAGGTTCCTTGCCGGTGAGGATGGCTTTGAGGTTGACGATGGCGGCGCTGGGTTTGTCGAGGGTGCCGCGGACGATGACGATTTGGTCGAGGTAGGCGTCTTTGGCCGGACCCCGGCCCTGGGCGATGCAGTCGACCAAGGTGAGCGAGTCGCGGTAGCCGACGGCTTGCGGGGTGGCCACGGCTCCGAGCAGCAGGACGGTGGAGGCGGCTGAGGATGGCAGGTAAATGAGGTCATTGTTGCGCAGATAGATGTTTTGCGAGGTGTCGCCGGCGCGGATGAGTTTGTCGAAATTGACCGGCAGAATGTCCCCGTTGCGAATGACGACGCTGTTGGACAAATCCGCAAGTTCTTGGGTGGTGCCCGAAAACCGCGACGTGAACAGCCCGCCGGATTCCGCGATGGCTTCCAGCAGGGTGGTCGGCTGGCGCAGCGGGAAAATGCCCGGTTTGAAGACCCGCCCGAGCATCCAGTAACGGCGGGAGCGCACTTCCACGAGGCTCACGTTGACCAGCGGGTTGGAGTAATCCTGCTTGAGAGCCTCGGTGAGGCGTTTGGCAAAGTCCGCCTGGGTGAGCCCTTCCGCCCGCACCCCGCCGGCCAGATTGTAGTACACCATGCCATCGGGCATGACAAAGGTGCGGGCAAGGGTGCCGCGGACCTCGGCGATTTCAATTTCCATCACGTCGCCGGGGCCTAGCAGATAGGGTTCCGCCGGCGCCACCAACAATTTGGGATCCAGCGCGCGCTTGAGGCTCACGTTGGTGAAGGTGAGATTATTGACCGCTTGGCCGCCGGTGTGCGCATCAAACCCGGCTTTGGGGATGTGCTGCTGGCAGGACCCGCCGGCGAGGCCAAGGATGAGCGCGACAAGCCGGAGGATCGGGGATGGGCGCTTCACGGGGTGGTGATCGGATTGAGGTTGAGATTGACCCAACTGGAGGCGGCGCTGGAGGCGAAGGCGGAGAGGGCCGCTTGCAGGATTTCTTCCGCCGTCACCCACGGGCGGTCCGCAATGTAGACAATGTCCTTGGGCTCCAATTTGAAATCCTTCTCCTTGGCAGCCAGAATGTTTTTCACATTGATGATGATGGTTTTGGGCTGGTTGAAGCTGCCGCGGATGACCAGCACGCGATCCGTCCATGCCCGTTCGGTGAAGCCGCTGCGGCGCGTGATCGCCGCCACCACCGAGGCATCCGGGGTGAGTCCCTGCACGCCGGGGGACACCACGGCGCCCAACACGTAGTAATCATTTGAAATGTTGGAGGCAATGTAGATGAAATCGTTAGGCTCGATCTCGATGTTGAGACTCATCACGCCCTCATGCAGGAGGCGCCGGAAGTCCACCGGCAGGCGCCGCCCGCCGCGCGAGATGAACGAGCGGTCAAGGTCGGCGAGTTCGATGGTGTTCTGTTCGAACAAGCCGGTTTCCAAGCCGCCGGCGTTGGCAATGGCTTCGACCAGAGTGATGGGCCGTTCGAGTGTGACCACGCCCCGGTTGACGACTTTGCCGAGGATGGTGAAACGTTTGGAGGCCACCTCCTGCGGCGTGATGATGACCCGCGGCGAGCGAAAATGCGCGGCGAGAGCGGTCTCAACGGCGTGACGTGCCTCGTCAATGGTGAGGCCGGCAACCTTGATGTTCTGGGCCTGGAGATAGCTTACGGTGCCGTCGGGCGCGATGCGAAACCCCGGCCGGTCGAGTTCCGGCCGGCCAAACAGCGCAAAGTTGATCACGTCGCCAGAGCCCAGTTCAAAGCGGTTGCGCCACGATACCGGGGAGCCGGCGGCCTTGTTGCCGGGGGCTGCCGCCATGGCCGCGGCCGCTTGCTCAGGCACCGCCGGCTTCGCCGTTTGACCGGACAGTGCCCCTGCAGCGCAGAGGGTCAGCAAGAGCACGGACAACACACGTTTCATGGCGGGGGTTAGGAAAATTGCTTGGCGAGCAGACCGGAGAGGATATCGGCTGCCGCGCGGACGCGCCCGTCCGGTGCTTCGGTCCAGCCGAGGGTGCCGTGGCACGGCGGAAGATAGGCCTCGGCCAGCGGGCGGAAGTGGTGGGCGCGGCGCAGCGAGGCGTGTGTGCCGGCGACGAGCGTCAACCAATAGTCCACTTCGGCCAGTCCTTCACGGGCCTCGCCATGTGGCAGTCCGGCGGCGCGTTGGAGGCTGGCCGCAAAGTGCGGACCGGGCGGCGGCGCCGCGGGTTCCGCGCCCCGCCATTCCAAGGATTCCGGCATGTCCACATCACTCCACAGGGCATCGGGGGTTAGATCGATGACGCTGAGGGCGATTCCCGAATCCTGCCAGGCGGCGGCGGCGAGCAGCGCCCAGAAGCGGCGTTCGTCAGCGGGTTCGAGCGCCGGCGTCCACAGTAGCAGGTGCTGCGGCGTGTGCATGCGGGGAGCCAGGTGGGTGATCCAAAAATGGGCGACGGCACCTGCCGCGGCCGTCTCAAGGGTGGCGGGAATGCAGGCCACGAGCGGCGCCTGGGTCGCGGCGCAACATTCGAGGATGGAGCGTCGCGAACTGCGGTGGGTGCAGAGCAAGGTCAGCAAAACGGCGACCCCGGCCCCGAGCATCCCGCCCAGAACTCCCAGCAGCGCCGGCTTTAACACCCGCGATGACGGGACGATGCTGCGCGCGTCGGGCGCTTGGAAAATCTGCCAATAGCCAGGCGCGCCGGAGGCGAAAATCTCGGCTTCCTTGAGGCGGTTGCTCATCAAGGACAGGCTTCCCCCCAGGGCCTCGCGTTTTTTTTGCAAGGCGTCGTAGGCGCTGATGATGGCGGGAAACTCCTCGATGCGCGCCGCGGTGGTGGTTCTGAGTTTTTCAAACGACTGGATCTTGCCGCTGGCTTCCAGTTGCTCGTTGCGCAGGGTGAGGATATTCAGATAAAGTTGGTTGCCAAGCGGGGTGCCGGTGTAGGAATCGAGGTCCGCTTCCCCGACCGCGTTGAGTTTTTCAATTTGCCCGCCAAGGTACTCAATGCTTTGCAGCTTGCTTTGGACCAGGGGATTGGCATCGGTGTAGGTGGCCCGCAGGTTGGCCAGTTCTTCCCTGGCGGTGCGCAGTTGCAATTCGATCGGGCTTTGGCGATGGATTTGCGCGCCGAGGGTTTTGATTTGTTCGGCTTTGGCCACGGCCGAGGTGCGGGCACTTTCCAGTTCCAGTTCGATTTGGGCGAGCTTGGCCAACGCGGCGGCAACCTGGGCCTCCCCGCCCAGATAGTCTTTAGCCTTGGAAAAATTGAGGATTTCCAAGTTGGTCGCGTTCATTTGTTGTTCCAGATCGGCCACCTCCTTCTGCAAGATGAGCCGCACTTCATGGGCTTCACTCTGTTGCAAGCGCTGGGTGTAGGCATTGATTTCCGCCGCCCAAAGGGTGCTGAAGGCCACCGCGTCCGCGGGACTCACCGGTGAATGATAGGTGATGAAAAAAATATCCGTGCCTTCCAGTTGCTTGGCCTCCACCAGCGTGCGGATTTTACCCGAATCGATGCCGTTGCGGGCGCGCTGGAGCGCCAGATCCAGCGGCTCGTTGGCCAGCAACGTGGCATGCAGCGTCGCATCATTGAGGTCCACCGGTCGATAGGCTTGGCCGATTTCCGAGGTCTGGACCGTGTGGGGAATCCGCCGCTTGATCAGCGACACCGAGAGCGTGAACGATGGATGCGTGAGGCCGATGCCAGCCAAGGTGCCAAGAGTGCCGAACACCAGCATCCCGGCGACCAGCCACGGCCAGCGTGACAACACCCCGGCCACCAGACGCACCGGGTCCACCGTCAACGGAAAACGAAACCGCGGCCGGCGCGGCGCTGGCGCTGGCGCCGTCGCCGCGCTGTTTGGCGGGTTCAATCCCGAAGGTGGATCAAGGGCCGGTTGCACATTCAGCATTAGGTTGGGCACAGCATTCGTGCCGCGACCGGTGATTGCAAGCATGAATAGCGTGACGGTGCAGGGCCCTTGCCGCGCTATGTTGGCGCTTGTGTCCCCACCCCCAAGTCCGGCTTGGGCGCGGGCGTGCCTCGCAACGCCCAGGCGTAAACCTGGAGGAGTTGCTGCGCTTTGGCCGCCCACGTGTAATGCGCACGCACATGGCGTTGGGCACGCAAGCCGGTGGCATGGACGCCGGTTGGATCCGCCGCCAGATCGGTTAGAACCTGCCGCAGCGCGTGGATAATCGCCGGTCGCTCGCCCATCGGCATGACCGTGCCGCAGCCTTCCGGAATGAGTTCGGCCGGACCGCCGTAATCGATGACGACCGGCGCCAGGCCCATGGCCATGGCTTCCAAGACCACCCCGCCACCAAATTCACGCACACTTGGAAACGCAAACACCTGCGCCTTTGTCAGATGCCGGCGCACCTGTGCATGGGCAATCCAGCCGGGGAAAGCCACCGCATTGCCAAGGTCCTCGCGCGCCACGAGCGCCTTGAGTTCCGGCAGTTGGGGGCCGTCGCCGATGATTTCGAGGGTCATGTGGCCCGCGCGCAGCAGCGGCGTGGCCGCCTCTATCAACATGTCCGCGCCTTTGTAAGGGACCAAGCGGCCGAGAAAGGCGACGCGCAGCGGTTCGCCCGAGACCGGGCGCTCAGGCTCGACAAAAACCTCCGGGAAGCGGGCCGGGTCAATCGCGTTTTCAGGCAGCCAGATGGCTTTTTTCTCGAGCGCCGCGTGCCTGCCGGTGACTTCGCCATAGGTATGGCGGGACGCTAGCACAAGTGCGGTGGCGTGGCGGCGGGTCGCATTCAATCCGGGCAGGATGCGGTAGAGGTCACGGAAATACCCGAGCCACTCGCGCTCGGCACGCCGGATCCGGTCAAAGCCCGCGGGCCACGGGATGCCGCCATTGAGCGGGCCTAACACGAGCGGCACGCCGATGGTCGCGAGGCGTTTGGCGAGGTAGCTCGGCGTGGTGGGACTCAACGGGGTGATGCGGTGGACCAGATCAAACTCACCGGCCTTGAGCCGCCCCGCAAACTCCTTCCACACCTTGCGCTCAAACAGCGGATAGGCCAAAGTGGTTAGAGCCGAGTGAATCGTCCACCCCAGGCTGGTGCCGCCACGCAGGAAAGTGGCGAGCCGGAAGGCGATGCGCTGGGCCGGATTGGTGAGGGCTGTGAAGGCCCCGGGGCTGACTCCGGCCTGCCGCAGCGATTCCGCATTGCGGCTCTCGGTGACCAGGTGCGCGTCGCAAACTTCAGCCAGAGCCTGGCTGAGCGAATAGCCGATGAGGGCCACGCTGGTCAATTCGGGATTGGCCGCCTCGGCAAGGATCAGTACACGCAGTTTTCTCATGGCTGGGAGGGTCTTGGAGGTTGGTGGCGGGGCTCAGGCACGGCCCGCCAGCGCGGCGACGGTGGTGGCAAACGTGCGGCCAAAGGCCGCCAGCGACATCGACTCGCGCACCCTCGCCACCAGCGCGGCGGCGGGTTTGGGGCACCCGTCGCGCAGAAATCGGCAGAGCCCGGCGGCCAGCGCGCTGTGGCTGTTAGGTTCGACCCGCCACGCGGGCGGCAGCAGGTCCTTCATGCCGTCGCGGTCACTGGCCAGCACCGCGGTGCCCGAGGCCAGCGCTTCTAACATCACCAGCGGCAGTCCCTCGTAGCGGGACGGAATGACCAGCGCGTCGAGCGCCTGATAGAGTTGCGCCGGATCGCACCACGGCAGGACGGTGGCGGCAATCCTGTGCCGCGCGATGAGCGCGTGCAGCGCGGCCACATCCGGGCCGGCGCCGGCAAACACGAGGTGGCAGGCCTCCCGCAGCGCGGGTTCGGCGGCCACCGCCGCGACGAGCAGGTGTTGTTGTTTCTGGCGGAATTCGATGCGGCCGATCATGCCGAGGCGCGGCTTGTCCGGCGGCAGGCCGAGGTGCTGGCAGGCCGCCACCGGGTCGCCGGGCTGGAAGCGCGTGGTGTCGACCCCGTTGTAGACGATGTGGACGGGCGCGGTCGCTCCGCGCAGCCGCAGCAAGCGGGCCATTTCATCGCTGATGGTGATGAAGGAGTCCGGCAGCTGGAACAGGCGGCTGGCAAACACATCGCGCAGCGCGCCTAACCGGGCACCCATGGCCGCGTTGGAATGTGGCACCGGGAGGTAACTGGTGGAGGGAATGGCGGCGCGCCGCGCGGCCAGCAACGCGAGCGAGGAATGCTCGATGTTGCCCTGGATGGCCACCACCAGAGCGGGCTCCAGCTCTAACAAACGCCGGGCCAGACGGCGGCAGCGGGACGGCTGCAACTGGTTGCGGACCGCCTCGAGCTTGGATGAATGGTAGGCGAGTGGTTCGAGTCTCAGCTGGGGATGTCTGGCTGCCAGGGCGGCAAGCGCCTGGCAAAGTTTGGGGTTGGCGGCCGCCGCGAGAAAATGCACCGGCTCCGGGGATGCGGCCAGCACCGCCTCCAATCCTAACAGCGTCATCACCTCGTGGCCGCCGAACACCGGACTGTCATCGTAGAAAACCAGGCTCATGAGGTGAGGGAAGCGTGCAGGTAGGCCTCGATCTCGCGCACGATCGGATCGAGGTCGAAGCGGCCGCGCACTTCCTCCAGGGCGGTGGCGGCGAGTTGTTGGCGCAGTTGCGGGGCGGCGGCCAGTTCGCCGATGCGCGTGGCGTAGAGGTCGGGGTTGGCGGCCGCGGCCACCAGGCAATTGGCGCCGTGGCGTGCCAATTCCGCTTGGCCGCCATCGAGCGAGGTGATCACCGGCAAGCCGGAGGCCATGGCTTCGAGTGGCGTGAGGGCGAACGGTTCACCCCAGTTGGAGGTGAACAGCAGCGCGTCGTATTGGCTGTACAGGCGGCCCATTTCCGCGGCCGGCGCCAGTTGGCGCTGGACGTGCCGGTGCAGCCCGAGGGTGCTGATTTCCGCGTCAATTTGTGCGACATAGGCGGGCTCGCCGTGGCCGTAGAGATCGAGCGTGAGGTGGGCGAGTCCGGCGCGGTGGGCGGCGGCCAGCGCGCGGATGGCGGTGAGAGGATCCTTGTCCGCGGCCAGCCGCCCGACCCACAGCAGCTTTTCAAAGCGCGAGTGGTCCTGTTTGATAGAGAAGGCGGCGGTGTTGATGCCGCAATGAATCACCCCGGCGTGCGCCACCGGCCAGCCCTTCGATTTTGTTAGATCGCGCAGGAAGCCACTGCAGAAATAGCAGCGCTTGAAACGGAGCGTGTCCCAGGATGCCGTTGGCGTCGCCGCATCCAACAGGCGGCGGATGCCAAGCCAGCTGAGTATGCGGCGGGCCAAGGTGCGCGGCAGGGAGCCTGGGGCATTCCACCAGGCGAGCCACACATCGGCGCGCAGGCTGCGGGCGATCCAGTGGTCGGAGACGTCGTAGACGACGGGCAGGCCGCTGTGTTCGAGTCGCAGCAGCAGGGATTTTGAGAGACCGCCCATGTTCCAGACGTGGATCACGTCGGGTCGCCATGCGGCGAGTTCCTGCCGCAGCACCTCATGGTTGTGCTTTTCCTGGGCGTACAGCCGCTGAATCGGCAGCCACGCATGACCATACATGCCGTGAAGTTTCAACTGCCGCTTGACCGTGGGTGGGTCCGCCCCGTTGCGGCCCGCCACCTGATGGTCGGAGGTTAGCACTTGCACCGTGTGCCCCAACGCCCGCAAGCGCTCGCAGACGTCGCGGCAGCGGATTTCATAGCCGCCGATTTCGTGGGGCGGATAGAGATTGGTGATGACGAGGATGTTCATGCTTGCGTGTGGCTAGACGTGGCGCCCGTGACGCTCGCCGGCGCGCCGGCCAAGGCGTTGGGCCAGGCGCACCCCGAGGGCTTGGGGCAGGCCGCCGGGTCGCTGGTGGCGCAGGCACCACTTGGCATCGCGCCACGCGTCGGCGCACCATCCGGCGAGCACCCCGGCGTGCGTCTCAAGGGTGCCGGCGGCGGCCATCGCCTTGGCATCGCCGAAGGCGCGTTTGTAGGACTGGCGCAGGGTGTAGTTATGCGAATGCATCACCACCGACTCCGGCGCATAGAGAATGGCCATGCCGTGCCTGGCGAGGCGGCGGGTCCATTCGTCATCCTCGGCATATTGCAGGTCTTCACGGATGGGCTGCTTTTCTAACACGGCACGCCGCGTGACGCAGCTAACCATGCTGAAAAAATGCCCCCAGTTCATGGATTCGCGCTCCGGCCCGAAGCAGCGCTCGTAATCGTGGGCGAACACCGCCTGACAATCCGGCCGCGCAACCTGCCGCGAAAACACCGCCCCAAACCCGGCGCTGGCCAGGCCGGGCGCCAGCAGTTCGCTGAGCCAGGTGTCACCCACGGGCGTGGCGTCCGCATTCAGATAGACGAGCCACTCATGGGAGGCCGCGCGGGCCCCCTGATTGAGGACCACGCCCGGCACGTAGCTGCCCAGCGGAATCTGGATGAGCCGGGCAGGCTTGGCCGCCTGGATGATTTCAAGGGAGTCGTCGCTTGATCCGGAATCAATCACGATGAGTTCGATGGCCCCCGCAAAGTCCTGCGCAAACACCTGGCGGATGGTGTCGCCAATGGCCCAGGCCTCGTTGAAGCTGCGCATGATCACGGACACGGCGGGTGGCTGGGGATTCATCGGTGGCGGGCTTCCGCAAGTTGATAGATCTGCTCGAGTCGCGCGTCGACCGCGGCCCAGGTGTAGTGGCCCGTCATCTTCGCCAGCCCCGCCGCGGCGTGGGCACGGCGCAGGCCGGCGTCGCCGGCGAGGCGCACCAGCGCGGCGCATAGCGCGGCGGCGTCACCGGCGGGGAAGTGCAGGCCGTCGCGCTCATGGCTGACGAGTTGGGCGAGGCCGCCGATGTTGGACGCGATGACGGGCAGGCCGGCGGCCCAGGCCTCCAGGATGACGATGCCAAACGGCTCATGGCGGGACGGCAGAACGAAGCCATCCAGGGCGGCCAGCAGGTTGCGGTGCTGGCTCGATTCCGCCACCACCGCCGGATGCAGCGTCACCAAGGCCTCCAACCGGTGCCGCCCGATGAGGCTTTTGATTTCCTCAAGATAGCCGGGCGCGGTGATCGGCCCGCCTAACAATAACCGGTGCTCCTGCCGCGGGCGGGCGGCCACCAACGCGGCAAACGCCTCGACTAACAAAAGTTGGTTCTTCTGGGGGTCGATGCGGCTGAGGCAGCCGAAGCCGATGACATCTTCCGGCCAGCCCAGCGCCTGGCGGCCGGCCGCACGATCCCCGGCGGCGAAGGCCTCCGGGGTGACGCCGTTGGGCAAATGATGGACACGCCCGTGGCCGAGCGCCGCCTTGGCCTTTTCGTATTCGGAAAATCCGACGCAGAGCACGGCGTCGGCCTCGTCTAACAAGTGGCGGGAACGGAACAGCGCGCCGAAGGGCTTGCCCCACTCGCAGTGGCCTTGTTGGGCCTCGACGATGGAGGCGGCCTCGGCGGCCGGCACGTCGAAGATGTTGCCATGGAGGGTGACGACGCAGGGTTTGTGGCGCAGCCGCGCGGCGGTGAGGACGGCCCCGCCCATGCGCTTGAGGACATGGGCATGATAGATGCGCACATCGCGCGCGGCCAGCAGATGCCAGAACAGATCGAGCGAGAGCAGGTTGCCACCCTTCTTGTCGAGCGCGTGCCGCTCCGCCGCGGTCAGGCCGAAAAACGGATAGCAATAACGGTAACGGCGGATCGGGATGTCGCGCCAGACCTCGCGCGGGACGGGGGCGAGGGCCCGCGAGGTGTGGATTTCCGGATGCTGGCCGTGGGCCTGCTGTTGTTTGCACAGATTGTAGATGACGCTCTCGGTGCCGCCCCATTCATCAAGGGCAAAGCGCCGCGGGATATGCAGAATGCGTGGCATGGGGATGGAAGCACTAAATTCTAAATTCAAAATTCTAAACGCAGAGGAATAGTTAGAGTGCGGCGGCCCGCATCACCGGGAAAATGTCCGGCAGCGCGGCGACGGGGAGGGTTTCGGTGTTGGAGAGCCAGGCGGCGGCGCTGTCCGGGTGCTCGGGGGCGTAGCCGTGCATGGCGGTGACCTTGCGCTGGTTGAGAAAGGACGGCACCAACAACGACCCGGACGGCAGCAGATAGAACAGCTCGCCATATTGGCGGTCGGGAAACAGGCAGCCGTAGCCGGCCAGCCGCTCGTCTGTTAGAACCTCGCCGTCCGCCTGCTCGTTCAGCCAGGCGGTGGCGGTGGCGCGGCTGGCCGCGTCGCTGAACCAGAAGCGGGCCATGGTCGAGTCCCACACGGCGATGTAGTCGCGGCCGTAGCGGAGGCCGAGTTTTTCCCAGCGCGGCAGCAGGTCGGAGCAGACCTGCACATCGGCCATGCCGTGGTCGCTGAAGAGATGGAGGCGCACCTCGCGGTAATGGCGGGCGGCCAGGTCGGCGAGCCCCTGGAGGTTGGCGGCGAACTCATCGAAGGCGGCATCCACCTGCGGGTGGTCGACGCCGTGCTTGTGCATGACCGCATCAAGCCTGGCGGTGAACAGATAGAGCAATTCGACGTCGCCCTTTTCGATTTCGCGGCGGGCATGGGCGATGTTGTCCGGATCGCCGAGCCTCCAGTTGGAGCGCGCCCAGGGTTTGCCGGATTGTTGCCAGTGCTCGAAAATGGTGGCCTGCCCGCCGTTGATGCCGCCGGGTTGATAGATATCCTTCTTCTCCGAGTAATCGAGGTAGGGCAGCTTCGAGAACGGCACACTGTAGAGCTGGAAGTAGCCGCTGTACCCGTGGTGGCGGGCGATGAATTTGGATACCTTGTTGCGAATGCGGTGGTGGCCCGCAAGGATTTCCGGCAGAAACCCGAGGTGGCGCAGCGGCGTAAACGGCGATCGGCCAGCCGCCGCCTTGATGAAAAATGAAAAGTGGCGGTGCTCGCAGGGCAGCGTGCCGGTTAGAATCGTCGGGTCGCAGGTGGAGGAATAGCCCAGCAGCGTCTCGCAGCGGTTGCGCACGGGCAGCAGGTTTTCGGCGAAGCGGCGCCGCGCCGCAATCGCCCAGCCGAGGGCGTCGGCAAAGATGAAGATGTCAATGCGGCGCTTCATTCGGCCTGGGTGGCGGTGAGCTGGGTGATGAGCTGGATGAGCTGCATGGGTGAAAACGGCTTGCCGAAAACCGCGTGGGCGCCGGCCTTGCGCAGGTCTTCGATGACGGCGGGGGTGGCACGCCCGGTGACAAAGATCACAGGCAGGTTTTCGCAGCCGGGGATTTGGTGGAGTTCGCGCATGACCTCCGGCCCGCTGAGGCCGGGCAGTTCGAAGTCGAGGATCACCAGATCCGGCCGTTCGTGCCTGGTACTTTGGATCACCCCGTCACCGGTGGTGAAGAAGCTGCCGTGAAACTGGTGGCGCTGGAAATGCAGTTGATAGAGTTTGGAGATGACCAGATCATCTTCAGCGACAAGGATGCGTTTCATAGGGGGATGTCAAGGGTGATAAGGGTGCAGTCATCTTCCAGATTGGGTCCGTATTGGTCACGGATGCGCCCGCGCAGGCGGGTCCATAATTCGATCGGCGGCGAGGTGCGGTCCTGGTCCATGTGCTTGACAAAGTGCTGCCACCCGTGGTCCTCATCCTGCCGGTCCCACTCATAGCAGCCATCGGTGACAAAGACCAGGCGTTCCCCGCCTGCCAAGGCGACGTGATCATTGGTGTAGCTGATTGCGGCCAGGATGCCGATCGGTGGCCCGGAGGGCTCGAAAAACGTCCGGGTCCCGTCCGCTTGATAGAAAAACGTCGGACAATGGCCGGCGCTGGCATGGTCGAGGGATTTGCCATCCGCGGACACCCGCGCGATGGCACAGGTGATGAACATGGTGAGATTGCCAAGTTGGTTGCACAGCGTGCGATTGATGGTTTCCAAGATGCCGTTGGCCGAGGGGATATGCAGTGACAGGTCGAAGGCCGTGCGGAAAATGCTGGCGAGCAAGGCGGCGGACACCCCTTTGCCCATGACGTCGATCATGGCGATGACGAGGTTGCCTGCCGCATCGGTCTTGGCGATGGCGTAGTCACCGGCAATGCTGAGCGAGCTTTCCTGATAGATGGAGACCAGCCACCGGTCCGAGAGGGGCGCGGGCAGGATCGGCAGCAGCGATTTCTGGATTTCGACGGCGATTTCGAGCTCCCGCAAATCCTTTTGTGTTTCATCGCGGATGCCGGACAAATGGGCGTTGGCGCAGGCGATGCCGCAGAGGTCGGCGAGGGTGCGCAGCGTCCCCAGGGAGCGGCTCTTGGACTCGGTGATGGCCGGCTTGCGCAGGGCGATGAGGGCCCCGAAGTGGATGCCGCCGGCAACGATGGGAAACACGCATCCGGCACCCACGGAGCGGAGGGCCTGGATGTCGATGTTTTGGCGGGTCAGATCCTCGAAAGTTTCCCAGACGGTTTCGCGGGTGAGGGTGCCGAGGATGCGCAGGGTGGGATCCGCGGCGCTTTGATCGAGGAACCAATGGGCCGTGCCGAGGAGTTGGCGGATGGTTTCAGGGATGGTCGGCGAGCCTTGGAAGAAGATCCGGTCCAACGGGTGCAGCGAGAGGAATTCCTCGAGCGAGCTGCCGATGAAATCCCGCAGGTTGCCACTTTCTATCAGGTTGCCCGTCAGCCGGTGGAACACGGAAAGACTCTCGTAGCAGGCGGAGAGTTCGTCGAGCACGCTGTCGAGTTCCGGATTGCTCAGCAGCGGCAGCCCTTGGCTGGGGTAGAACTTCAGCACTTCGAGGCGGAACCCGTTAGGGCCGCGCCACCAGCGGCGTTCGTCCGTGCCGTTGGCAATGATGAAGAGGCCGCGCCCGGATTCCGACAGCGGATCGTCCGGGAGTGACTGTGCCTGCAGCACGGCGTCCGGGGGGCCCTGGCCGGGGTCCTGGGCGGAGAGGATGATCGCATCGCACGTGATGTTCCACTCCACGCTGATGGATTGGGTGGGGTCGTTGCGCGCACCGTGCTTGAGGGCGTTGGTCAGCAATTCTTGAAACACCAATTCCCATTGCCCCAGATCGGCATCGGTCAGTTCGCCGTTGGATATGCTGCCGATGAAGCGCTGGCGCAGCGGTTCAATCAGCTCCGGCAGTGCCGGGATGGTGTAGCGGACGGCTTCGCTGGGGGCGGGCAAGAGTTGTTGCAAACTCATGGGAGCGGGGTGGAAGGGGTTAGATCGGCGGCTTTCAGGGTGCGGGTGAAGTTGGTCATGGCTGCGCCAAGGACGGCGGCGGGCAGCGTCGCTTGATAGACGGCATGCACGGCCTCCTCGGGGTCCGCCGGCGTGTGGCAGCCCTGGCAGTCGGCATAGGAAAACACCCCGATGGGAGCGTGGCGCAGCACATTTTGCCATTCCTCGGAGAGGCTTTCCAACTGCCCGGCGGTTCGCGGCAGCACGCCATAGAGCGGGAGCTTGCCTTGCCAGACGAGAGGCAGCCAGGCGGCGCGGTTGCTCAGGCCGGCGGCGGGCTCGCCGGGCAGCGTGCGGCCATCAAAGGTGACGAAGGAGGAGGCAGGCGCGGCGGAGGTCCCGAGCCGCAGGTGCAACAGCAACGCGCGCAAGCGGTCCCTGAGCGGGACGCTGGCGGCCGGCCTGTTGAGCGTGGCCACGAGGTGCGGTTCGACCTGGTCGAGCCTCACCTGATGGGTCAAATTGAACAGGCTGCCATGGTCCAGCAGACAGTGGTCGAGCGCGGTGACCGGACCGAGGAACGAGTCGGCGGCCACATGCGAGTACGCCACGCAGTTGGCACCGGCCAGCACGCTGCCGGGCCCGATCACCGCATAGGGCCCGATCTCGCAGCCCGGGCCGATGAGCACGTTGTCACCGATGAAATAGGGCGGAATGAGCGTGGCCTCAGGATGGATTTTGCAGGAATAACCGATGCTAACAAGATTGAAATCCGGGCCGCCGGTCAAGCGGTCGAGCCAGGCCTGTTCCATCGCCGCGGCACGTGTGATGAGGTCCCAGCCGCTGACGGGCGCGGGCGGCGCCGCCAATTCCGGACGGTTAGCAGGAGGACAGGCGTCCCGCCTGTCAGGGCCGACGGGCTTCCAGCCTGTCGTTGCTTCAGCGGCCAGCGCGGAGCCTTCAGGATCGGGTGGCGCGGCGGCCCCCGGCAACCAGTCCACATGCATGGCACCGGCCGGTGCGGCGGCGGTGGTGGCGATTGCGGTGAATTCGATTTTGACAGGCCAGAGTGTGGACTCATCCAAGAGTTGGCGGACGGCGGCCGGCCGGTCGGCGGCGAAGATCCGCACGCAGCTGATGCCTTGGTTCACCGCGTGGTCGAGCCAATGGTGGAGCAGACATTGGTCGCCGATGGTCCACAGTGCGAAGGGCAGGGGCGAGCGGCGCACACTGTCCAGCTTGCCCCAATCGGGCAGGACCAACTCCAGGTATTCGGCAGACATGATGCGGGGTGTGAAAAATGTTAGTAAGCGCCTTTGCCAAACAACACGGCGGGCACGGTCTTGAGCAAGATGAGGATGTCGTAGAGCACGTTCGAGGAGCGGATGTATTGGAGGTCGAGCCGGACCTGGCCTTCGAAGTCGATGTCCGCACGGCCGCCGATTTGCCACAGGCAGGTGATGCCGGGTTTGACCCGCAAGCGGCGCAGGTGGGACGCCTTGTAGGTGGCGACTTCCCGGGGGACCGGCGGCCGCGGGCCGACCAGCGACATGTTGCCGCGCAGGACGTTGTAGAATTGGGGGAACTCGTCGATGGAGAGTTTGCGGATCCATTTGCCGACCTTGGTGATGCGCGGATCGTCTTTCATTTTGAAGGTTACGCCGGTCTGGCCGTGTTGGTTGGCCTCGAGCAATTGATCCTTGATTTTATCGGCGTTGACCACCATGGAACGGAATTTCCAAATCCCGAAGAGGCGGCCGCCTGCGCCGACGCGTGGCTGGCAGAAGAAGACCGGGCCGCGGTCCTCGAGTTTGATCAGGATGGCGGTGAGCACGAAGATCGGCGCAAACAAACAGAGCGCGGCCAGTGCGCCGACGATGTCGAGCCCCCGCTTCAGGGCCCGTGCCAGCAGAACGGTGCCTCGCCAAATGCGGATCTTGCGGCGGGCGTCGCGGTTCCAACGTTCGAGGGTCCCATCCCGCACGATTTGGCTCCAGTAACTCGCCGGATCGATCTTCATTTCGCGCTTTGTGAACTATGGGCTTGCCTTTGGAAAGCCCACAATGCATTTCTCGCAAGGAATTTTTTGCGTGCGGCTGCACCCGTTGCGTGAACCTAACAATACTCGCTAACCCAATGATCGTGGAATCCAGCATGGAAAATGATGGCGCGCTGACGCTGACCGTCATGGCAACGACACTGACCAGCTCCGAAGCTGCGGAATTCAGGGAAACCGCAAGATCGGCCATCGAGGGCTTCTCAGGCCGGGTGGTGGTGGAGTGTTTGAAGTTGGAGTTTATCGACAGTTCCGGCGTGGGCGCGTTGCTCCATGTCAACAATTTGCTGCCCGAGGCCCGGCGGCCGGTCTGCCTTGCCAACGTCGGTCCTAAGGTGCTGGCAACCTTGGAGCTGATGCGCGTGCACCGCCAATTCGAGTTGCAACCCCGCCCATAGAACCCGCCCGAGGTGATGACCGGACGATATTTCGAAGGCGATCATCCCGAGTTGGAGCAACGGCTGG
>CAIKDP010000231.1 GCA_903826205.1 Akkermansiaceae bacterium
GGAACGCGTGCTCTACACCACCCACGCGGCGGCGTATGATGCCAAGAATCGCCATGCACTGCCGGACAAGCTGCCGTTTTCCATCGAAGCGCTGGCACCGGTGTTCGGCTCGCCCGCCGCGTCGGCGTCACCGGCACCGCAGACAGCGGCTCCGGTCCAGTCTGTCACCGACCGGATTTCAGAGGTCTTCGGCGAGCACATGGCGCACGTGCTCGATTTCCTCGTTGCCCGCGGCCAGCTCAGCTACACCGCGGAGGGGCCGCTCGAATCCATCGACAACCTGGATCCGACCTACGCGGCCCGGATGTTGGCCGACCCGAAGCGCTTTGTCGCCGCCGTGGCCGAATGGGTCAAGGGGAAGGAGGTGGCCAAGTGAGCGCCCTTCGTCCATCTAATTTGCCCAAACTCGCCGTCTGCCCGTGCTACGAGAGCAGTCCCGTGGCGGGACCGGCGGCGGAGCGTGGCACGCTTATGGATTCCGCATTCCGCGCCGAACTGCTCGGCCAGGACGAACGCGTGATGCTGTCCGATAAACTCAGCGCCGATGAAAATTCCGCCGTCGGTTGGTCGGTGTCGGTGGTGCGTGCGATGGCCGGCCGCGAGCGGGTGCTTGCACGTGAGGATGACTGCCGGGTGAAAATGCTAGGTTTGAGTGGCACCGCTGACGCCGTCGTGCCGACGCGCCTGACACACTTCGACCTGAAGACCGGGATGCGTCGGAATTACCGCGAGCAGATGGCGGCCTACGCGCTCGGCTTCATGGACTCACAGTTCGCAGCCGAATGGACGGCGCACTTGTTGTTTTGCGACCAACGCGAGATCGAAACCCACCGCTTCACCTACGACGAGGCGCAGGAAATTGTCGATCAGGTCATCTTTGATTTCTACGATCCCGACAAGAAGCCGAACCCGTGTGAATACTGCGGGTGGTGCGCCAAGGCGGAATCCTGCACGGCACGCCGCTCAATCGTCGCGGAAGGTCTAACGACAACCGATCCAGGATTCGATTTCGACGCCGTGTTAGGTGACCCGGAAAAGCTCGGGCGCTTTCTCGCCTGCTGTGCGGTGGTCGAGGACTTCCGTGATCGGGCCAAGCAGGTCGCCACCGAGCGGATCAAGAGCGGCGGCGACGTTCCGGGCTGGAAGATGGTCACGCGGAAGGGAAGCGAGTTTGTCGATTGCGAGACGGTCGGCCACCACATCGCCACGATGGGCTTCGGCCCCGTCCTCACCGCCTACGGGAATCTATCAGTTGCCAAGTTCCGCGACCTGTGGAGTCAGCGGATGCCATGCGAAGCACCATTCCCCGAGGAGTCGGTGAAGCATGCCGCGCCATCCACCTATCTCAAGCAAACCAAACCCAAAGCAACGGCCAAGCCATGAAATCCGACTATTCAGTTAGACCAATTGTCAGGAAGGCGACGGCGCGGGCGCTCTATCTGCAAATTTCGGCGGAATGGATGACGGGCAGGAAGCGTGTTCCGGCCATCGCCTTGGCAGATGCCGAAATCGCGGCGCGTGCCGTGTTGGCCCGCCATGCCTGCCAGCCGAAAGCCCATATCAAGCTCCCCCGATCCAGTCACGGCGACAAGCCATAACCCCCTACCCATTTCAAACCAACCCCAAACATACCTAACACAATGCCCACATACAAAGCATCCACCCCCACTGAACGCCCCGATCATGTCGAACCTGGAGATTACGAAGTCGAAATCGTCGATGCGGTCGAGACACTCAGCAAGAGCGGCCACGAGATGATTGAACTCAAGCTCAAGACATCCGCAGGCAGCTACCTCTACGACTTTCTTGTCTTCATCCCCAACGCCTACTGGAAAATCGACAGTTTCCGTGCCGCCACTGGCGAGGCCGTCACTCCCGACGAGGAAACCGAGATCACGGCAGACGACCTGGTCGGTCGCACC
>CAIKDP010000232.1 GCA_903826205.1 Akkermansiaceae bacterium
CCGGTGGCGATTTTGACCGTGAGTTCGCGGATGGCCGGCAGTACATAGTCGTCCCTGGTGGCCAGATAGTATTCAGTTAGAAAAAGATTGTCATAGCCCCAAGACCAGGCATACATGCCTTCTTCCATTTTCAGTTTGAGGTCCGGCGGTCCGACCTTATGGGCGTGTGCCCTGACGGCGTCGAGGTATTCCGGGTTGCCGCTGGCGAGCAAGGCCAGGGCATTGAGGTTGGCAGGAATGCGGCCTTTGCCACCTTCGATGCCGGTCTTCATGATTGCACGGCACCCTTGCTCGACGAGCCGCATTGCCTTCGGGCAGGCGTAGGGTGAGGACTCGCTGTAGCTGCCTAACACATGAAGCGGGACGGTCAACTCGAGTTGCGCGCCTTTGCGCCAGCACAGCAGCTTGAGGCGGCCTTGGCTGGCATCCGATTCCGCTTCAGCGATGGCTTCGCCAAACGCGCGGCGTGCGTCACTGGTGAATGCTTTGCCGTTGATGCCCAGAATCACGTCATCGAGCGCCAACACGCCATCGGCCGGCGCACCGGCTTCAATCCGGGTGACCCGGATTTGCCGCGCGTCGGTGGTGTCGAGGCCGCGGGAGAACAGCCAACCGCGGGCACCCGTCGGCCCCAGCGTCCAGTCATGACTCTCGCCGAGGTCGCCGCCTTTGGTTAGATCCGGCGGCGGGGCCAGGGTTTGGAATGTCAGGGTTGACTGGCTGCCACTGCGCCACAGCAGGATACTGAAAGTGCCATCCTTGTCGCGCAACGGGGCATCGTCCACGGTGGTGCGGAAGGTGTCGATGACGTTGCCCTCAAACGGTTTGCCGTTGACCCCCAGAATCACATCGCCCACCCGCAGCTTGCCGTCAACGCCACTGCCTTTCGCGATCTGACTGATATAGATTTGGCGGGCGTCGGCGCCCTTTTCCTCGAGTCCGTTAGGGATGCCGGAGACCCCTTCCCAGCGCAGTGAATAACCATTCACCTTGGCCTCCGGCTTGTCGCCCCGGGTGAAATCCATCACGCGGGACAAGGCGGTCATGTCGGCCGCCAGCAGCGGACCAGCTAACAGCAGGGCACCGCAGCAAACAACAGTCCGGCAGGCAATAGGGTAATTCATAGGGCGTGGCAGCAACCTAGGCTGGTCGCACGCATGCGGACAACTGCTAAGTAGCGGCGCCGCATGCCAAAATTGAATTATCTAGTGTAAGGCATATTGTTTGAGCGGCGCGGCTTTTGGCGCGGTTGGCGACGATGGAATCATATGCACTGCGAAATTCAGGCGCAAGGGCCGTCGGGCCGGGCCATCCCGCGGATCACCTCGCGACCGAGATAGAGGAGCGGCCCCATGCACAGCAGGCCGCGCCAGCCCAGGTCGAGAAAGCCGCTATGGGCCGCTGCGGGTAGCCACAACACGAGGCCGGCCAGGATCAGGGAGAACCCGCCCAAGGGCACCAGCGTGCCGCGCAAATGGTAGGCCAGATAACTCCGCCATGACAGCTTGAGTCTGCCGAGGGTGAGCGGAACCACCCACAACCAGCCCACCAGGAGGGTGGGTATGAGGGTGCCGATGGCGACGCCGAGGACCCCTATCTGATAGGCAAGGATGACGCTGAGCAGCACATTGGCCCCGGCCTCCGCGAGCGAAATGGCCAACAGGCGTTTTTCCTCGCCGCTCATCATCAGGACCCGCTTGGTGCAGCCATTGGTCAATTGCGAACTGTAAATGGCCAACAAGAGTGCCTGTCCGATCCACCAGGTGTTGCGGGGCACGCTGGCCATGCCCGTGAGCAGGTGGATGAGCGGCTCCAAATAGACGGCGGCAAGCAGATAACACGGCGTGACTAACAGAAACGTGAGCCGCGAGCTGCGGAGCAGCAGGTTTTTGAGTCCGGACTCGTCGCCGCGCGCGTGCAGGGCCGCCGCGGCAGGCGAGAGCACCTGCTGGAGTTGGACGCTGAACAAGTTGAGCATTTCGCCCATTTTGAAGCCTGCCTGATAGACGGCGACCCAAGCCACCCCGAGGGTCAGTGAAATCACCAGTTGATCGCTTTTAGCCAGCAGCATGTTGCTGAAGGTGACCAAATAGGCGGTGAGCGAAAACCCCATTTGGGATCGCACCGCGCGCCACTCGAAGCACTTCGGCGACAAGGAAATGCCGGGCAGGCGCCGGAAGGCGTAGATCGCGGCGAGCAGATTGGGCAGAATGCTGGTCGTCACGCTGACGGTCATGAGCAGGGCCAGACTCCAGTGCGATGTCAGACCCCAATACAGGAAGCCGAAATTGAGCAGGGTGGTGAGGGTGCCGATCCAATTGGCGAGGTCGATGCGCTGCAAGCCGCGCAGAATCTCTGGAAACAAGCCCATGGGAAACATGATGGCCAGGCCGATGAAGAACACGGCATAGGCCTGTCCGAATGACGAGAAGTCGGCGGGCAGGACTCCCATGCGGGACATGAACGGTTCGCGGATGGCCAGAAACACCACCAGCAGCAACAGCGCCATGCCGACGAAGGTCCAGAGGATGGTTGCCAGGAGCTTGCTCAAACCGGCGATATCGCCGGTGGCGGTTTTTTCGGCGACGGCCTTTTGGGCGGTGAAACCAAAGCCGAAATCGAGCAGGATCCCGTACCCGAACAACGACCACAGCAAGGACCAGAAACCGAACTCGGCATGGCTGAACTGCTGGAACATGGTCCGGAACAACACCAACCCGAGCACCATGCGGGTCACCACCCCCACATAACCGCTTGCGGTGGTGCTCCAAAACCTGCGTTGCCATTCAGCCATCCGGATAGATTTTCTAACTAGGTGTTAGCGTGACGAGGGTTTCCCGGTAGACTTGCGTGGCGGCGGCCGCGTGGGCGGACCAGGTGAAGCCCGCCGCCCATTGCATGCCAAGCGTTTCAAGGTGCCGGCGGGCGGGTCCGGCCATGGTGGCGAGCTGCGTCATGGCCGCGGCGATGGCCGCCTCGTCGAGCCCGTTGAAAAGCATGCCGGCCGGGCCGGCGACCTCGGGCAGGCTGGTGGCGTCGGCGCAGGCGATGCGGGTGCCGCAGGCCTGCGCCTCTAACAACGGCAAGCCGAAACCCTCCATCAGGGAGGGAAACACCAACGCTTCCGCGGCGGCATACCACAGCGGCAAGTCGACATTGTCGACGAAGCCCTCCAGGCGGATGCGGTCGCGGAAAGGACTGGCCGCGACCGCCTGAGCGATCACCTCAGAGCCATGCCAGGGGGCGCCGGGCAGGATCAAGTGGCCGGTGAATGCGCCGGATCTTGCCAGCACCTCGAAGGCGCGGATGAGGCGCAGATGGTTTTTGGCGGGATGTTCCAGACGCGCCACGTAGAGGAAAAACGGTTGTTGCAGGCGGTGGCGCTGGCGGAACTCCGCGATGGCGGCGGCCGGCGGCGGGCAAAACATCTGATGATCGATGCCATTGGGAATGACCGTGACCTTGGCCGCTGGCACCTTCATCCAACGCACCACATCCTTGCCCGTGGTCTCGCTCACCGCGATGATGTGCTGGACGCGCCGCGCGAGCATGGGCACGATCACCCGCCCGAAGAATCCGCGCGCCCGGTCATATTTTTCCCGCAGGATGAATGGCGCGCAGTCATGGATGGTGGCCACTTGCGGCACCTCACAATGCCACAGCATGCGCCGGTAGCTGGGAATGTGCACGAGATCGATCTGCAAGCGTTTGGCCACCCGGTTGAGGCACACCTGGTGCCACCACAGGTTGGCGGCACCGCCGGACCGGTTGGCAGGAATGGAAACCCAGCGCTCCGGCCGCAGCCAGGGAAACAACGCACGATCCTCATCCAGACCGGCGATGAACAAGTCCACCGCCGCTTGTTCGCGCACCAGGGCTTCGGCCAAGGCCACCACGTAGCGCCCGACCCCCGAGCGCCCGCGTTGGATCATGCCTGCCGAAAGCAGCACTTTCATTGCGGACGATCTCCTTTCCACTCCGCCAGAATCTTGTCCAAGTGAAGCAGTGAGATGATTTCGCGCACGGCCGGGGTCACCCCCGCGAGAAACATGCCGGCACCCCGGGCGGACATCATTTTCCAAACCCGGAGCAAGCCGCCAACCGCCCGACTGTCGATGAAAGTGACGGCTTGCAAGTCGACCACCAAGGCCCGGAGACCCGGCGCGGTGGCGAGGGTGGTTTCCAGGACGGCCATCATTTCATCGTGGTAGAGCGCATCCAGAGGGCGGTTGAAGGCCACCCAAACCATTCCGTCATCAACCACCTTGCGTACCGTGCCGCACGCTTGGTGGTCGGAGACCACCGCCATGGCCGCCGCTTCCGACGCCGCCATCTGCAACAGAAAATCCATTTGCACTTTCGTGACGGCCGACCGGAACGCGGCCGAGGGTTTGACCGCTACTAACAACTGAGCCGTCGCCCGGCAGGTCCGGATCAACAAGGCGAGGCGGCCCAAGCCGGAGCTATCCATGAAAGTCACCTTGGAGGCGTCGAGTAAAACCGGTGCCGTGATACTTTCCGGAACCGGCGCACCCGCCAGGGAGTTCTTGCGCAATTCACCGTGCCACTCGATGCGCAACACAGGGCTTCCCTGTGGGGTTGTCATCGCCTGGGGCTCCCGGACACTCCCGACCAGCACTTTGCGCCGTCGTTGCGAGCTGGCCTGCTGCCATGCGGCCTGCACCAAAAACAGCAGATCCTTGCTGTAGCGCGAGACCAATCGCGACGGACTGCCCGACATGCGCCAAAACCATTCCAACCCCGATTTCTGCATCCAGCGGGGTGCCCGTTTTTGTTTGCCGGTGATGAAATCCAGGCTGGCACCCACGCCGATGCTCAGCGGTATGCCCGTGTCCTTGTGGTGGGCATAAATCCAACGCTCCTGCTTGGGACAACCCAAACACACCAGCAACAACCGCGCCCCGCTCGCGCGCATCTTTTCACACAACGCCTCATTGTTCCACTCAACCACGGCGCCCATCGGGGGGGAGTCGAGACCCGCGACGCGCAGCCCCGGAAAGCGCTTTTCCACGATGAGTTTCGCCGCTTCCAGGGTGCCCAGATCACTGCCGAAAAAATACACCGCATGACCGTGCCTGGCACAGATATCCAGGAGCCTTGGCACCATGTCCGAGCCCGCCACGCGTTCGCGCAACGGGTAACCTAACATGCGCGACAGCCACACCAGCGGCATCCCGTCACACACCACCCGGTCCGCATAAAACACGATCTTGCGCAAGTCCGGATCCGCATAGGCTTGCGCCGTGAAATCGACGTTGGCCGTCACCAGATAGCGGCAGGCGTCGCCTTGCATGACCTGGCGGCAATAATCCAGGGTTTCCGCGAGCGTGAGATCATGAAACGGCAACCCTAACAAAACTGTCAGCGGCGGGGGCAGTGGCGGCGGGCTCGTCATGGGATGTCGGTGAGTGAGTTGAGACGGTCCGCCAGACGCTTGCCTAACGCGCGCCATGTGTACAATTCCAAAATCCTCCCGCGGCCTGCGGCAGCCTGCCTGCGGCGCAGGTCGGCGTCATTGAGGTAACGGAGCATGGCGTCGGCGAAGGACTGCGGGGCGTCAGCGAGCAGCAAATGTTGGTCATGGTGCAACTCCAGACCCTGCGCGCCCAGGGTGGTGGAGACCACCGGATTGGCCATGGCCAGGCCTTCGGCGATTTTCAAGCGGGTGCCGCCACCAATCCGCAGCGGCACAATCTGCAGCCACGCCTTCTGATAGAACGGCCGCACGTCCGGAACCTCGCCGGCGAATTCCACCCCGGGCAGCGCCGCGTAGGCCCTGACCGCGGCGCCGGGATTTTTGCCCACCAGCATCACCGTGAAGTCCGGGCAGCGGGCCAGCACAAGCGGATGAATGACCTCGAAATACCAGGCCAGCCCGTCCGTGTTAGGTGTGTAATCCAAAGCCCCGCAAAACAAGGCCGACGGCTGCGCCGTGGGCTGGCAGGGCCATTCATCCGCATTGAAAAACCCGACATTGGCGCCGTTAGGCAGGACGAACACCCGCTCGTCCGGCCCGAGTTTTTGCTCGAGAAAGGTTTTATCATCGGGGCCGCAGACCACCGTCAGGGCCAACTCGCGGCGCACCTCGCGTTCCAGGCGGGCGATTTTGCCGAGGTTTTCCCGGGCCTTGAGCTTGGAGAACCACCCCTGATTGAGGGTGTGCAGCACTTCGGTCTGGAACAACCAGTCGACCCGGCTGCGGTCCATGACCCGCGCCGGATGCTGCGGAAACGCGGCTTTGACGTAGGGCCACAGCACCAGGTCACAAAAATCCACCACGGCATAGGTCTGGCCGTGGGTGAACTGGCGCAGCGCGACCAGCACCTGCGGCGACCACCAATGGCGCACGGTGACGGGCAGCGGGTGCCACAGCCGGTTTGTTAGAAAGGGCGCCCACGGCGCATGTTGGAAAGGCTCGAAGTGCACCCGCCGGCAAAACCCTTGGAAACGTGCCAGATGTGAGGCATCCTCCGGTTCCGAGGACAGGCAGAAAAGGTCGATTTCAAAATGCCCGGCCAAGGCTTCGGCCAGGTGATAGACACGCTGATAGGTGCCCCGCATCAAGGGGTAGGGAACATAAGGCAGGAAGATCAACAGACGTTTCATGGCTATCACGCGTAAGCAGCCCACCACTTGGCATACACCGGTTGCCAGGTCCGGGGCAGCGACGGATCACCGGCCGGCGCTGGCAGATAACACCCGGCTTGGGCCACGCCGCCGGGCGTCAACCCTAACAAACAAGGCAACGCCCGCATCAGGCCCGCCCGCGGGTAATCGCCGAGCGGGCGGATGAAGCCGCCGCGCCGGATCCGGTCGCGCACGGCCAAGGCCAGGTTTTGGGTGAATGACGGATGGTGGAGCAGGCGCGGCAGGGCCAGATACCCGGCGAAGTCGGCCACG
>CAIKDP010000233.1 GCA_903826205.1 Akkermansiaceae bacterium
CGCCATCTGACTACTTCCTATCATCCTCCGGGTTCTGGACCCTCGACGATGACGAGGAGCCATTCTAAGCGATCTCACCCAACACCAACACCATGCCATACCACATGCTACAGCCACGCTTCCAGATCGGAAGAACATGCGCAACACCCGGCGCCATCGCCCTGGGCATCGACCTTGCCGCCTACCTTCGCCGCCACCACTGCGGCGATTGGGGCGACGGGCTTTGTGCCGAGGACAAGCAGGCTAACGAGAACTCGCTCAAAGATGGCACCCGTCTGCTGAGTTGCTACCACGTCGGAAAAGGCCGGCGGCTCTACATCATCACTGAGGCAGATCGGAGTCTAACAACCGCGCTCCTGCCTGAGGAGTATTGAGCAGCGCCACGATCCGCTCAATCACGCCGACCTCCAACTGGCGTTCGGTCAGGCGCAGAACCCGCCATCCTGCCAGGGCGGCTTCGAGATACTTCTCGGCATCGCTGGCGTAGCCGCTGCCTCGTGTGTGCCGGCCGCCCGCCCGCATGAAGATGCCGCCCTCGACCTCGATCAGCGACCGGCTTTCCAAATGTGCGAAGTCGGCACGCCATTTCCTCGTCGGGTGGAACCTGAACTCGCGCTCCAGGGGCGGCCCCTGCGCGACCCGCCAGAGGAACAGAAACTGTGATTCGAGCTTGGAGCCGGCCATTTGACCGGGGCGGCGAGTCAACCCGGGAGTGGGAAATTTCCCATCTTGTTAGTGGGAAGTCGATGGGAAGTTTGACCCCGATTTCCCACATTTTTGAGGCATGATTTTCCGCCTCGAATCGCCGCAATCCATTGATACGGCTAGGTTTTCGGCGTGTCAGCGGGTGCCGTCCGACCCTCCGTTATGTGGGAAGTCGTATTTGGCGCATTTCACGGGAATTGGACACGGGTGGCGAGGACCCGACGGGAAGTGGCGCACCAAAGAGATTCCTTCCGCATGGTGACGCAAGATCGACGCCTAACATGGATCTGCTTCGGGTGTTGGAACCGGGTTTGAACCCGTTGCGCCTGATAGAACAGCGTTAGACCCGTCAACCATGGCGATCACGTCAGGGGTCACGTCGATGCTGGTCTGTCCGGGTTGGATGGCGACGAGCCGCGCACCCTCGCGCATCATGCGTGCGATTCGTTGGACAGGAGTGGTTGTGACTGGCATGGTGTTGGATTGTGAGTGGTTGCGGGGGCGGGAATTGAACCCGCTGGGGGCAAGGGAATGAATCTCGCCTGGGACCGGCCCTCCCCGCTTTTGGTTAGAGCGCCTCGTAGATGTCCACGACGAGCTTGAAGTCTTCTTTGACATTTGCCCGCTGTTCTGGATCCCACTTGTTCACCGGGTCGTTTTCGGTGGTCTGCTTCCACCAGCGGATCAGTCGATTGATGAGCGCGAGATGGGTGACGACTCCGCGATCTGCCGGGTCTTGCTCCATCTCATCCTCGGTGGCGACCCTGCCGAAGTTCATCGACTTGCGCAGGCGAGCGACGCTGAGATTTTCCTTCACTGCGGTGTCGAGCCACTTCCGTTGCGCCTCAGGGTCTTTGCACTTTGCCACCAACTTGTGATGGTGAAAATCGAGATTGTCGGTACGTACCGACATTTCAACCCGGCGGGCGACATAGGAGTATTCCTGGAGTGTCTTGTACGAGAGCCCTGTCCGCTTCAGTGCCTCATCGTATTTCTCGCCATAGCGACTCTCGCCGTAGTTGATCCAATCTCCGACGATGAAGCCGATGGACTTCGCGATGGGAACCAACTGTAGGCCGAGGTTGTGCCATTCTTCGAACGTCAGTTCGCCGGTGAAATTGATCCCGGTTGGGTCGATGGTGAAGTTGTGATTAGCGGTAGCGATCAGGGAGGTCATGTGATTTGTTTTTCGTGAGCTGGGAGGCTCGATAGATCTGGCGCGCTCGCTTGCTGCGCATGGCGCGGGATGGTTGGAGGTTCAGCCGGGTGGTGATGTCAACGCAGCGCTTGGAGACTGCGGCGCGGGTGATCGCGTGACGTCTGGCGATTTCGGTCATGCTCTCGCCAGCGTAAACCCTGAGGCCCAGGGCGATTGCCAGGCATTCGATGGTGAGACGAGTGTTTGCGTCCTTGATCACATCGGCAACCAAGTGGCGCAGAATGCGGGTAGCGTCCTTCAATCCGCCATGCGTCTCTGCCTGTCCCAGGTCTTCAGCTTCATGATCGACCATCGCAGCGATGTCAGGCGTGTAGCTGGCCGCGGATGAGTCGGCCATGTCGTGATCGGCCGCGCCATTGCCGTGCCGTGCGAGCATGGGTGTTGCGAGCCCGGCCTTTTCTAACTGTTTTAGTTCATCCGCAGAGAGAGACTTGACCCACGCTTTGTATTCGCGTTCGTAATCGGCATCGCGTTTTGCCTGCTTTTTGGCGTAGTCGTCGGAGTTCATCATTCGCCTCCTTTCTGACCGCACCAGAGGTGGGTGATAGAATCGTAGCCAATGACTCCCTTATTCCGGGCTGACTGGAAAATCCTGTCGGCCACATGGAGGTCGCAGTGGTATTCCTTGGCAAGCCACTTGAGCACCTCGCTGTGTTCTGCCAGGTAGGGCTGGGGTCGGTCCGGCCAATGGCTGAGCGGGGGCATGAAAGCCAGCTCGGGCCAGAGGTGCATGAAGGGTGACTCCTTGATAGGTCTGCCCCTCTTTCTGTTCCTGGGGTTCATTTTGAACCTCCTTTCCGGCGACTCAAGATGACTTGCGCTGATGCTGTTTTCAAAACAAGCATCTCAGCGCGCGCGACAAACAATAAGGTTGTTCGCGCTGTATTATATAATAATACGGTAAGGCACCTAGTCATTCCGCTA
>CAIKDP010000234.1 GCA_903826205.1 Akkermansiaceae bacterium
CGGAACTTCCAGAGTTTCGGAGGACGGTTTCGTGCTGCGCCCCATATCCACCAAGGATTGCGCCTGATTTTTTGGGCCTGGAGATGTAGGCATGTTAAATAAAATAAATTTGAGAAAAAACTTGACATGGATGTTTAAATGTGGATTTTTGCGTAGTCATGTTTATCGCGCGCGTCCAATCCAAAGGTAAGAATGGCAAGAATTACGTTTCTGTCCTGTTGCGCGAGTCCAAGCGCATCGGCGACAAGGTCGTCTCCAAGACCATTGCCGTGCTCACCGAGATGCCCGGGTGGCTCATCACCGTCGTCGAGCGTGCCGTCAAGGATGGCAAGGGGGCCGACAGCCTCCAACAGATCGCCGAGCGCCCCGACTCACCGCTGGGCATGCGCCAGGCGGAGTCCTTCGGCGCCCTTTGCCTCGTCCATGAGATCGCCCGCAGCTGCTCCATCGTCAAAGCCCTCGGCTCCGCCGACGAAGCCAAGCTCGCTCTCTGGCAGGTGCTCGCACGCGTCCTGTCGCCCGCCACCTCACTGCTCGGCATGGTTCGTCTAGCGGGCTCTTGCGCGGCCACCTGCCTGCTGGGCATCAGGGAGTCATTCACCGAGGATGACCTCTACGCCAACGGCGGGTGGATCGCCGAATGCCAGACCCGGGTTGAGGCCAAGCTGTGGCAGTTGAGACCGGAAAAAGCGGGTGCCGACAAGAGCCTCTTTTACTATGACGTGACGAGTTCCTACTTCGAGGGCCAGCAAAATGCCTTGGCTGAATTCGGCTACAACCGTGACAAGATCAAGGGCAAGAAACAAGTTGTCATGGGGCTGCTCACCGACTCGGATGGCGAGCCGATGAGCGTGAGCCTGTTCCCAGGCAACACCAATGACCTGGGCACGTTCGCGACCCAGGTGAACAGCCTCAAGCACATCTTCAAGCAGGAGAGCATCACCCTCGTCGGCGACCGTGGCATGATCCGCGGCCCGCAGCAGAAGGAGGTCAACGCGGCGGGCTTCAACTACATCAGCGCCCTGCACAAGGCCGAGATCGAGACCCTGCTAAAAAGTGGCGAAGTGCAACTGGGCTTTTTCGACAACGTTGTGCACGAAACGCTGTTGAAGGACGGCAGGCGCCTGGTGACCCGCTGCAACCCGATCCGGCGCGAGGAACTGGCCGCCACCCACCGGGGGTTCAAAGCCAAAATGGACGCCTGGGTGAAAGCCGCCAACACCTACCTGATGGAACACCCCAAGGCCAGAGAGAGCACGCAGCTCAGGCAAGGCACACAACGTCTCAAGCGCGGCAGGCTCGACGCGTGGGTCAGCCTACAGGTGAGTGAGCGCCGGCTGACCCTGGTCGAGGACGAGGAAAAACTCAAGGAACACGCCAAGCTCGATGGCTGCTACGCTATCGTGAGCGACCTCACCACGACGAAGGCCGATGCCCAGACATTGCATGATAGATATAAGGATCTCTCCAAGGTTGAGAGTGACTTCCGCACGCTCAAGCACGGGCATCTGGAGATAAGACCCTGGCATGTGAGGAGTGAGGACAACACGCGGGCACACGCCTTCACCGCGATGCTCGCGCTCAAGATCCGCCGCCGTCTTCAACAAGCCTGGGAGCCATTGAACATGACCGTGGAGGAAGGCCTGACCGAACTGGCGAAATTGTGTGTGATTGAGATATACGACAAAACCAGTGGCCGAAGCGTGAGCCGCCATTTGCCCGACCCCAGCACCATCCAAGCGCAACTGCTGGGCGCGGCCGGAGTGACCCTACCCAAGAACCTCCCCGCCGCGGGTCCCGATGTAGTCACGCGGGTGAAACTTCAAGACCGCCGCAAAACGAGCAAAAAACCCTGATTTCAAAAGGAAAACCGGGATGATCGAGTGTCGGCAAAGTCTGGAAGTTCCGTCCCAAGCTGGCTTCGCAGGGCGGCAGCAAACTGCCGCACTCGGAGGAGGACTGTGGGAAGTGCCAGTGGAATAATACTCGCCAGCAAGCTGGCTTCGCAGGGCGGCAGCAAGCTCTGACAACTACCCACTTTTCTGGGCCTTTGCCAGAAGCCAGCCGGTCGTGAGATCATTGAGGCGCTGGATACCGCGCCAGAGCAATTCCGCCCCGGGTGGCCGCTTTTGCATATTGCCCCGATAACCGCCAAGGCGTGCGATGTTCTCCACGGCCTCTCCGATACTCATGAAGAGCGCCTCCCCACCCGGCGACTGTTGTCGCGCTTGGTCCAAGCTGAGTGAGACCGTCTCGGGCGACTCTGTTGCTTGCGCAGTCTTGCCTTGGCTTGCCCTCAACGGCTTTTGCGCGGGCGCGCTGCTCGCAACAATCGCCGCCAAACACTCGTTTTGCGCCGCGCTGAGCAGAGTGCAGGCAGGGGCCTCGGGTGTCAGCCGCGCGGCTTTCACCAGACTCAACAATTGTACCGCGACCATGAGGTCCAACATCATGAGCCGCAGCATGGTTTGGGGTTCCTGCACGCGGCGATCCTCCACCTTGCAGCCGGTCTTCCAAGTCCGGTGCAACACCTCGATCTGCCAACGTTGCACATACCAACCAAGGGCTTCGCGGGCACTTTTCTCGTCGGTGATGGGCCAGGTGCTCAGAATGATCCAATGCAGGGCTTCGGCTCCCTCGGGCGGGTTGGGTTCCCGCACTTCAATGGCCCAGAGCTTCTGGCACTGGGTGTGCCCCTGATATTTCCGCTGATGGGCCGGCACCTCCAGGGTCACCGGTCTCCAGACGCACTCCACCTTGCGGATCTGGCTGCCCAGACCTTTGGCGGCGGGAAGCTCGATCTCCCATGCGGCCTGGGCCGGCAGGCTGGCAAGGGTTTCATGCAGCCAGCCGTCCTCGTCGTGGAGCTTGCGGTTGTGCTGGGAACGCACCAGAAGGTGGAGTTGCGGTGTGGTGGCGCGCAGTTCATCCGCCAGCAGCCAGAGTTCATACATGTCGGCCTCACGGTCGGCGACGTTGATGGTGAGGGTGTCGGGCGCACGGGTGGCAGCCAGCTCGGCGCTGCGACGCAGGCTGCGCAACCAGCGGCCGCTTTCCTTGTCCTCGGCCTTCTCCCGGTTGCGCTTGCCGGCACCGGCCTGGCGCCTGGCCTCCATGGCCGCATCATCGCGGGCATACAACTCGCTATCCAGCATGCCATAGACATAACCATTGGCACCTAGCAGCAAGGTTCCATGGGCATGGAATCCGGTCACGCCGCTCTTGCTGTTCTTGCCGATGGAGCCTTGTCCGGGAAGTGCCAGATGGGTGGTGAAGTTCAGGGTGGTCGTGTCTTGCACGTTGAGGATCACACCATCGCCGGGCGGTTGGGCATCAAGATGTGCGAGGGTCGCCGCCGCATGGCTGGCCATCAGATCCGAAGCCTTGACCTTGGGATACGAGAGTGCCCGATAGGCGGCCTTGATCTTGGTGCCAGAGCCACACTGCGCGGGAAGACTGCCTTGGGGATTGCTGGCCATCTGGGTGAGTAATGTGCAAAACCGATCATGTCGCCTGGGGTTGCCCAGATCAAGGCTGCGCAGTTGGTTCCGGCTCCACGCGGTCAATCCCCCCACCTGGGGTGCCTCCCCGGTTGGGGCGGCTTCCACCGTGTTGGGTCGGTCGTGGGCGACTTGCTGCACCAGCGGCCCCGTCGCGCCGATTGTTTCTGGCTGGGTGATGTGTTTGTTATCCATCCATCCCCCTACCACAAAAAATCACCAGATGCTTCGGATATCTTAAATAAAGTGGGTAGTTGTCAGAGCAAGCTGGCGCACTCACCAGCGTTTGGCGAACTTGCCCGCCAGCCACAGCATGACCAGGCCGATGGCGCCGCCGGAGAGATCAATGAACACGTCGGA
>CAIKDP010000235.1 GCA_903826205.1 Akkermansiaceae bacterium
CATCAGGTCCGGTGAGGCGGAATTCTTTCGGGATGAAGCCGTTGCAGGACCGGATGGGCAGCGTGCAGGATTTGAGTTTTGCCAGTTCCGGTGCGAATGCGGCGTCCGACATCTTCGGTTGGAGCACGCCGGAGACACTGCCCTCAATGAACTCAAAACCCACGGCTTGGAGTTTGCCGGCCTTCTCCGGGTCGGCGCAGATTCCAAACCGGATTTTCGGTGCGGACTGCCGGATGTCGGCCATGCCGTTGCCTGCCGCCACGCTTGTGGCGGCCAGTGTTTGGATGAAGGTCCGGCGCGTGAGTTGCATGGACGGGATGTTCTATCAATAGCCCTTGAACACCTTGCCCCCGGCCATGACCTGGCGCGTACCCTTATCGAAGGTGGCCTTCATGCCGGTGCGCAGCGAGGCATTGGACATGATGAGCGCCACGGCGTGATGATACCCGGCTTCGATCGGCGCATTCGGTTGCTTGCGTGAACGGATGCACTCCATCCAGTTGCGCATGTGGGCGATCTCCATGTTGCCCGCGCCAGTGTTGGCGGCAGTGGCCGCGACCGCAGTCTCACCAAGTTTCGTGGTCTGCTCTTTCACCTTCTCGACTCCTTCGTTAGAAACCGTGCCCTTGATCAGGTCGATCGTTCCCTGGGTGGAGTGGTATTTCTCGACATTGCCGCGTGCGGCATTGGTCTGGCGCGAACTGAAAACCACCTGGAAGCCCTTGGCCGGGTCGTTCTCCGGACCATACTCGAGGATCGAGGTGAACGTGTCGCTGTTTTCGCGCCCGTCGTGCCATGCGTAGATTCCGCCGCCAGCCATCACCGAACGGGGAAAATCAAAACCGGTAAACCAAGAGACGGTGTCGATCTGGTGGCACATCCACTGGCCGGGGATGCCAGACGAGTAGGGCCAAAACAGGCGGAACTCGAGGTATTTGCGCGGATCAAACGCCACCTGCGGCCGGTCTAACAGCCACTTGTTCCAATCGGTGTCGGACTCCTTCAGCCTGGCGGGCAGGTCGCCGCGCCGCCAACGATTGGATTGGTTGACGTTCCAACAGAGATCAACATAGGTGATGTCGCCAAACTGGCCGGACCGGATGTAATTGTTGGCGATTTGATAGGCGTCGCCGCTGCGGCGTTGCGAGCCGATCTGGACGACCGCGCCGCCACGGTTGTTAGATTTGCGGGCATCGCGCACGGCGTCGAGCGCGGCGTTGGCGGCGTCCATGTCCTCAGCCAACGGCTTCTCGGAATAGGTGTCCTTGCCGGCCTTGACCGCATGGACGGTATGCATGGCGTGCTGGAAATCCGCGGTGGAGATGATCACAGCATCCACATTTTTGGCTTTCTCATAGAGCTCTTCGTCGCTCCGATAGATGTCTATGGAGTGGCCGAGAGCCTTTTCCAGTTTGGCTTTGCCTTCCTCACGGCGCATGCTCCAGAGGTCGGCGAGCGCGACCAATTCAAAATTCAGTTCGCCCTTGGATTTGAGGAACGAGGGCAAAAGCGCGTCTTGGAAGCGGTCGGAGAACCCGACACAGGCGACGTTGATGCGGTTGTTCGCACCCACGACGTTGATGGACGGTGCCTGCTGGGCCTTGAGGATTCCGGGCAGGGCCGCGAAGGTGGCACCTAGCGTGGTGGTTTTAATAAATCCCCGGCGGGATGGATGGGTCAATGGGCTCGTTTGCATCGGTTTGATTGCATGGAAATATTCAACATGACTGCTTCCGGGAATTGCTTTTGGGGTGAAGGCCGTTGAAAGAGCTGAGACCGGACCGGAGGGGGGGAAGGATTATTTTGAGGGTTTGATCTGCAGGTTGCGGAACTCGATTTTCATGTCAAGCCCGACATGCACTTGCAGACCGATCGGCCCGCTGGCCTCAAGGGCCTTGGTGTCGTAGGCGAGTACTTCGTGACCGTTGAGATGAACGGTGATCCGCTTGCCCATGGCCTCGATCCGCAGCCGGTTCCAATCGTCACGCTTCATTGCCTCGGCCACGCCGCGCGCTTTACCGGGATATTTTTCCCCGTCTTTCGGCGCGTAGATCGAACCGGTCATGTCGCTCTTGAGTGACGAGGAGATGCCGAGATTGACCTGATAGGTTTCGCCCTTGATGAAGACTCCGGAATCGACGGTGCCTGCGAAACGGAAGTCACTCTCAAGCACGAAGTCGCTGAATTTTTCCTCCGTCCAGAGGATCGATCCCTTCTTCTGCGGTCCGTTCTTCCCGATGATGATTCCGTCCTTAACCGACCAGTGGTCGAGTTGCGGCACGCTGCGCCATCCCGCGAGATCCGTGCCGTTGCAGAGTGCTTGCCAACCGTCCTCGGCAAAGGCAGGTGCCGCCAGCAGCAGGAGGAGCACGGCGGCGAGTGAATTCGATTTCAGAAGGGGCATTGCGGTTGTTGTTGTTAGAGAGGATGTTTCAAACCGATTCTGGCATCACGAACGGCTCGCGATAGTCGTCTTTGAGCAACGGGTTGGCGGCTGCCGCGAATTCGCCGGTGAACCGCTCGGCGGCGGGATCGAACTCGAGTTGTGGTCCGAGGATCATCTGGCGTTTGGAAAAATCCTTTTCATGCACCAGCGCGTGGGTGAGGAGGCGCTCGAACACCTCGGCCCGCAGATTCTTGCCGTTGCACTGGTCCGCGAGTTGCTCGCGCGTGATCGCCTTACCCAGACGCTGGGAAATGTTGCCCATGTGAGACAGCGCGCTTGATAGGTGGCCATCGGCAACTTCGGCATGGAGGTCGGCGGACTTGCGGCTGCGTACCGCCTCGATGAAGTTCACGTGGTGGTGCAGTCCCAGCCCGCCGGAGTAGCCTTTCACCCGTTTGCCATCATTGTCGAAGAAGACACCGCCAGTGGTGCCGGCGAAATAGCCTGCCTCGCACTCGATGACCACCGCCACACGGGCGCCACGATAGTTGCTCATCCGGTTGGCACCGGCCGCGTCGGGCAAGCCTCGCACCTCGAACACAATCGGCACCGACTCATAATCGAGAATGATGACCTGGGTGTTAGGAGTTTCGCCATCATCGTCGTAGCCGAAACGTCCGCCGAGCGAGATGACCCGCGGTGGGAGTTGCTGGTGGCCGCACGCCCACCGGCACAAGTCCATCTCGTGAATCCCTTGGTTGCCAAGGTCGCCATTGCCATAGGGCCATTGCCAGTGCCAGTCGTAATGGAATTGTCTGCGCATGACCGGCACGGGTGGGCGCGGTCCCGCCCATAGGTTGTAATCGATATGCGCGGGGACCGGTTGCGGTCCGGTGACCTTGCCGATGCTGGCCCGCGGTTTGTAGCACAACCCGCGCGCCACCTTGATCTTGCCATACACGCCGCGCTGCACGTCGGCCACAAATTCCTGCGTGCCAATGGACGAGCGCGATTGCGTGCCGGCCTGCACAATACGTTTATACTTGCGTGCGGCCGCGATGATCTGTCGACCCTCCCAGATGTTGTGGGAAACGGGTTTTTCGACATAGACGTCCTTGCCCGCCTGACAGGCCCACACGGCACCCAGAGCATGCCAGTGGTTAGGCGTCGCCAAGACCACGGCATCCACATCCTTGCGGTCGAGCACCTCGCGGAGGTCCACATGGGTGGCCACCTTGCCGCCGAAATGCTCGGCGGCCCGCGCCGCCAGAATCTGGCGGTCAACATCGCAGAGTGCCACCACCCGCACGCCGGGAATCTGCTTGAACAATTCGATGTGCTGGTTGCCTTTGCTGTGCAG
>CAIKDP010000236.1 GCA_903826205.1 Akkermansiaceae bacterium
CGCAGGCATGGATCAGGCTTCCGCAACCACCACAGGAATGTGGTGGCTCCTTAGTGCTCCCGCGCCACGCTTAAGGAGCGACGACATTCTTGTCGTCGTGCGCAAGGACTGCCCATGCGCAGAGTCGCACCATGCATACGCTCCCACCACAGGAATGGGGTGGCTCCTCATCGCTCCCACATCCCGCTGCGATCGCCGCTGCCTCCTGTTCAAATTCATTCCGGGTTTCAGGTTTACCGGTTGACAGGAGTTGCCGGGATCTGTTTGAATTTTTGTCACGGAATCCGTAGAGATATCCAAGATACGCATGAAACTCATCCAAATGAAATGGCTCGTCATCGTTGGGGTTGTCGCCGGGGTTGCGGCTGTGGCGGGTTTCCTGAGCTATCCATCCATGCGTTACCAACTCACCGGCCTGGCCTCCAAGGTGCCGCCCCCCGCCAGCACCGCGCCCCAAGCGGCACCGCCCGCGCCCGCCCCGCAAGATGGGGTCATCCCGCCCGCCGCCACCCCGACCGTCATTGACTTGAGCCAACTCACGCCATCCCAACTGCCGGCTCAAGTCACGCTCAACATCGCCACCGAAGTCGCGGATGCCTCCGGATTGAAATTGAAAGTGGACGCTGGCAGCCGGCTCAAGCTCGTCCGCCTTGAGGGCGATCAAGTGGTTGTTAGCCCAGGCACCAGTCCCTTCGAAGGCCGGGTGCCGATCAGCGGCACCGATCTGATGGAACAACTCGCGACCAACCCACCCGCCCCTGCCGTCACCGACCCGAGCGCCGTCATCGAACCGGCGCCCTTTCCCGCCCAACCTGCGCCGCCGGCCGACACGCTCCCCGCAGCGACCCCGCCGGCAACGGCCGCCGAGCCAGGTGCCCCGCCGGCTGCGGCGCCCGCCACTCCAGGGGATGTGGTGGAAGTGATGAAGGCCCACATCCGCGGTGGCGGCATCAAGGAGTTTACCTTTGAGCAAGTGCAGGACTGGCAGGCGGGAGCCGACGAAGTGAGCGATGGTTCGACCTATCAAACCGGCCTGATTCATTACAAGGCGGAGACGGTCTTTGGCGAAAAAATCCTTGAAGCCAAAGCCCTCACCCAGGACGGCAAGGTGGTGCGTTGGGTCTGGACCAAGAGCAACACGGAAATCAAGTAGCAGGCGGCACGAGGGGCCGCAGCGGCTTTTTTCCTGCGGGGAAAGTCGCTGGGGAAGTGGGCCGCGCTGCCACTGCGCTCCCGCCCGGCCAGCCAAGTCCGCGGACATCCAAATTCCAAGAAACCCCGGACTCGGGTGTCATAGGCATTGTGCGGGGAGAATTATTCTGACAGATTCTTGTCACAAAAAGGCACCCTCGCGCCAATTGCATCGAACCCGTCCGCCCACGCCATGAAAACATCCAGCATCCCAGCCGTCCTTATGCTGACCACCCTCATCGGTTACGCCGCCCCGCGCGACGCCGCATGGAACCAGGTCAAACAACACCTCGGCAAGGATTTGCCGAAGTCGGCCGTCGCGGTGCTTAAAACCATCGACCAACAAGCCCGCGCGGAAAAAGCCTGGCCGGAGGCGGTCCGCGCCACCGCCCAACGCGTGCTCTTGGACGGCCGCATCGCCGAAGGCAAGGATGCCATCGGCCGCATCACGGGCATGGACGCGGAACTGGCCACGGCCCCTGCGGAAATGCACCCGATGCTCCAAGCCCTCCAGGCACTCTGGCTGTGGGAGTATTTCTATCAAAACCGCTGGCAGTTCATGCAGCGCACCCAGACGGCAGCCAAGCCGGGCGGTGACATCCAGACATGGGACTTGAAGCGCATCCTGGCCGAGATCGACGGGCGTTTCAACACCGCCCTGACAAATCGCGAGGCGCTCAGGAAAACCCCCATCGGCGATTATGACATGTTGATCAGCAAAGGCACGGCGCCGGATGCCTTGCGGCCCACCCTCTATGATTTCCTGGTCCATCAAATCCTCAGCTTCTACACCACCGAAGAACAGGTGAATGCCGCGGCCGAGGATGCCTTCACCTTCGATAACAACTCCCCCGCCTTTGGCACCACCGCCGAGTTCCTCGCCTGGCAACCGCCAAGCACCGATGAAAAATCCTGGAAACTCAAGGCCATCAAGCTCTATCAGGAATTGCTGGCGTTCCACCAGGCCGATGTCTCGCCGCGCATCCACGTCGATTTGCAGCGCCTCGGCTGGGCCAAAGACGCGGTGACCGGCGAGCACGCCGACAAGCGCCTGGAAGAACGCCTGCGCGAAATCATCCAAGCCGCCGAGGGCAACGAACTGCAATCATTGGCCCGCGCGAATCTCGCCCACCTGCTTATCGGCCAAAAGCGCATGACTGAGGCCCGCGCCATCGCCATCGCCGGCCGCGACGCGTTTCCCGAGTCCGCCTTCCGCGCGATGTGCGTGAATGCCATCGAGGCGGTCGAGCAGAAGGAATGCACGGTCTCCACCGAGTTGGTGTGGAATGCCGCCAAGCCGCAGTTCGATCTGCAATACCGCAACATCACCAAACTCTGGTTCCGCCTCTATCCGGCAAAGTGGAGCCCGGAACGCGATGATTACCGCGACGACAAGGCATTGAAAAAGTTGCTGGCGGGAAAAGCGGTCAATGAGTGGTCGGTGGATCTTGAGGCGACCGCCGATTATCTGTCCAAGACCAAGGCCATGGACGCACCGCTCGATGTCGCCAAAGGCTATTACGAACTGGTCGCCAGCGCCACCGCTGATTTCTCGTTAGCCAAAAACCATCTCAACTACGCGCGTGTCTGGGTCTCCGACCTGGCACTCTCCACCCGCACCTCGCCTGGCGGCCATGCCGGCTTTGTCACCCACGCGCTCACCGGCGAACCGATCCAGGGTGCCAAGGTGGAGCTGTGGACCTATAACAACAAACCTAACAAGTGGACACTTGGCCAGACGCAGACCACCGATGCCAGCGGGTTCTACTTTGCCGAAGGCGGGGTTCGTGAACAGCTTGTCCCGCGCGTGATCCATCAGGACGACTCGCTCGCCGGCACGCAAAGCTGGGCCTACGACCGGGACCAGACCGACTCTGACAGCGCGGTCTATCTGTTCACCGATCGCGCGCTCTACCGGCCGGGACAGACGCTCCGCTTCAAGGGCATCGCCGCTGCCTTTGATCGCAAGAAAAACGACTATCACACCATCAACAATCAAAAGTTCGAGGTGGTGTTTCAAGACCTCAATGGCAAGGAGATTGCCAAACTCGCGGTCAAGTCCAACGATTTCGGATCCTTCAGCGGCAGCTTCACCGCCCCCACCGACCGCGTGCTCGGCCAGGCAATGCTCGTGTGCAACAACTCCCAACAACTCGTCAGGATCGAGGAATACAAACGGCCGAAGTTTTATGCCGAGGTCGGTCCGGCCAAGGCCGAGCCGAAGCTGGGCGAAAAGGTCGTGGTCACCGCCAAAGCCTTGTCCTACACCGGAGCCGCGATTGATGGCGCCAAGGTCAAGTGGAGCGTGACCCGCACACCGATTTGGCCCGACTGGGGCCGCTGGTGCTGGTGGTTCATGCCGCGCGCTAGCGACGCCAAACAAATCGCCCATGGCGATGGGGTCAGCAAGCCGGATGGCAGTTTCGACATTGAATTCATTGCCGAGCCCGACAAGGACATCGCGGCGTCCGAAGAGCCGGTGTTCTCCTATCAGGTGAAGGTTGACGTGACCGACAGTACCGGCGAATCCCGCAACGCCACGCGGGCTGTCAAGGCCGGCTATGTTGGAGTCAAAGCCACACTCACCGCCGAGGAGTGGCAGGAAGTCGCCAAGCCGGTGAAACTCACCATCATCACCACCACCGTCGATGACCTGCCGGTTGCCGCCAAGGGCACGGTGACCGTGCACCGGCTCGTCCAACCCGCGGCCGTCCTGCGTGCACGTCTGACGGCACCATGGTTGGCCCCGGATAAGCGCAAGGACCTCAAGGATCCGGCCGACCCCAACAGTTGGGAGTTGGGCGAGGTGGTGCAGAAAAACGAGTTCGCCACCGACAAGGACGGCAAGGCCGTCACAGAAATCAAGCTGGCGGCCGGCGAATACCGCGCTCTCTTAACAACCACCGATGCCGCCGGCAAAAAGGTCACGGCACTGCTGCCCCTGCGCGTGCTTGATCCGGAGGCCGCCAGGTTTCCTGTTAGGATTGCCAACCATTTCGCAATGAAGAGCCGGAAGGTA
>CAIKDP010000237.1 GCA_903826205.1 Akkermansiaceae bacterium
AACGCATCTTCTGGCTGCAGACCGCCTTCACTAACGGTTGGACCCTCGACGAAGTCCACGCCGCCACCCAGATCGATCCCTGGTTCCTCGGCCATCTGCAACAAATCGCCGAGGAGGGTAGGAAGATGGGCGACCAGCCTAACCTCCGCCGCCTCAAAAAACTCGGATTCTCCGACCGCCAGATTGCCATGGCCCACGGCACCACCGAAGATGCCATCCGCGCCCAGCGCAAGGCGGCCGGCATCATCCCCACCTATCGGCTCGTTGATACCTGTGCCGCGGAGTTTGAGGCCGCCACGCCGTATTTCTACTCGACCTATGGCGACGAAAACGAGGCCCGCCAATCCGACAAGAAGAAAATCATCATCCTCGGCGGCGGTCCTAACAGGATCGGCCAGGGCATTGAGTTCGACTACTGCTGCGTGCATGCCGCGTTCGCGCTCAAGGAGCTCGGTTATGAGACGATCATGGTCAACTCCAACCCCGAGACGGTTTCCACCGACTATGACACCTCGGACAAGCTGTTCTTCGAGCCGCTCACCCTTGAGGATGTCCTCAACATCTGCGACCAGGAACAACCCCACGGCGTCATCGTCCAGTTCGGCGGCCAAACCCCGCTCAACCTCGCCGCCGACCTCGAACGCCACGGCGTGCCCATCATCGGCACCTCGCCCAAGTCCATCGAGCAGGCCGAAGATCGCAAGTTCTTCTCAGCTTTGTTAGACAAGCTCAATCTCAAGCAGGCAGAGGCCGGCACCGCCACCAACGAGGCGGAGGCGCTCATCGTGGCCAACCGCATCGGCTACCCGGTTCTTGTCAGGCCATCCTTCGTGCTGGGTGGCCGCGCCATGATGATTGTTTACAGTGATGCCGAGTTGTCCCGCTACATGCGTGAGGCGGTCACCGCCTCGCCCGAGCGCCCGGTGCTGGTTGATCGCTTCCTCGACAACGCGACCGAGGTCGATGTCGATTGCATCAGTGACGGGGAAACCTCGGTGATCGGGGCCATCATGGAGCACATCGAACAAGCCGGCATCCATTCCGGCGACTCCGCTTGCGTGATTCCCAGCTTTTCCCTATCCGATTCGATCAAGGCGGAGATCACGCGGGCGGCGATGGATCTGGCACGCGAGCTCGAGGTCAAGGGCTTGATGAACATCCAGTTTGCGGTCAAGGACGAGCAACTGTATGTCATCGAGGTCAACCCGCGGGCCTCGCGCACGGTGCCGTTTGTCGGCAAGGCCACCGGGGTCTCCCTCGCCAAGCTGGCGGCCAAGGTGATGGTCGGTGCCAAGCTCAAGGACCTCGGCTTCACCGAGACAATCGTCCCACCGCATTTCTCGGTCAAGGAGGCGGTCTTCCCGTGGAACCGCTTCCCCGGCATCGATATTGTGTTAGGGCCGGAAATGAAATCCACCGGCGAGGTCATGGGCATCGATCCGGACTGGGGCATGGCCTATGCCAAGTCCCAGATGTCCGCTTTCAACCCGTTGCCCACTTCCGGCAATGTGTTTCTATCTGTCGCGGATATCGACAAGGACCGCACCGTGTGTGTCGCCCGTGATCTGGCGGCCCTGGGTTTCAGGATCTTTTCCACCGGCGGCACGCATGCCCGCCTGACGCTGGAGGGCATCCCCTGCACGCGGGTGTACAAGCTCGCCGAACAGGCGCGCCCGAACGTCATCGACATGATGAAAAACCGCGAGATCCATTTTGTGGTCAACACCCCCAGCACCCACGAAGCCCGCGAGGATGAGGTGAAGATCCGCTCCACCGCCATCGCCCAGAAAATCTCCCACACCACCAACCTCGCCGCCGCCGAGGCCTCCGTCAAAGCCATCCGCTCGCTCAAGGAAAAGGCCCTCACCGTCATGAGCATCCAAGAGTATCACGCGTAAGAATACCTTGCCTAGCGGCCCCTAATCCGACAGGTTGCGCGCGCAACCCTTATGGACACTTGGCAAGCACTACTCTTGGGCGTGATCGAAGGCATTACGGAATACCTGCCGATCAGCTCGACCGGTCACCTGGTGGTGACACAACGCCTGTTGGGCATCGGCATGGAACACTCGGCGGGTGCGAAGG
>CAIKDP010000238.1 GCA_903826205.1 Akkermansiaceae bacterium
ATCAACTTCAAAACACTCGGAAAATTCGCGCGTGAAACGCATGGGATGCTCGATAAAAACCCCAAAGCCTTCGATATCCCCGCCGAGGACATGAAAGATGCGCTGAAATTGATCACTGCACTTGAGGAGTTGGACCAACTCACCGTGCATGCCCGTCGCGAAGGCGGAGTGATGCGCTCGAGCATTCATCTGAAGACCCGCTGAACTACCTGCACCAAGGGACAGTGCCCACTCCATCCCGGTTTTTCCTACCCGATGATTCTGGATCCGATCGCCACCGTGCGCTCCTGCTTCGGGGGGAAATTCGGCACCCCCCGCCAACCCGGACTCTGCCCGAGCGCGTGGGGCACTTTGGTTTTCCATGCGCCCTACCGCAGTGAGGAGGCCATTCGCGGGCTCGACGGTTTTTCGCACCTGTGGCTCATCTTTGGCTTTCATCAATGCCTCGATCAAGGCTGGCATCCCACCGTCCGTCCGCCCCGCCTCGGCGGCAACCAGCGCATCGGCGTGTTTGCCAGTCGCTCGACGTTCCGGCCTAACAGTCTCGGGCTGTCGCTGGTGCGTTTGGAAGGAATTGATAGAGCGGTTCCCGACGGGCCGGTCCTGCAGTTAGGCGGAGTGGATCTGATCGATGGCACCCCCGTCTTCGACATCAAACCCTATCTGCCTTATGCGGAAGCTCCGCCGGAGGTTGCCGGCGGCTTCGCGCGGCAGGCGCCGCCGCGCCTGCCGGTGATCGTGCATGCCACCGCCAGCGCGGCCTTTATCAGCCTGCCGGCGCGTGCCCAGGCACTGATCCGCGAGGCCCTCTCACTCGACCCGCGCCCGGCCACCCAAACCGCTGATGACGCCCGTGTCTTTGGGGCCGACCTGTGCGGTCACAACGTCCGCTTCACCATCGCCGACGGCACCTGCCAGATCGTGCAAATCGAGGCTTGTAGCGGCGGTCTGTGACCGCCGACTGGCGCCTGCCTCGCGCAGCTCTTCCGCATCGACGCTCATAGAGCGCCGCTACAATCCGTACCTGCGCGGCCTTGTAGCGGCGGCCTGTGACCGCCGACTGTGCGCATAGACGGCCAGCGCCACCCGTCGAATCCCTTCCAGGGTCAAGTCATTATCCACCGCATCGATTTCAGGAATCCCTTGCGCGATGAGTTCCGCATCGCCACCGGTGGCAATGATTTTCGGCCGCCCCGGCAGTTCCGCGCAGATCCGTGCCAGGATCTCGCGCACCAACCCGCGGTAGCCGATGACCGCGCCCACCTGCATCGCGTGGATGGTGGACTTGCCAATCGCGGTAGCCGGTTCCTGCAGCACGATTTCCGGCAATAACGCGGTTTTCTGCGCCAGATAGACGGTCATCGCACCCAAGCCCGGCGCAATCACCCCGCCGCAATACGCCGGTGCCGCCGAGACAATGTCAAACGTCACCGCCGTGCCTGAGTCAATCACCACCGCCGGCGCTCCATGGCAAGCCAGCACCCCCACCGCATTGGCCAAGCGGTCCGCACCTATCTGGTCCGGCTCCGGGTAATCAATCCCCATCCCTAACGGACTGCGGTGGTCCAACATGTGAACCGGGGCCCGCTGCCCGAGATATTCCCGCAGCACCTGTGCCTTGGCAGGCACCACCGAGGCAATCACAACGCCATCAAAGGACATATCATCCAGCAAACACGCCAGCGTCGTGGCGGAGACATCCGCCGTGGCCAGTACCCCACGCCAGGCCTCCAATGCGCCCGCACCACCGAGCGCGAATTTCGTGCGGGTGTTGGAATTATCGATCAGCAGCCAGCTCATCGGTCACTCGTGGCTTGGGTTGAAAAATCCGCCAAATATCCCTCGTTCATGCGCGGCACAATCTGGGCGCAGCGGGCGCCCGCTGCCAGTCAATTCGTCAAAACGTCCAACACGGACAGGATGAGCGGGCTGCTATCCGCTCTCGACACCCCGACGCGCCAGCGCTTGCGCGGCGAATTGCGCGGCTGGCTGCGGCGTTTTTCCATTCCCACGCTGCTGGTCACGCACGACCGGCAGGAGGCCGTGGCGCTGGGTGACGAGCTGCTGGTGATGCACAACAGTCGGACGCGAAAGCGCCGGGGCGGTTTCCCACCCCGGCGCAACCCTGAGACAACGTCAAGTAGCACCTATGCAATTTCGTGGTATCCCTCTTCCCCATGGTCACTGAGGTCGAGGCCAACTTCTTCATTTTCCGCCGTGGGCCGCAATCCGAGGACGGCCTTAACGACGAGAGTGATAACCACGGTGGCGACCACCGCGAGGACGATGGTGATGCCCATCGCTTTCAATTGTTCGAAGACGAGACCACCATCGGCAACAAGCTTGGCGAGGCCATTGGTGGTGGCATAGTTGGCCGGATCGGTGATGGCGAGATTGCCATTGACCTTGTTGGTGGCCAGCAGTCCGGTGAGCAGTGCGCCGAGCGTGCCACCCACGGCGTGGACGCCGAAGGTGTCCAGTGCGTCGTCGTAGCCAAACATTTTCTTCACCGTGGTGCAGAAGAACAAGGGTACCGCACCGGCGAGCAGGCCGACGATGAGCGCGCCCTTCACCGTGATGAAGCCGCAGGCAGGAGTGACCACCACCAAACCGGCAACCGCACCCGAGCAGAAGCCCAGGATGGAGGGCTTGCCACGGGTGATCCATTCCAGTGCCGGCCAGACGGCGCAGGCAACGGCGGTGGCCACGGTCGTGGTGGTGAAGGCATTGGAGGCGACGCCGTCGGCCGCCAGGGCGGAGCCGGCATTGAAGCCATACCAGCCGACCCAGAGCATGCCGGTGCCGATGGCGCACAGGACCATGCTGTGAGGCGCCATCACTGTTTTGCCGAAGCCCTTGCGCTTGCCTAACATCAGGCACAGCACCAGCGCGCTCCAGCCTGAGGACATGTGCACCACGGTGCCGCCGGCAAAGTCGATGGCGGCAATCTTGGCGCTGCCATTCCAGACACCGTTCATCAGGCCATCGAAGCCCCACACCATGTGCGCCAGCGGGAAGTAGACGATAAACATCCACAAGGCGACAAACAACAGGATCGCGGAAAATTTCATGCGTTCTGCAATCGCGCCCACGATCAAGGCCGGGGTGATGATCGCAAACATCAATTGGTACATCGCGAACACGTTATGGCTGACCCACGAGGTGTAGTTTGTGTTAGGCAGGCTGTCCACGCCCTCGAAGAAACAATATTTCAAGCTGCCGAGAAAGGGTGCCCAGCCGGGGGCGCCCTCCGCAGGATGCTCGCCGAAGACCATGGAATAGCCGCACACCACCCACAGGATCGTCACCAATCCCGCTACTCCGAAACATTGCGCCACCACGGACAGCACGTTTTTCCTGCGCACCAATCCGCCATAAAACAAGGCGAGACCTGGCAGCGTCATGAACAACACCAGCGCGGCACAAACCATCATGAAGGCGTTGTGGCCGGGGCCGGGCAGGCCCGCGAGTTTTGACTTGTATTGCTCTTCCGGCTTTGCCGTGGCCGCAGGGCCGGGGGCAAGATTGTTGAAATATTGTTCCATGTCGGCAACCCGTTGTTCAAGGCTGGCGTCCTTGGGAGTAGCTGCCGCAGCTGCCGCAGCCGGCGCGGGGTCGGGTGCCGCGGCGTCCTGTGCCATGCCACGAGGGATCAGGGCACCGAATGCCAAACAGGCAAGCAGGATGGGGATGACGTATTTCTTATGCAAGGATCTGTGGATCATGGGAATTGAGGTTGGGGTTAATCGTTGCGCCGACCTAAACACCAGAATCATACCCGTTGTCGCAGTCGCGAGTGCACTTGAGCAAACCGCGTGCCAATTTTTCGCCAGCCTCCCAATTACCCGCAGACCCATGCCGGCATGCCTTGCCGCGACTCGTGAAAAATGCACTCGGCACTTGCCATGCGGTATCCGATCCCCTCAGGTTCGCGGTGCCGGAATGTAAACCCGTGCTGAGAAAATGCTGGACAATTCCTTAGGAGTGGTGAACTATCGTGCCAACGGAACAATCCACGGTTTTCTGAAGTGCGGGTTGGTTCCGGAATTCTCATCCAGTGTCCGGTATTGGCTGGGAAGCAGGCAGCAACCGAAACCAACAAAACATCATGCGCAACTACAGCAAAACCATTGGTGCCTTGGCCGCCGTTACCGCCCTTGTGGCTGGCAACGCCTCGGCGGAAGTCGAATATGAGCTCCATGCCGGCTGGTCTAACGAATACCTGTTCCGTGGTCTCAACCTTGGTCAGGACCTGATCGAAGCCGGTGCTGATGTGAAAACCGAGGTGTATGGCGTGGGTCTGAGCGCCGGCGCATGGTATGGCTCGTTCGACAACTCCAAGTTGCCCACGGCGCTCAATCAGGATGTGCGTCAATTGGACCTTTTCGCGCAGGTGGCCAAGGATTTCGGCTTCATCGCCGGTTCCATCGGCTATATCTACCGCAACTTTGAGACTGACGAATTCAACGCCCATGTCCAAAATCCACCGTCCCAGGAAGTGGTCTTTTCCGTGGCGCATGAGCTAGGCTACGGGGTTGACCTGTCGCTGACCTATTTCTGGGCCATCGAAGGTGAGAACGACGGCTACACCGAACTGGCCCTGGCCAAGAGCTTTGAACTCAGCCCGTGCGTGCGACTCAACTGCACCAGCAAACTCGGCTATCAGGTCGATGAGGGCCAATTGGCGGCGCTCACCACCAAGGTGTCCCTTGACTGGGGTTTTGTGGCACACGCGAAACTCTCGCCGTTCGTGGCCTACTCCATCGCGCTCAGCGATGACAATGACACTTGGTATCAGGGTTCCAAAAACCAGATTGTCGGTGGCATGATGGTCTCCGTGGGTTTCTGAGTGGGCCGGGCATGAGCACGCCAAATCTCTATGAGCGCGTCGGCGGTGAAGCGGGGATCACCCAACTCGTCGGCGCGTTCTATCAACGCGTGCTGGCCGATCCGGAGCTGAGCCCGTTTTTCGCTCATATCCCGCTGGCCACTCTCCAGCGCATGCAGGTCGAGTTTTTCACCTCGGCGCTGGGCGGCGACATCCAATACTCGGGTCGGCCACTGGCCCATGTCCACCAAGGCCGTGGCATCACCAAAGCCCATCTGCGGGCCTTCACCGAGCACCTCCTCGCCACGCTCGGGACCCTCAAGCTCAGCCCCCAGGATATCCAAAGCATCTACAATCGCATCGCCTTGGAAGCCGACGAGATCGCCGAGGGGCTGGGTACCGGTTGTGAAGCGGGTTGAAGCGCTCAGGCCGGCTCGGATTGCAGTGGCGACCGTTGGTTGCGGTGGATCCAGACGCTCTGGACCAGGCCTAACAAAAACATGCAGACCACCACAAAGGTGCCGGAGTAACTGACCAGGGGCATGGGGATGCCAGTGATGGGCAGCAGCAGCACGCACATGCCGATACTCTCGAAGACGTGGGAAAAAATCAGGGCGGTGACCAGGGAAACCAGCAGCCTGCCGCTCATGTCACGACTGTAAAAGGCGACGAACAAACACTGGATCAGGAGCATCGCATAGGCACTGAGCAACAGCAGGCTGCCTCGAAAACCGAGTTCCTCGCCAATGACCACGAAAATGTAGTCGTCGTGGGCAGTGTCCTTTGAGGGATAGCCCTTGGCAAAAAGCGAGTTGCGCTCGGCGGGCGCGCTCCAACCGACGCCCTTCCAGCCGGCCTTGCCCACCGCCATGGTGGCATAATGCGCGGAATATCCCTCATCGGTGATATCCACCTCCTGCCCCTGCAACATCCGCAACCATAGGTCGATGCGCTCCGGGCCGCGGGTGGAAACCATCGGCAACACCACAAAATAGAGGATCGGCAAGACCCCGGCACCGATGAATGTCATGAAGGAAAGATAGCGGAAGGGCACGCCGGCGATGAGCAGTGCGACGATGGACACCGGAATCCAAACCAGCGCGGAACCCATGTCGCCCATCTTCATCACCACCAGAAACGGCACCCCGGCCAGCACGCCAATGATGCCGATGCGGGCGATCGGCGCGCCAAGCCAGGCATGCAACTTGGGCAAATCCTGAATCAACCAGGCAATCAACAGGATGCCCGAGGTGATGCCCAGTTGCGCCGGTTGGAATGACAGGCTGCCCAAATTCAGGCGATGTACGGAATTGTCCTGATGCATGGCCACAAACATCAGGATCATGCTCACGCCATAAAACGGCAGGCCCAGCCAGCGAATCCACCGGTAATCCACCAAGGCCGCTCCGAAAAAACCCACGCTGCCCAAGAGAATCCACTTCTTCTGCTGCCATGCGTAATAGGCGCCCGGGCCGCCAAACTGGTTTCGAATCTCCGCAGGGATTGTCAGATGGCGGGCCGCACTCTCGATCATGAACACACCAAAAATCAGCAGCCCATACATTACGAGTATCAGCACCCAGTTCATCCCCAGAAGTTTCCGCAAAAACGGCGTCATGTGTCGTTGAGCCGCCACCATACCCGGCCATCCCCACATGGCAAGGCACAGCTGACCCAAAATTCAATACCCGCGTTCCCATTCACATCCGGACCTGCAGGGGGCCGTGCCCGGCGTTGACCTGAGCGGGTCCATGCCCCTAGCATGGGCGCGTGGCTAACACGGCCCATGGGACACGCTGGCAGACGGACGGAAAATTTTTCCGGGTCGGGGCGCAGCGCGTGCTCATGCGGGCCGTGACCTATGGGCCGTTTCCCGGAGGGTGGCCGGCGGGCATGGATGAGGATTTTTCACGGATCGCGGCGGTCGGCTTCAATGTGCTGCGCTTGTATGAGCTGCCGGACCGCCGGTTGTTAGATGCGGCGTGGCGGCATGGCCTGCGGGTGTTAGGTGGGTTGCAATGGCGGCATGGCGCGGATTTCATCCGCCAGCCGGAGTTGTATGCCGCGGCGGGCCGCGCCTTGGAGCAAGGTTTGCTCGAAACTGGGGATCATCCGGCATGGATGGCCGTCAGTGTGGGCAATGAAGTGCCCGCGGATTTGGTGCGGTGGATGGGACCGCTGCGGGTGCGGCGGGCGCTTGAGGGATTGATTGCCCGTGGCCGGCAAGTGGCTCCCGCATTGATGTTCGCCTACGCCAACTATCCGAGTACCGAGTACTTGGAACCTGAAAATGCCGATTTCACGGCATTCAACATCTATCTTGAAGAGGAGCCCACGCTGCGAAGATATATCAAGCGCCTGCATCACATCGCCGGGGACCGGCCCCTGGTGATTTCCGAGTTCGGCATGGATTCCAGGCGCAATGGCTTGCAAAACCAGGCGGCCGCTCTCGGCTGGGCCCTGCGTGCGGCCAGTGACTTGGATGTCGCCGGCATGACCGTCTATGCCTGGAGCGACCGCTGGTGGAATGCCGGTGCCGAGGTGTTGGACTGGGATTTCGGCCTGGTCGATCGCGCGGGCGGGGCCAAGCCGGCGCTGGATGTTGTTAGAAAATGGTTTGACTTTGGCCGTGTGGCGGGCCCGCCCCGGGACCCGTTGTACTCGGTGATCGTGTGCACGCGCAATGGCAGGGCGAGGATCGGGAAATGCCTGGCGGCGCTGGTAAAATTGGCGGATCACCGGCATGAACTGGTGGTGGTGGATGATGGATCGCGCGATGGCACAGCGGATTGGGTGGCCACGAATTTCCCGCAGGTGCGGTTGCTGCGCGTGGCACCGGGCGGCTTGAGCGCGGCGCGCAATGCCGGCGCGGCGGCGGCGGGCGGTGAGGTGTTGGCGTTCACCGATGACGATTGCGAGCCGGACTGCGAGTGGTTAGGGCGACTGCGGCGGGCGTTTGCGGATGGCCGGTTTGCCGCGGTGGGCGGGCCCAACCTGGCACCGCCTCCGCGCACCTGGCGCGAGGCGGTGGTGTGTGCCGCCCCGGGCGCGCCCAGCCACGTGATGTTGGATGATGAGGAAGCGGAGCACCTGCCGGGTTGCAATCTGGCGGTCACGCGGGCGGCGTTTGAGGCCATCGGCGGGTTTGACCCGGTGTTTCACACGGCGGGCGATGATGTGGATTTTTGCTGGCGCTTGCGGGATGCGGGTTTGCGGCTCGGGTTTGCGGCGGCGGCCTTTGTGTGGCACTGGCGGCGGCCCTCGCTGGGCGCCTTTTTGCGCCAGCAAATCGGTTATGGCCGGGCCGAACACCTGTTGCTGGAAAAACATCCGCAGCGGTTTTCCAAACACGGCGGTGCGTGTTGGGAAGGGTTTGTCTATGGCGGCGGCCCGGTCCGGGCGATGGCGCAGTCCCTGATCTATCATGGCCCCATGGGCGTGGCAGGCTATCAGCCCATCCTCAATCGCATGCTGCCGCTGCGCGGCCTCGATGAACGCTTCAACTCGGCCACATCACGCCTCGCCTTGCGCGCCGTGAACTATCTCCAACCGCGCCTGCGGGCATGGGCCAGAAACCACACCCTGTGGCATGCGCCAGCCCGGACCCTTGCGCCAGTAACCCCCAAGGCCACCGCCGAATTCGAAATTGTTAGTGCCGAGGGTCGCGAGCGCACGGATTTCCTGCGATTGTTGTTAGATGACGGGTGGCTTGCGGGCGGCGGCTCGGATGGCTGGGACGTCGAAAAACACTCCACCCGCGTGCTCATGGCCACCGAGCGCGGCGAGGGCAGTGCCACGCGCACCCTCGTCCGGGTCTGGGGGGATCGCGCGTTGGTGGACGGCTCGCTGGGCCGTCCAGAGCACCCTTGCCGTGATGCCCCGCTCCCGCTATGACTCGTGCGTGAGCCTGCGCACCCGCGATTTCGATTACCACCTGCCCGCCGCGTTGATCGCCGCGCGGCCATTGGCCGAGCGTTCGGCATCGAGGATGTTGGTGGTGCATCGGGACAGCGGCTTGATCGAGCACCGGATGTTCCGGGAGTTTCCCGACTACCTGCGGCCGGATGATTTGTTAGTTTTGAACGACACCAAGGTGATTCCGGCACGGGTGTTCTCCGATGATGGAAAAATCGAACTGCTCTGTCTGGAGCGCCTGGCAGCCTGCGAATGGCGCTGCCTGGTGCGGCCCGGCAAACGCATGAAGCCGGGACGCACGGTGTGCGTCGGCGGCATCGCCGGCACCGTCACTGAAGTGTTGGCCAATGGTGACCGCCTGTTGCGCTGGGACGCGCCGCTGGATCTTTATCAACACGGGCACCTGGCGTTGCCCCACTACATGGGGCGCCCGGATGACGCGGCGGACCTCGACCGCTATCAAACCGTGTTCGCCCGCGAGGAAGGCGCCATCGCCGCACCCACCGCCGGCCTGCACTTCACGCCTGGTATGTTAGATAAACTGCCGCACGCCTTTCTCACGTTGCATGTGGGCGTGGGCACCTTCCGCCCGGTGAGCGTCGAGGTGGTGGCCGATCACATCATGCACGCGGAGAAATACGAAGTGACGGCGGCCACCGCGGCCAAGGTGAATGCCGCGGCACGGGTGGTGGCGGTGGGCACCACCGTGACGCGGGTGCTCGAGTCGTTGCGCGCAGCGGACGGACTCCACCGGATACCCCCGGGCGACCATCGTGGCGAGACGGACATTTTCATCCATCCGCCCTATCAATTCGGCGCGGCGGGCGGTTTGCTAACGAATTTCCACCTGCCGCAAAGCACCTTGCTCATGTTGGTGTGCGCGTTTGCCGGACGCGGGTTGGTGCTGGATGCCTACCGCCAGGCGGTGGCGGACCACTACCGGTTCTACAGCTACGGCGATTGCATGTTGTTGATCTAACGCCTCACCCTTTGAGGGTGGCATCGAGCCAGGCGAGGAGTTTCTTGCGATAGGCGCCTTGGTTGCGCACCAGTGAATCACCATGGTGCCCGTCCTTGACTTCAAACATGGTTTTTGGCTCGTGCGCGGTCTGAAACAACAGGCGGCCCTGCGCGACCGGCACCACCTCGTCCTGCGTGCCGTGCACAATGAGCAGCGGCACCGGCGCGATTTTGCCGACGGCATCCTTGGGCGCCCATTCATCCGTGACGAGACGGGCACCCACCTGGCCGGCGAGGGTTTTGGCCATTGCCAGGTAGGAGGAAAACGCGGCATCCGTGATCACCGCGCGCAAGCCCTTGACCGGTGACTCGCCCAGCGCCGCGAGGGATTGCGCACCACCCAGACTGTGACCATAAGAAACGAGCCGTTCCGTATTCACATCGCCTCGGTTGCCGACATAGTCGAAGGCCGCCCGCACATCCTCCAGCATGCCGCGCCGGTCCACCGTGCCGCCGGATTTGCCAAACCCGCGGTAATCATACGTGAGGACGTTGTATCCGGCATCGACGAACCACATGACGAAACCGAGGTGATGGCCCATCGATCCGGTATTGCCATGGGAGAACACCACGGTCGCCTTGGCCTTCTTGCCTTGCACGGGCACGAACCAACCGCTGAGTGCCGTGCCATCCTTGGATTTGAATGTCACCTCCTCATAGGTGTGCCCCCAATTTTTCGGCGTCGCGGGCACGTCATGGGTGGGAAAATAAAACAACTGGTTGCCGCCGTTTTTCCCTAACATGGCCTCGGCCAGCCGGGCAAGTTCCTCATTCGTCCCCTGCGGCTTGGGCGCGGCTGACTGGCCCGGAGCCAGCCCGAGCAGCCCTAACCACACCACGAACGCTCGCAAATTCATGCGCGCAATCATACAGATCCCGGCGACCTTGTCGAGTAAATCCCGCCCCGACAGTAAATCCCGCCGCCACTAAGGAGCGACGACATTCTTGTCGTCGTCATCTGGCACTAAGGAGCGACGACATTCCTGTCGTCGTCATCTGGCACTAAGGAGCGACGACATTCCTGTCGTCGTCATCTGGCACTAAGGAGCGACGACATTCCTGTCGTCGTCTGCCGCCACTAAGGAGCGACGACATTCCTGTCGTCGTCATCTGGCACTAAGGAGCGACGACATTCCTGTCGTCGTCATCTGGCACTAAGGAGCGACGACATTCCTGTCGTCGTCTTCTCTTTTGCATCTCCTACGCGAAGAAACGACAGGAATGTCGTTGCTCCTCAGACGAATAGAAACTCATTGACGAGCAGAAGCATTTGCTCTATGTCGTTCCCCAATGGCTGATTTTCTCAACCCATCGGGCGAGATCTGGAAGCACGGGCCGGAGCTTCCGCATTGGCAGCAGGGGGAGGTGATGCAGTTTGTCACCTTCCGACTCGGTGACGCGATGCCCGCCACCAAAGTCCGCCAGTGGCGTGAGGCGCGCGACATTTGGCGTTCTCATCATCCACAGCCATGGTCAGAGGATGATGAACGGGAATACCACAGGCGCTTCACTTGCAAGCTTGAGTACTGGTTAGATGAAGGGGCTGGCTCGTGTTTGTTCCGAGTCCCTCACGCCCGCGAGATCATGACGGAAGTGTTAATGCGCTTCCAGGGTGAGAAGGTCGAGCATCACGCGTGGGTCATTATGCCAAATCACCTGCATTTGCTGTTTTCACCCACAGACCCGATCGAGATGCTGGTCAAGGCATGGAAGGGTGTTTCCGCCCGCAGGCTTGGACAGGGCGGCATTTGGCAGAAAAACTATCGCGACACGATGATCCGCGACGGCGGGCATTTCGCCAATGCCGTGCGCTATATCCGCAGGAATCCTGCAAAACTCCTGACAGGCACCTTCACCCTGTGGGAGGGCCAGCGCGCTCTGGCCGTGCATTAAGGAGCGACAACATTCTTGTCGTCGTCTTCCGGCACTAAGGAGCGACGACATTCTTGTCGTCGTCTTCCGCCAGTAAGGAGCGGGGACATTCTTGTCCTCGTCTTCTCATTTGCATCTCCTGTAGGAAGAAACGACAGGAATGTCGTTGCTCCTTAAACGACAGGAATGTCGTTGCTCCTTAAACGACAGGAATGTCGTTGCTCCTTAAACGACAGGAATGTCGTTACTCCTCAAACGACAGGAATGGAGTGGCTCCTTCGCCCCCCCGCGCATTTCCCGGGTTGCGTTGGGGGCCGATTGGGGGCATGCTACGGGCGTTGGTCATGACCGCGCATCCCTCGATTGCACAACGGAACGACGCTCGCTTGTGGGCGGTCGCGCTCGGACTGTCATTGGTGTGCAATGCCGCGCTGCTGTTGCTGGCTGGCTTGACCGTCGTCCAATCCCAACAATTTCTACACCCTAACATCGTTGCTGCCCCGCCAGTGGAGACCCTGCGCCTCATCGTGCCGGAACTCGCGGATCCCAACCCAGCCGCCGCCGTTACGGATGCCGCTGCGGCCACGGCCACCGCAGAAGCCACTGCCATGCCGGTCGTCCCGGCACAGGATCCGGAGTTTGCCCGCACGTCCGAGGACCAGCGGAGTTCCCGCCCGGACAAGCCCGCCTTCATCGGCGAGCGCGACACCGCCGCCACCAGTGATGCCTCGCCGGATCCGAACGCCGCGGCCATGCCCGCCCAAGCGGGGATTCAACCGCGCCATGCCGCGGACATCGAGACGACGGAGAGCCGTTACCAAGACGGGACCCTCAGCGACGCCGCGACCGCAGCAGCGGACGCTCCGCTGTCACCCAACCTGCCCGAGCCTCCCGCAGCCGAGACGCCTCCGGCCCCGCTGGCTGCCGCAACGCCCGGCGAACCCAGCGAGTCACCCGGCACCGACAACCAACTTTCCACCCCGCCCGTGCCCGCCCACTTGGCCGAAGGACCGAATCCCGTCGAGGTGGCCGTGCCGCTAACAACTTCGGAGGGGGCTCCCAAGTCCGCCCCGCAAACGTTGCCACGGGAGGGGACGCCGGAGGCCCAGTCCACAGCGGACGACCTCAAGGAAAGCCATGCCCCGGCAGCCGTCCCGCAGGAATCACCGAAACCGCCGGCCTTCCGCGGCAACCAGCGCAAGACCACCATCCAGGGGTCGATTTCCCGGACCGGGCGCAGTGCGCTCGATGTGGAGGACTCGCCGCTGGGCCGCTATCAAGCGACCCTCAGCCGTGCCATCGAACTCGAGTGGCAACGCAACTGCGTGCGCTATCGGGACTTTATCACTCCCGGCTACCTCACCGTGCGCTTTTTCGTCGATGCCAAGGGCAAGGTGCGCAATGTCCAATTTGTGGGTGCCATGCAGACGGGCCAACAGCAAAAAGGATTCACCCTCAACGCCATCCGCGACGCCGTCATCCCCGCCATGCCGCCTGATGTCCGCAAGGATTATCAAAAGGAACCGCTCGAACTCATCTTCAACTTCTATTTCTAACATATAAACCATGTCCGTCCCCCACGCCTGTCTCTGCGCCATCACCACCCCCGCCGAAGCCCTTCAAGCGACCTGGTCATTCCTCGTCCGGGGTGGATTTTTCATGATACCCCTCTCGTTGTGTTCGGTCATCGGCATGATGGCCATTGTGTACAAATTCCTCTCGCTCTCGCGCAGCCGCGTCATCCCGGAGGCTCTCGCCCGCCAAGTGGAAGGCTATGAAAATCTAACCGCGGAGGCCAAATTGGTGGCCATCCCGCGCCAGCTTCAGGAAGGCAACAGCACCTTGGCCCGGCTCTGTGCCGTCGCCCTCAAGCATCAGGCCAAATCCCTGCCGGAAATCACCCAAGCCGTCGAGTCCGCCGCCCGCGAGGAATTCGTCCACCTCCACTCCGGCGTCGGCGTGCTGGATGTGCTCGTCACGGTGGCTCCGTTGTTAGGTTTGCTCGGCTCCGCCTCCGGGCTGGTCGTCATCTTCGAAGGCCTTGGCGAGACCACCGACCACGTGCTGGTGGCCCACGGGATTGCCGTGGCGCTCCATACCACCATTTTCGGCATAGTGACCGCGGTGGTCTGTGTCATTGCCCACAGCCATTTCACCCGCCGCATCGAGCGGCTCACCGTGCGTCTTGAAACCATGTTGGGCGATTTCGCCCACGCCTGCCAAGCCCGGTCCGCCCCGAATTCCTAACCGCCCATGCATTTCCAGCGTCCCGTTCGCAGTCGCAGCCAGGTGCAGATCATCCCGATGATCGACGTGCTGATCTTCCTGCTGATCTTTCTGATCATTTCCACCCAGTTCAAAAAACCCCGCAACGTGCTCCGCGTTGAGTTGCCCACCGTGCACGAGGTCCCATCGGACAAGGTGACAGACACCCGCTCGATCATCGCCGTGGATGCCGAGGGCCGCATCACCCTGGACTCCCTCAGTGTGCCGGAGGGCCTGCTCAAAAGCTACCTCGTCGCCTATCAAAAACAAAACCCCGGCCGCAAACTCGAACTCGAGGCGGATCGCAAGCTGCCGCTTGAGCGCCTGCTCGCTGTCTGGGATTCGCTCATCAAGGCCGGCCTCCAGATCAAGGATGTCCCCGCCCGCATCCGCCTGCCGGAGTGAGCCGTGGCGGCGCCTTTTGCCTGTGGGCGAATTATCTTCGTAGGCGCGCTGGTGACAGCGCGTGGGGGGTGATGGCGCATCCGCGGAATCCGCCCGCGTTGTCACCAACGCTCCTACACACGAGTCCGCTTACTAACCAACGCGCCCACACAAGAGCCCGCGTTCTAACCAACGCGCCTAAACAAGAGCCCGCGCGGCCAGCGGCCCATCCCCCAACATCTTACACCAGCCCGGCGCGTACCAGCAGGGGTTGGAGCTCGGGGTCGCGGCCCATGAAGCGGCGGTAGAGTTCATCGGGCGGGGTGGCATTGCCCTGGCTGAGGATGTGCTGGCGGAAGGCGCGGCCGGTGGCGGCATTGAGAATGCCCTCATTCTGGAAGCGGGTGAAGGCATCGGCATCGAGGACCTCGGCCCATTTGTAGGAATAGTAGCCGGCGGCGTAACCTGTGGGGTCGCTGAAGAGATGGTTGAAGCGGCGCACCATCGATGGGGTCTCCGTGCTGAGCGGGGCACGGTAGTCTGCCAGAATCCGGCGGTCCACGGCATCAAGGTCCTGACCGTGGTAGTCGCCGAGGCGGATGTGCAGTTCAAGGTCGAGCTTGGCATAGGCGAGCTGGCGCATGCAGGCGGAGGCACTCAGATAGTTTTTGGCGGCGAGCATCTTGGCCAACAATTCGTCCGGAATCGGCGCATCGGTCTCATGGTGGCGCGCGAAGAGGTCCAGTGACTGGCGGTCCCAACAGAAGTTTTCCATGATCTGGGACGGCAGTTCGACGAAGTCCCATGGCACGTTGGTGCCGGCCAGCGATTTGATAGGCACCTCGCTCAGCAGACCATGGAGGAGGTGGCCGAATTCATGGAAGATGGTTTCCACCTCGGCATGGGTGAGCAGCGCCGGCTTGCCATCGACCGGCGGACTCAGGTTGCCGACGATGAGCCCCAGGTGGGGCTCGCCCGCGGCGCCGATATGCAGGCTGTTCATCCACGCCCCGCCGCGCTTGGACTCGCGCGGGTGCCAATCGGCATAGAACGACCCGAGATGCGCGCCGGTGGCCGAGTCGTGGATTTCATAGAAGGCACACTCCGGGTGCCAGACTTCGACGGGCACATCCTCATCGTTAGATGCGGTGGGTCCGGCGCTGCCGGGCGGGAGGCAGGTGGTCTCCAACTTGCGGATGGTGATGCCGAAGAGGCGGGAGGCGATTTCAAACATGCCGGCCATGACGCCATCGACCGGGAAGTACGGCCGCAGCGCTTCTTCATCGAAGTCATAGTTTTCCTGGCGCTGGAGTTCGGCCCAGTAGCCGACCTCCCAGGGTTCGAGCGGGGCGACGGGTTGTTGGGTGGCAGCCGCCTTGTAGTGGGCGAGTTGGCGATGCTCGGCGAGGAATGCGGGGTGGATGCGGCGGTGGAGGTCCTCAATGAAACCAAGGGCGGTGCTGCCGGTCTTGGCCATCCGCCGTTGCAAGGTGAGATCGGCGAAGTGACCGTGACCGAGAATGGCGGATTTCTCCTGGCGGAGTTGCAGGATTTGCCAGACGAGCGGCGAGTTGTCATAGTCGCCGTAACCGCCGACTCTAACGGACGCCTCCCAGGCCTGGCGGCGGATGGTCGCGTCATGCAGGTGTTGCATCACCGGCAGCAGCGAGGGGGCGTGCAGCGTGAACCGCCATGCGGGGCCTTGTGGCGGCGGTCTGTGACCGTCGCCGGGTTGCGGCTCCGCGCCTGATACGGGCGGGACGCCCGCACTCCTTGACTTGGCGTTGGCGGCGGCGGCGGCCTTGGCGGAGTCCGGCAGGCCGGCGAGTTGCGCCTCATCGTGGATGATGAGTTCCCAGGCGTTGGTGGAGTCGAGGACGTGTTCGGAGTACAGTTTGGTGAGCTTGGAAAGCTCGGCATCGAGCGCGGTGATGCGTTGTTTCTGCGCGGGTGGAAGGTCGGCGCCCGCTTGCCGGAAATCGGCCAGCGTCTCACACACAAACCGTTGCGCCACCGGCGCCAGCGCACCGATGGCGGGGCTCTCAGCGACATTCTTGAGTACCTCCCAGAGACGGGCATTGAGCGGTATGGAGGAATAAAAGTCGGAAACCTCCGGCAGCATCTGGTTGAGGGCTTGGCGCTGGGCCGGGTTGTCATTGACCGAATCGAGGTGTTGCAGGCGGCCCCAGCCGCGACCGAGCACTTCGGTGGCTTGTTCAAGGGCCAGGAAGGTGCTCTCATAGGTCGCGCTTGCCGGATCCTGGGCGCAGATGGCCGCGATGTTGCGTTTTGATAGATCGAGGGCGTGGCGGATGTCCGCCTCAATGTGCCCGGGGGTGAGCGTGGACCAGCGGATGTGGAAGTCGGGGGCGAGAAACGGGTGCATGGAGGGATTATGTTAGTATGTGAAGAAGTAAGTAAGTGAAAGAGGATCGGTCGGATCAGTCGGATCCGACGGATGATTCTTCTTCTGTCTTCTGTCTGGGAGCGCAGCGGTCTTCTGTCTTTGCCAGCGGCCGCACGAGATTGGCGGGGAGGGGGAAAACGCGATCGAAGATGCCGGGAGCGATTTCGTTGGCTTGGGCGTAGGCGTCGCGGAGCATTTCCAGTTTGGCATCGAGGTTGTCGATGTGATGCAGGGCAAACGCTTCCGGGGTGCGCGGCAGGGTGGGGGAGCCGAACTCGAATTGACCGTGGTGGCTGGCGATGAGGTGGAGCAGATGCAGGCGGGTTTCCTCGGCGGCCGGCTTGAGCTCGGTCCAGGCGGCTGCCGCGGGCGAATCCAACAATTCCCGCCAGAGTTTGTTGACGATTTCGATGCCGAGCGGGATGTGGCCTAACATCTCACCGCGGAGGCTGAGGATTTGGCTGAAGCCGTCTTCCGGATAGGCGTTTTCCCAGAGTTTGCCACAATCGTGGAAGAGCACGCCGGTGAGCAATAGGTCGCGGTTGAGTTCCGGATAGACCGGGCACAGGGCGGCGGCGGCACGCAGCATTTGGGCGACGTGTTCGACGAGTCCGCCGCGGCGGGCATGGTGGTTGCGCTTGGCGGCGGCGGTGCGGCGGAAACGCTCGCCCATTTGCGTTAGAAAATGCTGGCACAGCGCGTGAAGCCGGGGGTCGCTGATGGATTGGCTCAGGGCAAGGATGTCGGCATAGTCCCGTTCTTGCCTGGCACGCGTCGCCGGGTCGCCGGCGAGGAAATTGGCAATGGCCGCGGCATCCAGCGCATGCCAGGCGAGATGGTTGGGGTTGACGCCGTATTGATTCTGGGTCCACTCCGCTTCGAGGCGGACCATGGCGCTTTCGGCGAGTGCGCCGGCCGCCTCGAAATTCGGCGAGTCTGCCCAGATTTTGATGGATAAATTGCCGGTGGCGTCGGCGAACACGAGTTCCAGATAGGGTTTGCCGGTTTTGGTCGAGCGGGTGACGCGGGATTGGAGTTGGGCGGCGATGGCAGCGGCGATGGGGGTTTCGCCGGATTGCTCCTTGAGGGCGGCAATGGTGATGGGACTCATAGCCGTGGCAATAACAGATGCGTCGCTCCGCGGCAAGTCAAGATTGGCAGGCGAGTCAGACCTCTTCGCCGCCCTGGCCTTGCTTGCGCATTTCCTCGAGGGCTTCTGACATGTCCTCAAGGCTGTCCCAGAGCGCGCGGTTGACATAGAGCGGGGCTCCGCAGCGCACGGCCAGCGCCAGACAGTCCGAGGGCCGGGCGTCAAGCTCGACTATCTTGCGCTCCATGATTTCGTTTTGCGCATCAAGAATAAGGCGGGCGTAGTAGATCTCATTTTCCATGCGGACGATGACGGCACGCGATACCTTGGCACCAAACCCCTGCAGGGCGTTGAGAAACAAATCATGGGTGAGCGGGCGCGGCACCGACTGGTCACTGAGGACCGTGTTGATAGAGGCGCCGACCGCAGGGTCGATGTAAAAGACGATCGCCTTGCTGCCATCCCCGAGAAACACGGCGCAGCCGGCCTGGGTGGGGAGCAGGGCAATGGGTTCGACGCGGACGAGATCGGCCATGGGGGAAGGATGCGTTAGATTGGAGGTTGTCAGTTATCAGGAAGAGATCAGCTGCCCGCCGGCTGATGCTGGCGCCCCATGAGGTATTTGCGCGAGCCGGCGACGTATTTGATCGCCCAGCCTTTGATTTTCGCCTGCTCGTCGAGCGGCAGGGTGCGGACGACCTTGGCGGGCGAACCGAGCACCAGCGAGCCGGGTGGAATGACGGTGCCGCCGGTCACCAGCGCGCCCGCGCCGATGATCGAGCGTTCGCCTATGACCGCGCCGTCCAGAATGATCGCCCCCATGCCGACAAGCACCTCATCCTTGACGGTGCACGCATGCAGGATGGCGGAGTGGCCGACGGTGACGAGTTCGCCGACATAACAGCCGTAGTTGTCGGCGAGATGAATCACGGCATTGTCTTGGATGTTGGATCGCGGACCGACGACAATCTCGTTGATGTCGCCGCGCAAAGTGGCTTGATACCAGATGCTCACTTCTTCATGCAGGGTGACGCGACCGATTACGTCTGCGCTCGCGGCTATGAACACGCTGGCGTGAATGGATGGGGCAAACTCCAGAAAATTCTCAATGGCCATGCCGAAAACTTAGGGGGGCGGCCCGCAAAGTGCAAGCGCGGGTTGTACGCTGCCGGGTTTTCCAAAAGTGCGTGGGCCTCCTCCACGCAGCTCACGCGCGGCGTGCGCGATTCATCCCGCCCCTCAATGGCTGCGCTCCCAGCGTGCCCCGTGCCCCGTGCCTAGGCTCGCTGGATTCGTCACAAAACTCCGCCCCTGCACCACCGCAGGGGCGCCTGCAGGATTGCCGAAGTCGAAACACACCGGTGCGCCGGTACCCCATCCCTCGCATACGCAACGCGACAATCCGGAGGTCCGATCGGACCACGCGATTGTCGCGATCGTGTCAGGTGCGTGTGCCGCGCACCGAGTGAGATCGGGAGCAGTTGGGACGGCGCGTGGCCCAGTGACGAGCGGTATGCGGTATGAAATCCCGATTCCATCAGTCACAGCAACGCGACAATACGGAGGTCCGATCGGACCACGCGACTGTCGCGATCGTAGGAGTCGCGGAATTGGTGCCAAGCGATTAAATGGTGAATTGCCGGCAGATTCCGCGGTCATGAATTGCGGCATTTGGGCGCCTCCGGACTGGATGGGTCGGAGGCTGACCTGCCTTGAGGCATGCACTCCCCTCAATGCGCGGCTATCAGATCGTAACCGCTCCATGCGCCAATGGTGAGGGTGGCAAATTGGCCGACAGGCAGCGCCTCGTCCACATGCACCGAACCGTCGATTTCCGGCGCATCCCATGCGGTGCGGGCAATGCCGGGGGACTCGACCAAGACCCGCACGGATTTGCCGACCTGGGCTTGGTTGGTCTCGCCGGCGATGCGCTGGAGGGTCGCCATGGCACGCGACCAGCGGCTGCGGCGGGTCATGTGATGGAGGTGGCCAGCCATTTGATAGGCGCGGGTGCCCTCTTCCTTCGAGTATTGAAACACCCCGGCGCGCTCGAACCGGAAGTCCTCCATGAAATCTAACAATTCCTGGAAATCCGCCTCGGTTTCGCCGGGGAAGCCGACGATGAAGGTGGTGCGGATGCCAAGGCCGGGGATGCCGGCGCGCATGCGGCGCAGCAGGTCGCGGATGGACGCGCCGCTGGTGACCCGCTGCATGGCGGTGAGCATGCGCTCGGAGATGTGTTGGAGCGGGATATCGACGTACTTGGCGACCTTGTCGCACGCGGCGATGGTTTCTATCAATTCGTCGGACCAATGGGCCGGGTGGGTGTAGAGCAGGCGGACCCAGAACTCGCCCGGGATTTGGTTGATGGCGCGCAGCAGGGTGGACAGGGATTCGCCCTTGCTGGAATCCACTGGGGAGCTTGGCTTCGGACGCCCAACAGTCCACTGGTCCATGCCAAAGTAGGTGGTGTCCTGGGAGATGAGGTTGATTTCCCTAACCCCTGAAGTGACGAGGGCCTCCACCTCGCGCACGACCGAGTCCTGGCTGCGCGAGCGGTGGCGGCCGCGGATTTGCGGGATGACGCAGAACGAGCAGGTGTGATTGCAACCTTCCGCGATCTTGACGTAGGCGAAATGGTCCGGCGTGAGCCGGAACCGCGGCGTGGTGTAGTCAGGGACAAATTGCGGCTTGAGGGTGACGTAGTCGCGCGGGTCGTCAGTGGCGGCCGGACCTTCCGACTTTGTTAGAACGGGGGCGTTCTTGGTGCCGAGGAGGTTGTGGATGATCGGGGCGATCTTGGGAAGTTGGTCGATGCCGATGAAGGCATCGACTTCCGGCATGATGCCGGGCAGTTCCTTGGCGAAGCGCTGGGACAGGCAGCCGGCGACGATGATTTTCTGGCGTGCACGGTCGGGGTCGGCACTGCGGTCCTTGACGGCACCGAACACGGCGTCGATGGATTCCTGCTTGGCGATGTCGATGAACGAACAGGTGTTGACGATGAGGACGTCGGCCAGTTCGGGATCAGGCGTGAGGGCCATGCCGGCTTGGGCCAGATGGCCGAGCATGACTTCCGAGTCGATGAGGTTCTTGGCGCAACCCAGGGAGATGAGGCCGACGGTGATGGACATGGGGGAGGCGCTGCGCGCCGGGTGGGGGTTATTGGTTAGAGGTTATCAGGAGGGATACAGGAGACCGGAGACGGATGGCCGCAGAGAGTCGCGACGCTCAACTGATAATCTCTAACAAATAACCTCTAACTCACTTCAGAACCGCGGCGGCAGGATGAGTTCGTCGCCGGGTACGGGGGCGATGGGGCCGAAACCCGGAAGAGGAGTGGCGACGGCCTCCGCGCCCTCGACGGAGGTGACTTTGAGTTGGCCGAGGATGCCGGAGTTGCGGCGGAGGGCGAGGATGGTGTTTTGCTGGACTTGCTCCGGCATGATGACGTCGAGGGTGACGAAGTTGCCATACTGGGCGTCTTCGCGGAATTCTTTCACCTTGCCGATGAGCAGGGCTTGGGTGGTGAGGCGGGTTTCCCGCGCGAGGGTGTTTTTTTTCTCGAGGTCCCGCTGGGTCAGCAGCAGGTTTTCGCTATCGGAGACTTTGGCGTTGCGTTCGGCCTTGTCCTTTTCCTCCTGCAGGGCCTGGAGTTTTTCCTTGTCTTCCTTGGCTTGTTGCTTGAGGGCCTCGCGTTCATCACTGGTGAGGGGGGGCGGGGCGACGAGGACGGAATTGTGCTGTTGGATTTGTTTTTCCAAGGCGGCGCGGTTTTGCTCATCGCGGAGGCCATCGATCTGTTTGCGCAGGCGCTCATATTCATCCGACGGGGTGTTTTTCACCCCTTGTTGCATGCCATTCCACGACATCACCAAGGCCGCGAGCAAGAGCGCGATGATGGTGCCGAGAAGAAGTTTGGTAGTGTCCATGCGCGGAAGATGGCCGGATCCGCACGGGCTGTCAACGCGGCAACCATGGAATCGCGGGCACGGTACGGAAATCACGGAGCGTTTCCGGACCTCGGTTCGGCGCGGGTCGGGGGGGGTCTACGGGCCGCCTGCGGCCTTGTTTTGGAACCGGCGCGCGACGTTTTCCGGCAGTGCGTTTTTTTGCATCCAGGCTTGGGCCGAGGTGGGATCGCGGCTCAGCCAGGTGTCCAGCGCGCGGTTGTACATGCGGTCCTGTTCGCCCGGGTTGGAAATCCGGCCGATGTAGCTCAGCGCCAGTGAGGGGTCGTTGCCAAGCGAGTGCCAGACAAAACTTTGGAGGGTTCCGTCAGTCACATCGCTGCTATAGCGGTTGATCATTTTGGCGGCCGCGTTGGCATCCTGGGTGGCGATGGCCGTGATGACGCCGCGCAAGGCTTCGCTGCGCGACTCGCCTTTGGGCAATGCCTCGAAATAGGCGACCGCGGCCTTTTCATTGGTGTTGGTCCAGATGCCGAGCACGTCGTCCATCCGGCGCTTGGCGGCTTCGCCGGGGTTGGCCACGAGCCAATCCGCGGTGCCTTTCGGGTCAATTTGCGCGAGTTGTTCCGCCGCGCGCATCATCGAGCCATTGCGCAGCGAGTCATCCGCGAGGGCGGAAATCCACGTGCGGGCGGCCTCCGGGCCTTGGGCGAGAAGGTGGGGGAGCATGGCGTCCAAGGCCTCGCCGCGTTCCTGACTGCGGGGCATGCCGCTGAGCAGGGTGGTGGCGCGGGTTGGGTCGGTGGCACCGAGACTGCGGATGATGCCGGCCAGATAGGGGTTGGCACCAGTGCCGGTGTGGTTGGCTTCGGCCCAACGGATGGCAGCGTCCGGATCAGTGGCGGCCCATGAGGTCAATATCGTGTTGCTGGCGAAGTTGCCGCGGGTGTTGGCTTTGGCGTAAGTCAGGGCGGCGATGGGATCGACTTGAGACCAAGCGGTGAGCAACATGGCGTATTCCCCGGAGCGGCTGTCGGTGAGTCCCAGATCGCGGAAGCGGGTGATCGCCGCTTCGAAATCGCGCGGCGCGAGTTGGTCGATGTAGGCGAGCAGCGCGCGGTTGCGGGCCAAGGGATTTTCCCCGCGGATGATCATCTCGAGGCGTTTGAGTTTTTCCTCCGCGGTGGTGGCCGCCGTTCGGCCGCTGTCCGGACGGGTTTTCCGCTCAGCCAGAGAGGCGGAATGGCCGCTTGTGTCGGCTGCACGCGAACTCGAGCGCGTGGGCGCGGGTTGGGATTCGCTGGTCGTGACGGAGCTTGGGCGATCCGGGATTGTGAGTCTGCCGACAAGAAATCCCGCGGCTCCGATGACAAGTGCGGTGGCGAGGGTGGTGGCGCGGGTGAGGTGCATAAGGTGTACTTCGGAATCAGATCGGGACTGTGTCGTGATGGTACCGTTTCAATACGCCAGATATTTCTCCAATTGTGCGGCAAATCACAGGCCAATCCCGCCGCCCGCCACCTCCGAAGGGCTCAATAACCGCCCCTCTGCCAATTGCAATAATTTTGGACGGTCGTCCCAAAATATTGCAATTGGTTGACTCGGCAGAAGGTCGGGGTGAGGCAAGATGAGTTGTCTTGGCTGGCTGGTTTGGGAGAGGGGCGCGCGCGGCGGGGATCCGGAGGGGTGTTACACAAACCAACCAACCTCGCGCGGGTCACAATAATTATGGCGCAGATCGGTTCCTGTTGGGTTAGAGTTTCGGCATCGACGCGGGCTGGTTTGACGTGCAGACTCGGGCATGGCAAAGATTGGAGAGCGCGCGAGTTTGAGGATCGTCCGGGAGAAGCCCAGCGGGCTGTATCTGGATGGCGGGGAACTCGGCGAGGTGCTGCTGCCACGGCGGGAAGTGCCTGACCTGTGGGAGCCCGGCGGGATGGTGGACGTGTTTCTTTACCTCGATTCCGAAGACCGCCAGGTGGCGACCACGAAACAACCCAAGGCGATGCCCGGGCAATTCGCGCGGTTGCAGGTGGTGGCCCTCACCCCGGTGGGTGCGTTTTTGGATTGGGGTTTGGCGAAGGATTTGTTGGTGCCCTTCCGCGAACAAAAGACCCGCATGGAAATCGGCCGCTCCTATCTGGTATACGTGCGGGTGGACGAGGCCAGCGGGCGGATTGTCGCCACCACCCGGCTGGCGCGGCATTTGGATCTCACGCCGCATGCATGGCGGGAGGGCGATGCGGTGGACTTGATGCTTTATGGGAAAACCGAGCTTGGGTACAAGGCGATCATCAACGGCAGTCACAGCGGGTTGTTGTTTGCCAACGAGGTGTTTCAGAAAATGCAACCCGGCGAGTGTGTCAAAGGTTATATCGCCGGGGTGCGACCGGATGGGAAAATTGATTTGAGCTTGCACGCGCCGGGGCGGGCCCGGGTGGATGGTTTGGAAGCTCAAATCCTCGCCGAGCTTGAGGCGCGCGGCGGGTTCTGGGCGCTCTGCGACAGCAGTTCGGCCGAGGAAATTCACCGCGAGCTCGGGGTGAGCAAACGCACATTCAAGCAGTCTGCCGGGGCCTTGTTGCGCAAGCGCAAGATCACGCTGGGCGACGACGGCATGCGCCTGGCGGAGTGAGGAGCGCGGCAGTGAGAGTTGATGCCAATGAGAATCCCCTTGGCGGAGGGGTCGTAACTGAGCTTATGCTGTGCGTGTGCTTCCCGCGCTTGAAACCCTGATGCTTGCCTTTGCCGGCGAGGCTGGTCTAACCGTGCCCGGCAAGGCCTTGTTTCTGGGCGCGCAGCCGCATCCGGCGTTGGCCCGCTGGCCGGACGTCATCGGTTGGCAACCGCTCAAGCCGCTGGCGGCGGCATGGGACCGCGCCGGCTTTGTCAGGGTGGAGCAACCGGCGGGCCGGTATCCGCTGGTGCTGGTGCTGCCGGGTAAATCGCGGGATGAAACGCTGGCGTGGTTTGCGCTGGCCCGCGACCACTTGGCGCCCGGCGGACGCCTGCTGGCCGCCATGCCTAACACGGCAGGCGCGGCGCGCTTTGAAAAGGAACTCGCCAGCGCTAGCGGCCATATCGCGTCGCTGCAAAAACACAAGTGCCGCGCCTTCCACGCGCTGGACGATGGCAAGTGGCGCGAGGAGGTTTTTGCCGGATGGCGGGCGTTGGGCGAACGCCGACTTGTTTCTAACACAACATTCGTGGTTGAGCCCGGGATGTTCAGCGTGGACCACATCGACCCCGGATCGGCGTTTCTCGCCGGCCATCTGCCGGCAAATCTGCGCGGCTGCGTCGCGGATCTGGGCGCGGGCTGGGGGTTTCTATCCGCTGCGGTGCTGCGGCGCTGTCCCAAGGTGGAGCGCATCGATTTGTTTGAAGCCGATGTCCGGGCGCTGGATTGCGCCCGGGTGAATCTGGCCGGCCATGCGCGGGAGATCCAGTTCCACTGGCACGACGTGTGCGAAGGGATTGCGGGCGGTTATGACGTCATTGTGATGAACCCGCCGTTTCACTCCGGCCAGGCGACGGATGTGGATTTGGGCCGGACGTTTCTCAAGACCGCCGCCGCCGCGCTCAAGCGCGGGGGCAAACTCTATCTGGTGGCCAACCGCCAACTGGCGTATGAAGCGGTGTTGGAGGCCAGCGGACTGGTTTGGCGCAATGCCGGGGAGGACAGGGGCTACAAACTGTTGTTTGCGGAACGGCGGTGAGATCACATGGCGCGCAACGCGCTGGAATGAGATGCGTCTTTCCAATCACCCGCGTATGCACTAGACCTGCGCGGCAGAGTGTTTGGCAGGATGCCGAACACAGCCGGCGGGACGCCGGCGCTCCCCCATTATGAAACTCGTCAAACTGTTGGCCAACCTCGGCTATGGCTCCCGCAAGGAAGTCCAACGCCTGATCCGTGCCGGTGCCGTCACCGATGAGGGCGGGTGCGTCCTGGGCGGGAATGATTTCCCGCCCCACGCCAGCATCCGCTTCCGCGGCGAACCGCTGGATCCGCCGTTTCCCCTGCTGCTGATGCTCAACAAGCCGGATGGCTACACATGTAGCGCGGACGACCCGGGATCCACCATCTACGATCTGCTGCCGCCACGCTTCGCCCTGCGCAATCCCTTGCTCAGTCCGGTGGGGCGGCTCGACAAGGACACCACCGGCTTGTTGATTCTAACCGATGACGGGCAGTTGTTGCACAAGATCATCCATCCGAAATCCGGCTGCCTCAAAACCTATCATGCCGTTCTGGATCGGCCGCTTGAAGGTCACGAATCCGCGTTGTTTGCCTCGGGTGAATTGGTGTTGCGCAACGAAGCCAAGCCGCTGCTGCCGGCGGCCATGGAAGCGCTCGGCGAGCGCGAGGCGCGCGTCACCTTGCACGAGGGCCGCTACCATCAGGTCCGCCGGATGTTTGCCGCGGCCGGCAACCATGTGCTCACACTCCGGCGCATCTCCATCGGCGGATTATGCCTGCCTGAGGATTTGCCGGAAGGCGAGTGGCGGGAACTCACCGCGACCGAACGGGCGGCGATTTTTCAACTATGATCACTGGGTCGAAAATTTCGTGAGCAGGCCGCGGCGGCGGGTGTAATTCAAGATCCAGACGAAAAACCCGCCGGCCAATGCCAGATAGACGAGGTTGAGGGCAAACGCCCAGCACAACGGCGCCCAGCTCATGCTGCCGGTGCGCATCACCTCGCGCATGCCCTCGAAGATATGGGTGGCGGGCAGGGCCAGCGCGACGGGTTGCAACCAGGCGGGCAGCACACTCACCGGATAGAACACGGCCACCACCGGTTGGATGAAGAACGGCACCGCCCAGGCGAGGGACTCCGCCGCCTGGCCCCAGCGCAAAATCAGGGCGGTGGAGATCATGCCCAGCGACCAGCCAAACAGCATCAGATTGAGAAAGAACGGAATGAGCCACCAACGCATCACAAAAACATTGAACGAGTAGGCCAGCCAGCCGATGACAACCAGCGCCACCGCGGTGACGCATATACGCAGCACGCCCACCGCGAAGGTGGCACTCAGATATTCCACACTGCGCACCGGGGCGACGAAGATGTTGAGCAGGTTGCGCGTCCAGACGTCCTCAAGAAAGGATATGGCCACGCCTTGTTGGGCCCGGAACAGGATGTCCCACAAAATCATTCCACCTAACAAAAATGTGATGAACTGGGGAAAGTCGCCGCTGGTGCTCTGCCGCAAGTAAACCGTTAGAAACCCCCACACCAGCAAATCGACGATCGGCCAGAAGACCATTTCCACGAGGCGTACGGGGCTGCGGGTGTAGAGGAAGACATAGCGCAGGAGCAGCGCGTTGACGATGCGGAGGTTCATGGCGTCATGTCTTCGGGATTTGAAATTTGAGATTTGAGAGTTGAGATTGCAGATGGAGCAACGCGTTGACGATGCGGAGGTTCATGGGGTGAGTGCCTTGTCACCGGCGTCTTCCAGATCCCCGCTGCGGGCGATCTTGATGAACACGTTTTCCAGGGATTGTTCGGTGGAACGTTTCACGATGTCCCCGGGGGTGCCCTCGGCCACGATCCGGCCCTTGTGCAGGAAGATCACGCGGTCGCAGACTTCCTCGATATCGCGCATGTTATGCGAGGTGTAGAGAATGCCGATGGCCCGCTCGCGTTGCACGCGGCGCACGACCTTGCGCACCTTGTCGGCGATGTCGGGGTCGAGGCTGGCGGTCGGCTCGTCGAGCATCAACAGCTCCGGATCATTGAGAAAGGCCTTGCACAGGTTCACGCGGGTGGATTCCCCGGCGGACAGTTCGCCGGTGACGCGGTTGCGCAGGTGGCCCACCTCAAGCATTTCTAACAAAGAAGCGATTTTCTGTTTCGGATGGGGCACGCCGTAGATGCGGGCGAAGACGAGCAGGTTTTGCCAGACTTTGAGGTTGCCGGGCAGGCTGGCATAGGACGAGGAGAAGTTGCAGCGCTGGAGGATTTCGATGCGGTGGCTGTGGAGCGCCTTGCCAAAGGCGAAGAGTTGGCCGGAGCTGGGCAGGGTGAGGCCCAGCAGGCAATTCATCGCGGTGGTTTTGCCCGCGCCATTGGCGCCTAGCAGGCCGAGGATTTCGCCGCGGCGCAGTTTGAAGCTGAAGCGGTCCAACGCCTTGACACCATCGAACTCGCGGGTCAGTTCGATGGCTTCCAGCAGGGTTTCCCGGGTGTCGGTTTCTAGCATGGTGAAAGGGATCTAGCGCTTCTCCATTCCCGGCGGCATCCAGTTCTTCGGCATCGGTTTGACTGTCTCTGCAGGCGTCTGCGCCGGCGTGGCCGGCGTGGTCGCAACCGGCGTGATCCCCTCGGCCAGAGTCGCGATTCTCGCCAAGACCTCCGCCTCACTCGGGCAGCCGACAAAGCGATCCACCTCGCGCCCATCTTTGAAAATGCGCACGTCCGGGATGCCCCGAACTTCTTTTCCGGCGGCGAATTCCTTGGCTTGATCGACGTTGAGACGGCCGACAAAAACCACCGCCGGATGCGCCGCGGCGGCCGCTTCCAACATGGGCCCCAGCATCCGGCAAGGACCGCACCAATCGGCGTAAAAATCGACGATGACCAGCTTGTTCTTCTGGGCCACGAACGCATCGTAGCTGGAGGCGTCGATGGCGGTGACTTGCCCGGAGTCATAAGTGGCGGCAGGTATTCCGCCGGGGACGGATTTGAGCTTATGGGTCAAGGATCGCAGCCGGTCGCAGCCACTGAGGTGGACCACGGCAAGCAAAAGTGGGATGCCAAGCAGCAGGCGGCGGACGTCCTTGATCATGGGGTATTTTGCACTCGATGGATGGGGATGACAACCCCCAATCTCAGGCGTGCCTTGAAACCACTGGCTTGACCCCGCGTGGCTCATGTCCGGGGCTCCAGGTAGCCATGCGCACGGGCTTGGTCGCGCGCCGCATCGCTCACGCGGGTGAGCAGTTCGCGGGAGGCCGGACCGAGGCCGGCGGCAAAGGCGGCCGTGGCCGCGTCTTGCGCGAGGACGGGAATGGCGGCGGCGGTGAAGCAGTGGCTGGTTAGATAGTGGCGGGCTTCCACCGCGGTGGCCAGGCTGAAGAGTCCTGCGTAAAACCAGGGTTTGGGATCCAAGGTGCGATCCGGTCCGCGGCTCAAGGCGCGGGCAATATCACAGGACGCCAGGAGACGGTCCGGATCGCTTTGTTCCAGATGGGTGAGCCAAGCGTCGGTCGTCTGGTCCAATCCGCCGCGGACAAACCAGCCGCGGTTGACGCGTCTGGCCCAGGCAATCGGATCGGTGGTGTCGCGGTGTTGCATGCGGCGCCGGCGGGGTGGGAGTTGGAAGAGGGGGAGTTGTGGCGGAAGAAAAGCTCTGCGGTTGGAAGCCGCAGCTACGGGAAGAGGGGGTCTGCGGTTGGAAGCCGCAGCTACGGGAAGGGGGGATCTGCGGCTGGAAGCCGCAGCTACGGAAGAGCTACGGTTCTTAGCGGCGGTGGCCGACTTCGTTGTCGAGGATTTGGCGGAGATCATCAAGGCCGGTTTCCAAGTCGGCGGAAATCGGGATGATGTCGACCTTGGGGAAGCGCAGGCGGAATGCATCGAGGTTGGCGGCGGCGTTTTCCAGGTCCATTTTGTTGGCGACAACTTTCCACGGGAAACGGGCGAGGTCCTCGTCATATTCCTTGATTTCACGGCGCAGAATTTCCAAATCGGACACCGGATCCCGGCCATCGACGCCGGCGATGTCGACGACGAAGAGAAGCAGGCGGCAGCGGGTGATGTGGCGGAGGAATTCATGGCCGAGGCCGCGGTTGGCATGGGCCCCCTCGATGAGCCCGGGAATGTCGGCGACGGTGCAACGGCGGAAGCCGGGAAACTCGACGACTCCGACGGTGGGCTGCAAGGTGGTGAACGGGTAGGAGGCCACCTTGGGCTTGGCGGCGGAGAGCTTGCCGAGGAGGGTCGACTTGCCGGCATTAGGGAAGCCGACCAAGCCGGCATCGGCGATGCGGCGCAGTTCAAGGTAGAAGATGCCTTGCTCGCCGGGGGTGCCGAGAGTGTGTTCCGTGGGGGCGCGATTGGTGGGGGTTTTGTAGTTCCAGTTGCCTCTGCCGGGCTCCCCACCATGGCAGAGGATGAATTGCTGGCCGTTTTCAGTGAGGTCGGCGATGGGCTCCAAGTCGATGCCCTCATCACTTCGCTCGGCAGTCACCGCCTCCGCCAGGGTGGCGGCATTGCTGCGATAGACGACCGTGCCAGGCGGGACTTTGCCGATGACTTTTTTGCCGGCACGGCCGGTTTTGCGGGTGCCGCCACCGGGCTTGCCGTCTTCAGCGAGGAGTTTCGGGTCGTAGTGGTAGGCGCGAAGATTGTCCGTTGACGGATCAACGATGAGGATGACATCGCCGCCGCCGCCGCCATCACCCCCATCCGGACCGCCGCGAGGGACGAATTTTTCGCGCCGCCAGGAGACGACGCCGTCTCCACCGTCGCCGGCTTTGGCAGAAATTCGGATGTGGTCGATGAACATGCGCGGGAGGATTCCCCAGACCGACGTGTCGGTCAACGCGCAAAAGCCGGCGATTTTGCTTTGAGGTGGGGTGGGATGTGCTTTAGTCCGCGCATGAACCTACGCATTGCGGCGCTGGCGGCTATTTTCACCCTTGGGGTTGCACCTTCTGGGAAGGCGGGCGGCAAGGCGGAGGAGATCGGCAAGGTCACCTTTCACCTGCAAACCGACGAGGGCTCCAATCCAAAGATGATTTTCTCGCAGACGAATGACGGCAAGCCGCCGTTTTTCCTGCGCAGTCCGGAAATCACCATGAAGGACATTGTGGCGTTCCGGCCGTTTCCCTCGGGGATGGGCGAGGAATTTGGCGTGGTTTTCCAGCTCAAGGACAGCGCCAAACGGCATCTGGCCGTCGTGAGCATCTCGAGCCAAGGGAAGTATTTGCTGGCTCAGGCCAATGGCAGGTTTGTCGATTGTGTGATGATCGACGGGCCGGTGGAAGACGGGTTTATTGTCATCTGGAAGGGTCTCACGCTGGAGGAGGTCAAGCTCTTCGACAAGGCGATGCCGCGCATCGGCGACGATGGCAAAGGCAAGAAAAAGAAGAAGACCAAGTAATCCCGCCGAATTTATGAACCGCTTATGCGCCTTGGTGATGTGTTGTGTCAGCGCGCTGCAGGCTGCGCCGCCGGTCGTGTGCCTGCCCACGGAAAATCACTTCCTGTTGTCGGATGAACCGGAAAAGTTCTACATGTATGTGGATCGGACTTTCGAGGGTGAGACGACCAAGGCATGGGAAGCCGGCATGTTTGGGAATGTGCGCTCACCGATCCGTCTGAATGGTCAGGTGGTGTTCACGCATTTTCATGAAGGCATCGATATTGCGCCGCTGCAGCGGGATCGCGCGGGCACGCCGTTGGATCCGGTGGCCAGCATCGCCGATGGCACCGTGGTGCATGTCAGTCCGCTCGCCGGGCGCAGCAATTACGGCAAATACGTGGTGGTGGAGCATCGCTGGGAGGACTCGTCGGTGTATTCGCTCTATGCGCATTTGGCCGATATTTCCTGCAAGGAAGGGGACGTGGTGAAGGCGGGCGATGGGCTCGGGCGCCTGGGTTTCACCGGGGTTGGGCTCAATCGCACACGGGCTCATCTGCATTTGGAACTCACGCTTATGATGAGCGCCCGCTACGAGGATTGGCACAAGTCCAATGGCAAGGGGGCCAATTGCCACGGGTTGTACAACGGTATGAATCTATCAGGAGTGGATGTGGCGAGGTTTTTCCTGGAACAAAAGAAAACCCCGGAGCTGCAATTCAGCCAGTTTGTGACGGCCACGCCGGTGGCCTTCAAGGTGCGCGTGCCGGCGAAGGGCAAGCCGGATGTGCTGACCCGTTATCCATGGTTGCTGCATGGCTCTGCGGAGGGTGCGGTGTCGTGGGATATCAGTTTCAGCGCCTCCGGTCTGCCGCTGGCTTTCGCTCCCAGCCAACAGTTGGTGCCGGCTCCGACCCTGATTGAGGTCCAGTCCTCAACAGTGCCGCAGCGCTATCTCACGCGCGGATTGGTGACAGGGGACGGCGACAAGGCCGCACTCAGCCCGGCCGGAAAAAATCTATTGGTCTTGTTGCTGGATGATTTTCCGGTGGCTCCGGCGACGCCCGTGATCCCGGGTGCTCCCGCGGCGGCAGGCAGGCCATCGGCCAAGGCAAAGTCCGGAGCATGAGCGGAGTCAATGTTTCCCGTGATCCTCCTCGTGCTGGCGGTAGTGTTCGGCGAGAACGTCGCGGCCGAAGTCACCCGCAAAGTCGCGCCACGTCGTGTGAATGTGGTTGGCGTCGTTCTGGGTGTTGGCGGCTTCCATCAGAAAAGTCGGGCCTTGGACGCGGTAATACCATGCCTCGCCGGGCTGGGTGCCGCCAGCCCAAGCGAAGCGGATGTCGTCGATTCCGGCTTGGGTGATTGTTCGCAAATCGGCCTCGGCCAGATCCTGGCGGTGGCGTCCGGTGTATTCGGCGATGAGCTCAAGCAGCGCCTTTTTCTGCGGCGCCGACATGTCTCTGGCGGGGATGCCGACGGGTTCCAGCGCGGTGGTCGTGCGGTTTTCGGCGCTGAAAATCTCGGCGGGCGCTTGGCGGCTGAAAACAACCGCTGTTTTGCCGTCAGCAAGGAGGGTGTTGACGAGGGCATGGGCGAGTTCGTCCTCGGCCTTGAGGACACGGAGTCCTTGGGAGTCGCCCGCACGGACTTGTGCCGGATTGGCCCCGAAAAATGATGGGGTGACGGCGATTTGCTGGTTGCCAACGACGGTGTAATTGAGTGCCAGGTGGTGGCCTTCGAATTTCCAGCCCCAGCCTGCCGGGTCCCCGGGTTTGCCAAAGAGGGAAACATGATACTTGCCTGGATCGCGGTAGCCAGGGTTCTTCTCGAGCTCCGCCAGGACCCCTTCGAGGGTGATGATCTGCATCGCCTTGCGCTGGCCTTGGTCACTCAACACGGAATCCAGCAACTTCATCGTGGCGGCGCGCTGGGCCGCGTTCATTGCCTTGAGCGGCAGGCCGCTGCGCGTCTGCGGCGTGAAGCGGAAGTTTTCCCGTGCGTCGGCATCAAAGGGGAATGTGGCAATGTCGCGCCGGGCCTCGTCGAGGGATCCCAGAAAGGCGGCCGCAGCGGATTGCATGGCAGGCATGGACGGCAGGTCCTGTGCCGCTAGCGGCAGCGCAAGCACGAGCGCTAAAAACAGATATTTCATCCCCGGACTATACACGCATGGCCCCCGTGCGCTCGCAAAATCATGGTCATGTCACATGCCATGCCCGCCATAAAGCCCACCCGAAACGGCGTGCATCAATAACAATAGATTTGGACGACCGTCCAAATCTATTGCAAAAAAGGATGGGTTCAAGCGGAGTCAAAAGTCAGCACCAATCGTTGTCCCCTATGGGTATCCTTCAAATCCCGAGTGCTCTTGGATCGACAATAAATTTGGACGCCCGTCACAATACATTGTCAGTTGGTGGGTTGATATGTCGAGTGTTGCGCGCGCGCGGTGGTCGTTGGGGTGCGCGGGAGGGGCAGGGCGCCCGGGTGGGGCAGGGTGCGGGGGTTGACAGTGTGGATAGCGACGTCGTAGGCTGGTGAGGCCGGCTGGGTGGGCGGCGCTTTCTGGGCGTCGAATTCATCGCGCTGCGGCATGAGCCGAATATCAATCAAGACCTTTATGAAACACCTGCATTACCAATGTTTGATCGCCGGCGCAGTGGCACTCGCGGGCGCCCATAGCGCGCTGGCCCAAGCTGAAATCTCCCAGACCGAACAACAATTCCGCAGCTTGCCGCCGGAGGCGCGGCGTTTGACGGGGCCCTTGTTCTGGATGCACGGCGACGAGACCCGCGAGCAGTTGGAAACCGAGTTGAAAAACGTGGTGGATGGCGGCAATGGCAGCTTCACCGCCGAGCCCCGCCCGCACAAGGATTGGCTGGGCGAGGGTTGGTATCGCGATCTGGGCATCAACCTGGATTTTGCCCGCAAGAACAATCTCACGATGGTCATTTATGACGATTATTGGTGGCCGAGCCAAATGATGGGAGGCCGGGTTCCCAAGGAATTCGGCAGCAAGGTGTTGGAGGCTTCCGCTGTCCACCTCAAGGGGCCGGCCAAAGCGGATGAGGCCGCCTACGGTGACGCCAACCTCATCGCGGTGGTCGCCGGCAAGGAACTCGATGGCGGTGCCATCGACGGTCAATCCCTGATGGATCTGACCTCCCACATCAAGGATGGCAAGCTCGTTTGGGAAAGCCCCGCCGGAGCGTGGTGCGTCATGAAGTTCACCTGGAAGTTCAAGGGCAACAAGGGCGACCAGCAAAGGTATATCTCGGTGGACGGTGCCAGCCCGGAGTGCGTTGATTGGTTCATCAGGACGGTCTATCAACCGCACTACGACCGCTTCAAGGCCGACTTCGGGAAAACCATCACCGGCTACTTCTATGATGAGCCGGAAACCCAGGGCGACTGGGGCAGTGCGGTGCCAAAGGTCATCGCCGAGCGCAAACTCGATCTGGCCAAGTTGCTTGTCGGCTACAAGTTCAAACTCGCCGGTGAGGAGCAAACTGCGGCCTATTACAGTTATATCGACGCCTTCGCCGAAGCCTGGGGTCGCACG